>NZ_JBYTEG010000054.1:0-527 GCF_058792255.1 Cupriavidus sp. CPT47-8839-RL05A | reverse complement strand
CAATGTCAGCGTCGCCGTGACCATGAAGATCGTCGCGCACGCGGTGCAGCGCGGGGTCAAGCTGCTGCCGGGCGTGAAGAACGTGATTGCGGTGGCGTCGGGCAAGGGCGGGGTGGGCAAGTCCACCACGGCCGTGAACCTGGCGCTGGCGCTGGCGGCAGAGGGCGCGCGCGTCGGCATGCTCGACGCAGACATCTACGGCCCGAGCCTGCCGATGATGCTGGGCATCGACGGCCGCCCGGAATCCGCCGACGGCCAGACCATGGAGCCGCTGGAAGGACATGGCCTGCAGGCCAACTCGATCGGCTTCCTGATCGAGCAGGACAACCCGATGGTATGGCGCGGCCCGATGGTGACCTCGGCGCTGGAGCAGCTGCTGCGCCAGACCAACTGGCACGACCTGGACTACCTGATCGTCGACATGCCGCCGGGCACCGGCGACGTCCAGCTGACGCTGTCGCAGAAGGTGCCGGTCACCGGCGCGGTGATCGTCACCACGCCTCAGGATATCGCGCTGCTGGATGCCA
>NZ_JBYTEG010000053.1:0-620 GCF_058792255.1 Cupriavidus sp. CPT47-8839-RL05A | reverse complement strand
TTCGCCACCGGCATGGTGAACTCAGCGCCCTTGGCGATCGAATCCGGCCAGCGCTGCATCACGCTCTTGTAGCGCGTGTAGAAACGCACGCCCTCCTCGCCATAGGCATGGTGGTCACCGAACAGCGAGCGCTTCCAGCCACCGAATGAATGCCATGCCATCGGCACCGGAATCGGCACGTTGATGCCGACCATGCCGATCTGGATCTGCCGCGCGAACGCACGCGCGATGCCGCCGTCGCTGGTGTAGCACGACACGCCGTTGCCGTATTCATGCGCATTGATCAGCGCCACCGCTTCGGCAAAGTCATGCACGCGCACTACCGACAGCACCGGGCCGAAGATCTCTTCCTTGTAGATCGTCATGTCCGGCTTGACGTGGTCGAACAGCGTGCCGCCGACATAGAAGCCGTTCTCATGGCCGGGTACGGTATGACCGCGGCCATCCGTGACCAGCGTCGCGCCCTCTTCCACGCCCTTGGCGATATAGCCCTCCACCTTCGCCTTGTGCGCAGCGGTTACCAGCGGACCCATTTCGGCGTCGGACTCCATGCCGTTGCGGATCTTCAGCGAGCTGGCGCGTTCGGCAAGCCGCGGCACGAGCTTGTCGGCGACATCGCC
>NZ_JBYTEG010000052.1:0-632 GCF_058792255.1 Cupriavidus sp. CPT47-8839-RL05A | reverse complement strand
TGTACAGACCGGAGACATGGGTAACAGGTGTTCGGAGACATAGGTGACACGTGACCTGCGCGCATCATGATGCGCGCAGGTCAAGTTCTCCGATCTCAAAGCGGCTGAACCACACGCGGTAGCAGCCGTCCTGCGCCGTGGGTCGCAAGGCAATGCGCTGGCCGATGAACGCTTTGCCAATCTTAAAGCGCCGCCGGCCCACTGCAATGCGCGCGGACCTGTCAACTTTATAGACCTTGTCACAAGACAGGTACTCGGCGGCTGGCAGCATCTCCGGATATGCAATGACGCTGGCACGATAGCGCTGCATGGGCACCGCCATGCCCAATGCTTCGTGCGGGCGCTTGCCGTTATAGGTTTCGCGATAGCGGTCGAAGACGCGCTGCGCTTCGTCGTTGTCCGCAAAACGCCGATGCTGCAATAGTTCGACCTTGAGGGTGCGATGAAACCGCTCGTCCTTGCCTTGGGTCTGGGGGTGATATGGCCTTGAGTGGCTGACTTCGATGCCCAGCTGCATCAGCCAGACCGTCAGCGCCGTATAGCCCAGGCCTTCGGAATCGCCGCCCCATGGCGGACCGTTGTCCATCGTCATGCGGTGCGGCAAGCCGTAGCGGCGAAACGTCGCAATCAAC
>NZ_JBYTEG010000051.1:0-650 GCF_058792255.1 Cupriavidus sp. CPT47-8839-RL05A | reverse complement strand
TGTATAGACCGGGGACATAGGTAACACCTGTTCGGGGACATGGGTAACACAACTAGACTGGCTGGCAGTGTCTTTTGGGAGACCTGCCATGCCATGGAAGGAAGTGTCACTCATGGATCAACGCAGGGAACTGGTGATGCTGGCCAGCCAGCCAGGAGCGAACCGGCGGGAGTTGGCCAGGCGATGGGGCATTGCCCCGAAGACGTTGTACAAGTGGCTGTCGCGCTACGCCGAGTCGGGCGAGGGCGGGCTGACAGACCAGTGTCGACGGCCCGCAGCCAATCCGTTGCGTACCGCGCCGGAGCTTGAGCGCCAGGTATTGGCCTTGCGAGACGAGCATCCTTACTGGGGTGCGCGCAAGCTGGCCAAGCTGCTGCAGAACGCCGGCGTGGACGCACTGCCGGCGCCCAGTACCATTCACGAGATCCTGCGCCGCCACGGCCGCCTGGGCGTGGGCGTTGCCGCGGGCCAGCAGCCGTTCCAGCGCTTTGAGCATGCCGAGCCCAATACCTTGTGGCAGATGGACTTCAAAGGCTACGTGCGCAACGAGCGCGGGATTTGTCATCCGCTGACGGTGCTCGATGACCATTCGCGATTCAACCTGTGCCTTGCTGCCTGTGGCGACGAGCGTGCTGAGACGGTCCAGTCCA
>NZ_JBYTEG010000050.1:0-758 GCF_058792255.1 Cupriavidus sp. CPT47-8839-RL05A | reverse complement strand
GGAATCGGGCGCGGCATCGCGCTGGCACTGGCCGCCGCCGGCGCCAAGGTGGTGGTCAATGACCTCGGCGTGTCGATGACCGGCGAGGGCGGCGACGCTGGCCCCGCTCAGCGCGTGGTGGAGGAAATCCGCGCCGCCGGCGGTGAGGCCGTGGCCAATACCGACAGCGTGTCGACCTGGAGCGGCGCCAATGCCATCGTGCAATGCGCGCTCGACAACTTCGGCCGCATCGACGCCGTGGTGAACAACGCCGGCAACCTGCGCGACCGCATGTTCTTCAAGATGAATGAAGAAGAATGGCGCTCGGTGATCGACGTGCACCTGCACGGCACCTTCTTCGTCAGCCGCGCCGCGGCCAGCTACTTCAAGGACCAGGAGAGCGGCGCCTACGTGCACATGACCTCGACCTCGGGCCTGATCGGCAACCTGGGCCAGGCCAACTACTCGGCGGCCAAGCTGGGCATTGCCGCGCTGTCCAAGTCGATCGCGCTGGACATGCAGCGCTTCAACGTGCGCTCGAACTGCATCGCGCCGTTCGCCTGGAGCCGCATGACCAGCTCGATCCCGGCCGAAACGCCGGAAGAGAAGGCACGCGTGGCCAAGCTGCAGAAGATGGAAGCCGGCAAGATCGCGCCGGTGGCGGTCTACCTTGCCAGCCCGGCCGCCAGCGAAGTCAACGGCCAGATCTTCGCGGTGCGCGCCAACGAGATCATCCTGATGAGCCAGCCGCGCCCGGTGCGCTCGGTGCATATGAGCGA
>NZ_JBYTEG010000049.1:0-807 GCF_058792255.1 Cupriavidus sp. CPT47-8839-RL05A | reverse complement strand
GACAAGATCACCGTGCTGCAGCGTGGCGCGATCCTGGCCGAAGGCCCGTATGCCGAAGTGTCCAGGGACCCGCGCGTGATGGAGGCCTACATGGGCACCGTCGACGCGGAACTGCAGGGCGCGCACTGAGAGGGCCGGGGAACATATGACGACATCCAACACACCCGCGCTCGAGCTCAAGGGCCTGCACGCCTGGTACGGCGAATCGCACATCCTGCACGGCGTGGATTTGACCGTGAACCGCGGCGAAGTGGTCACGCTGCTGGGCCGCAACGGCGCTGGCCGCACCACCACGCTGCGCGCGATCATGGGACTGACCGGCGCGCGCAAGGGCTCGATCAAGGTCAATGGCCACGAGACCATCAGCCTGCCCACGCACAAGATCGCGCACTACGGCATTGGCTATTGCCCGGAAGAGCGGGCGATCTTCTCCAGCCTCTCATGCGAAGAGAACCTGATGCTGCCGCCGGTGCTGAAGGGCGCCGACACCAGCCAGGGCATGAGCGAATCCGATATCTACGAGATGTTCCCGAACCTGAAGGAGCGCCGCCAGAGCCAGGGCACGCGTCTTTCCGGCGGCGAGCAGCAGATGCTGGCGGTCGGGCGCATCCTGCGCACCGGCGCCAACCTGCTGCTGCTCGATGAAATCTCGGAAGGGTTGGCACCGGTGATCGTGCAGGCGCTCGCGCGCATGATCCTGATGCTCAAGCAGAAGGGGTACACGGTGGTGATGGTGGAGCAGAACTTCCGCTTCGCCGCGCCGCTGGCCGACCGCTTCTACGTGATGGAGCATGGCAGCATCGTCGA
>NZ_JBYTEG010000048.1:0-1082 GCF_058792255.1 Cupriavidus sp. CPT47-8839-RL05A | reverse complement strand
GCATTCAAGCGCAAGGTAGTTCAGGAGTATTTGTCTGGGGGGATTGGGATCCGGGCACTGAGTCAGAAGCATGGGATTGGTCATTCGATCGTGCGACGCTGGATTGGTGCGTGGCAGCACCATGGAGAGGCCGGGCTACGCAAGAAGCGTGAGGCGTTTGGCGCCGAGTTCAAGCTGACGGTGCTGCAGCATATGTGGCGCCACGAGTTGTCCTATGCTCAGACAAGTTCCCTCTTCGACTTGCGCGATACCCGCGGAGTCAGCCGTTGGGAGCGCCAGTATCATGAGGGCGGTTTCGAAGCCCTCATGCCGCGCCGCAAAGGCCGGCCACCCAACATGTCCGAGCCCAAACAGCCTGTCCAACCCACTCCCGAGTTGCCCCAAGACGGACGTTCACGTGAAGATCTGCTCAAGGAAAACGAGTATCTGCGCGCGGAGGTGGCGTACCTAAAAAAGTTGGATGCCCTGCTCCGGGCCAAGGAGCAAGCGGCGCCAAAGAAAAAGCGCAAGTCGTGAACGCTTTGCGCGAGCACCACCCGCTGCCAATCCTGCTCAAGATCGCCGCTCTGGCGCGCAGCACGTTCTACTACCAACTCACGGCAAGCAAGGCCGGAGATCGTCACGGGGAACTCAAGGAGCGCATCCAACGTGTGTATGCCGAGCACAAGGGCCGATATGGCTACCGCCGGATTACGGCGACGCTGCGTCAGACGGGGACGTTGATCAATCACAAGACCGTGCAACGGCTGATGTCGGCGTTGCGGTTGAAGTCGCTCGTGCGGCCCAAGAAGTACCGCTCATACCGAGGGCAGGTGGGGCGAGTCGCCCCCAATCTGCTTCAGCGCCAGTTCGAGGCGAGCAAGCCGAACGAGAAGTGGGTGACGGATGTGACCGAGTTCAACGTAGGCGGCAAGAAGCTGTATCTCTCGCCCGTCCTGGACCTATACAACGGGGAGATCATCGCTTGGCAAACCAGCGAACGACCTGACTTCGCACTGATCCAGGAGATGCTCGACAAGGCATTGCAAAGACTGCGGCCGGGGGAATCCCCTTTGCTGCATTCGGATCAGGGCTGGGCCTAC
>NZ_JBYTEG010000047.1:0-1157 GCF_058792255.1 Cupriavidus sp. CPT47-8839-RL05A | reverse complement strand
GCGAATGGCATAGATGCGACGGGTCTTTCGGTTCAGGCGGATGGGGCGGCGCTTCAGCGTGAACATGTTGCGTCGCATCGGATCGAAGGCCATTAAGCCGAAAAATCCAGCTGCGACACTGCAAAGAATCACGCCAATTACTACGGCGAACCAGTTCCCCTTTCGCGCCATCACCTCCGCAGAGTGATAGAACGGTGCGTAGGCATACATGAACGCAAACGAAAGGAAGAGCAACGTAGCAATGGAACAGATGATCCAAAGCATCCCGACGTTCTGCAGCCGAGATTGCGACTCGTCAGTGATTTCCAGGCACGTCGAATTGACGCGATAGACGTTGCCGCTCTCCATTACGTGCTCGCTGGTGGGCAGGTCGATGGACAAGCGGTGCTCCATCTCCCAGCGCCCCAGCGGTTTTCCTTGTTGCCTGAAATAGAACGGCGTGCGCTCATCTTTGGGCGGGAATTTCATCAATTCTCCCTACTTGAGATCCTTGAGGCCCAGTTGCACGAACTCAAATGACTCGGCCTCCAGGCTGCTGTAGTGCACGCTGGCAGGCGCTCTGCTGAACCGACAGCGCTTGGTCCACTTGAGCGTGACGTGATCGTCCAAGAGCAGGATACCGACGTTGACGGCGAGCAGTACGACGAGGAACGGCCAGCTCGGTACGCCAATGAGAACCGCCAAGAACTCTTCCGATGTCAGTGGAAGGACGGCGGCGGCTGCACCTGCGGAAACACTGTATTCGGCGGTGCGCGCATGATGCGCCGGCCCCTCGATCAAGATGACATGAGGCGCTGGTAGCGGCGAAGTGGTGGTCATGTGGCCTGTTCTGTGGTGTTCCGAAGCAGGGCTTCAGCTTCCTCCCGGGTCAGCGCGCCAGCGTTGCGTCGCTCATGCCGCTGGTCCAACACTCGCGCCAGATCCTCGCGGGAAGGCCTGGCATCCGGGCCGCTCGGCACGCCGATGTAGTCGTCGGCGTACGGGCGGGCGTACGGGTCATTGGGCATGGGCTTGCACGCCGCCTCGATCTCCGGCGGCCACACCGGATCACTGCACGTGACAAGCACGAGCCAGCGGGCGATCGCATCCAGCAGTGCGAACGGTGCAAAGATGACGTCGGTCAAGGTGAAGAATGCTCCGGAGAATTTACCCCCTCT
>NZ_JBYTEG010000046.1:0-1433 GCF_058792255.1 Cupriavidus sp. CPT47-8839-RL05A | reverse complement strand
GTGAACTGACCCCGTAAAGTTGGAGAGTCAAAGCTAGGTGGAACCGAACTGAGCCCTGTACTGTACGGGGCTCAGTCCTTTGAGCTTCAGCTTGATGCGTTCGTGATTGTAGTAGTGAATGTATCGATGCAACCCTGCCTCGAGTTCGGTGATGCTGCAGAACTGGCTTGTATGGAAGAACTCGGCCTTTAGTGTGCCGAAGAAGCTTTCCATGGCGGCGTTATCCAGGCAATTGCCCTTGCGCGACATACTTTGCGTGATGGCGCGTTGCGCCAGCAGCCGCTGGTAGCGCGGCATGCGGTAGTGCCAGCCCTGGTCGGAGTGCAGCAGAGGCCGATCGTCAGGTCCGAGCCGCGCAATGGCCTTGTGCAGCATGTTGGTGACCAATTCGAAGTGCGGCCGCTTGGCTGTCTCGTAGGCGACGATCTCGCCCGTGCACAGATCCAGCACCGGCGACAGGTACAGCTTTTGGCCTGCGACCCTGAACTCGGTCACGTCCGTAGCCCATTTTTGGTTCGGGCGCTGCGCCTCGAACTGGCGATCCAGAACGTTGGGCGCTGCGCGACCGCATTCGCCGCGGTAAGACCGGTATTTCTTCACCCGCACACACGACTTCAGGCCTAGCTCCAGCATCAGGCGCTGCACCGGCTTGTGGTTGACCAGCAGCCCTTGCGAGCGGATGGCGTCGGTGACACGCCGATAGCCATAGCGGCCCTTGTGTGTCTCGAACACCCGCCGAATCCTTGCCTTGAGATCCTGGTTCTTGTCACCGCTCTGGAGCGCCTTCCTCTGGTAGTAGAACGTGCTCGACGATAGCGTGGCCACCTTCAGCAGCGTCGCCAACGGGAATTGCGCCCTGAGCTCAAGCACTACTTGCGCTTTTTCTGCTGCGCAGCGCTTCTCTTCGCCTGAACCAGGGCATCCAGCTTTTTTAGGTACGCCACCTCCGCGCGCAGATAGTTGACCTCGTCGATCAGTTCTTCGCGGGTACGCTCTTTATCCTGCTTGGGCTTGGGAGTCGGTGGCTTTTGCATGGGCTGGCTATTGCGGGTTCGTCGTGACGAAAGGGCTTCCTCTCCCCCGGCATCATACCGTCGCTGCCATATAGCAACGACGCCGTAGCCTCGGATATTGAACCGCGCCGCCGCCTGCCGCAACGACAGCCCCTCAGCGCGCATGTGCTGCAAAACCGACAGCTTGAAGGCCGCCGTATACAGAACCCGCTTGCCCCTCAGGCCCGCGATCCCATGGTGCCGGTAGGCCGCCACCCATTCACGCAGGGTGCCTCGGTCCAGCGTATGCCGCTGCGCCAGCAGCCGGAAACCCTCATCCCCAGACAGATACTCCTGAACGACCTGCAGCTTGAACTGCTCGGTGTACTTTGCCATGTAAAAACCCCAAAAAGTTGTCTCCAACTTCTGGGGGTCAGTTCA
>NZ_JBYTEG010000045.1:0-1885 GCF_058792255.1 Cupriavidus sp. CPT47-8839-RL05A | reverse complement strand
TTTTGGTGCGCCCGGCAGGGCGCACCTACTTGGGGGTGGAAGTCCCCTACACACCCGGCAAGGGGAAGTGTTAGCCAGAGGCAAGGGTTCCCCGGGCGACTGGGGGTCTGAAGGAAGCCCGAGGCAAAGCGCTGGCCTGACGAACAGGAAGCGGATACGAGGCGACGCAGCGGGGTGAGGCCGCCAAAATTGCCAAAGCCCAGTACTTGCACGGAACGATGCGGCGTATATCCGACAGGCATAAGCGTGAAGGTGGGTGCGTCATACCCGGGGAGATCTGCACTGCTGCCATGGTGTGCTACCGGCGTCGAGAGGCGCTGGGATGGCGGTGCAGAAGTCAGCAGAGGCTATATTAGGCGCGCAGTTGGCGCTGAAGGGCCGAACACGAACGAGCGCGATTAGGACGACAGACCTCGATGCTTACCGACGAAGCCCAAATGCACGAACGAGTGCAGCCCACAGCGGAGGAAGGCGGGCGGAACCTGCCTGGGGCCGATGGGGGTGCGGAGGCTGGCACGGCGGCTGTTGGGCAAACGAAAGCGCAGGCGCCATCGCTGATGGAGGCGGTGGTCGAGAGAAGCAACATGCGGCTGGCGTACCGGAAGGTGGTCGGCAATGGCGGCGCGGCCGGGGTGGATGCCCTGGAGGTGACGGCGTTGCGGGACTGGCTGAAGGTGAGTTGGCCGAGCGTCAAGGCGGCGTTGCTGGCCGGCCAGTACATCCCGCAAGCGGTGCGTGCGGTGGACATTCCCAAGCCCGCGGGCGGGGTGAGAACACTGGGCATCCCGACGGTGGTGGACCGGCTGATCCAGCAGGCGCTGCTGCAAGTTCTCCAACCGATCTACGAACCGGGGTTCTCCGAGTCGAGCTACGGCTTCCGGCCGGGGCGCAGCGCCCAGCAGGCGGTCTTGCAGGCACAGCGGTACGTGCAGGAAGGCCGGCGCTGGGTGGTGGACATTGACCTGGAGAAGTTCTTCGATCGGGTCAACCACGACATCCTGATGGCGCGGGTGGCCCGACAAGTGAAGGATTCCCGGGTGCTCAAGCTGATCCGGCGGTATCTGGAAGCGGGGCTGATGCGTGGCGGGGTGGTCGAGGCAAGGAGGCAGGGCACGCCGCAGGGCGGACCGCTGTCGCCACTGCTGTCGAACATCCTGCTGACGGATTGGGACCGTGAACTGGAGAAGCGGGGGCTGTCGTTCTGTCGCTACGCAGATGACTGCAATATCTACGTCCGAAGCAAAGCGGCGGGGCAAAAGCTGTTGGCTGGGATGACGGCGTTCCTTGCGGAACGGCTGAAACTGCAGGTCAACGAAGGCAAGAGTACGTGCGGGCGCCCGTGGGTGCGCAAGTTCCTGGGCTACAGCGTGACCGCACATCGTCAGGCCAAGCTGCGTATCGCCCCGGAGAGTCTGCAAAGACTGACCGGGCGAATCAAGGAGCTGATGCGTAAGGGGCGAGGAAGGAGCCCGGCTCACACGATAGCGGTGCTGAATCCGGTGCTGCGCGGGTGGATTGGGTACTTCCAATACACGGAAGCGAAAGGCGTGTTGGAGACACTAGACGGGTGGGTGCGGCGGCGGCTGCGCTGCGTAATGTGGCGGCAAGCCAAGAGCCGCGCTACCCGCACTGTGATGCTGCGTCGACAGGGCTTAACGGAGGACCGCGCGTGGCGCTCGGCCCGCAATGGGCAAGGCCCATGGTGGAATGCCGGGGCCAGCCACATGGGCGCAGCCTATCCAAAGAGCTACTTCGACGCCATGGGGCTGGTCTCGCTGCTGGATACTCAGCGGCGCTTGCAGTCTCGTTCGTGAACCGCCGTATGCGGAACCGCACGTACGGTGGTGTGAGCGGGCTGAGGGGGCGACCCCTCACCCGACTCGAT
>NZ_JBYTEG010000044.1:0-2394 GCF_058792255.1 Cupriavidus sp. CPT47-8839-RL05A | reverse complement strand
TGGAACGAACGGATCACGCCGCGCCGCGCGATCTGCGCGGGCTTTTCACGGGTGATGTCGATGCCGTTGAAAAGGATGGTGCCGGTGGTCGGCTCCAGGAACTTGGTGAGCAGGTTGAAGCAAGTCGTCTTGCCGGCGCCGTTGGGGCCGATCAACGCATGGATCGACCCGCGGCGCACCTGCAGGTTGACGTCGCTCACCGCCGTGAACCCCTTGAACTCCTTGGTGAGGTTCCGCGTTTCCAGGATGGTTTCCAGCTGGTTCATGTCTCCTGCCCGCCCTCTTGCTGAACTGCCGGGGTGATGCCCGGCACTGACAATGGTCCGAACCGGCCTTGTAGGCCCTTGCTGCCGCTTGTTCCGCCAGGCTGGCCATGGTTGCGGCCCTGCTGCGGCTTTCTGTTTTGGTGCGGGGCGGCTCCCGCGCAGGTTGCGGCGATGGCTTCGATGTGCTGCCGACGCACCCTGTGAGGCGTCTATTGTGTGCGCCTGTTGCATCGCAAAACATCGGGGTTTGCACTATGAAACATGAACCAAGTGTCAGTTTTTTTGCAAGCGCACATGAGCAGGCTGCGCCACTCGGTCACGGCCCCGCCCGCGATCGAGTGGCGCGCTCATGTCAGGCGCCTGCAGCGGCTGCCGCCGGCGCCGGTTGCACCACGACTTCCGCCGCCGCCCGGCCCTGCCGGCGGTCTTCGCGGATCAGGTCGCTCGCGCGCTCGGCGATCATGATGGTCGGCGAATTGGTGTTGCCCGACGTGATCAGCGGCATCACCGAGGCATCGACCACGCGCAGGCCGTCGATGCCCAGCACGCGCAGGCGATGGTCGACCACGGCCATCGGGTCGTCGGCGCGGCCCATCTTGCAGGTGCCCACCGGATGGAAGATGGTGGTGCCGATATTGCCGGCCGCTTCGGCCAGTTGTTCGTCGGTCTGGAATGCCGCACCCGGCAGCCATTCCTCGGGCTGGAACGGCGCCAGCGCCGGCGATGCCACGATGCGGCGCGTGAGCCGGATGGAGTCGGCCGCGACCTTCCGATCCTCGTCGGTCGCCAGGTAGTTCGGCGCGATCACCGGCGCCTGGCGGAAATCCGCGCTGCCGACATGGACGCTGCCGCGCGAGGTCGGCCGCAGGTTGCAGGCACTCGCGGTAAAGGCATTGAACGCATGCAGCGGGTCGCCGAACTTGTCCAGCGACAAGGGCTGCACGTGGTACTCCACGTTCGGCCGCGCCTGCGCCGGGTCCGAGCGCGCAAAGGCGCCCAGCTGCGACGGCGCCATGCTCATCGGCCCGCTCTGGTTGAAGGCGTACTGCACGCCGATGCAGAACTTTCCCCACAGGCTCGCGGCGCGCGTGTTGAGCGTGCGCACGCCGCTGACCTTCACCACCGAGCGCAGCTGCAGGTGGTCCTGCAGGTTCTCGCCCACGCCGGCGAGCGCATGGCGCACCGGGATACCCAGCGCCTGCAGGCGCTCGGCCTGGCCGATGCCCGACAGCTCCAGCAGCTGCGGCGTATTGACCGCGCCCGCGGCCAGGATCACTTCCTGCGTGGCCGCCACCGTGTGCGGACGGCCGCCGCCGATATAGTTCACGCCGGTGCAGCGGCGCCCGTCGAAGGTCAGCCCGCTCACCTGCGCCCCGGTGACAATGGTCAGGTTGGGACGCTCCGACGCACGCCGCAGGAAGGCCTTGGCCGTGTTCCAGCGGATGCCGCGGCGCTGGTTCACTTCGAAATAGCCGACGCCGAAGTTGTCGCCGCGGTTGAAATCCTCCGTGCGCGGAATCCCCGCCTCTTCGGCGGCATCGGCAAAGCGCTCCAGGATGTCCCAGCGCAGGCGCTGCCCTTCCACGCGCCATTCGCCGCCCGCGCCATGGAATTCGCTCGGGCCGCGGTGATGGTCCTCGCTGCGCTTGAACAGCGGCAGCACATTGTCCCAGCGCCAGCCATCGTCGCCGGTGAGCCGCGCCCACTCGTCATAATCCTCGCGCTGGCCGCGCATATAGATCATGCCGTTGATCGACGAGCAACCGCCCAGCACGCGCCCGCGCGGATAGCCCAGCGAGCGGCCGTTCAGCCCGGCCTCGGCCTCGGTGCGATAGAGCCAGTCGGTGCGCGGGTTGCCGATGCAGTACAGGTAGCCCACCGGGATATGGATCCAGTGGTAGTCGTCCTTGCCGCCGGCCTCCAGCAGCAGCACGCTGACGTCCGCATCCTGTGTCAGGCGGTTCGCCAGGACACAGCCGGCCGAACCGGCCCCCACGATGATGTAGTCGAATGTCTCTGTCGCTGTTCTCGTCATCATCGTTGCCGCTTATTTCGCCACCGGCATGGTGAACTCAGCGCCCTTGGCGATCGAATCCGGCCAGCGCTGCATCACGCTCTTGTAGCGCGT
>NZ_JBYTEG010000043.1:0-2712 GCF_058792255.1 Cupriavidus sp. CPT47-8839-RL05A | reverse complement strand
CGGATCGTTAAGTCGCGACCTTCTCGCTACACCGTTCGGTACCTGAAGAAGGACCTTAACTGAACGGCATTACACCTCAGGTGCCCTTTGTCGTTGATGCCGCCGAGTCATTGCGCCAGCCTGTGCTGCGCCGCCTCTGGCGCCCCTTCCAACCGCACATGGTCGTTCCGCGAATCTTATCCAGAGGCTATTGTAATGATAACAATTCTCATTTAATATCTTTCCATCGACTGCGCCATAGCCGGCGCGCCCTTTTTGCAGAACGGAGCCAGAAGATGAGCACACTTTCCCTGCCGCTGTCGCAACCGCGTGAAGTCACCCGCCGCCGGCTGTCGCTGCGCCGCGTCGAGGTCGCCGCGCAACCGCGCCGCGAGGCCAGCGCGAAGGCGGCACCGTCGACCATCGCATCCGTGAAGTCCGCGGTGGCGGCCCTGCCCGCCCGGCTCGAGGCACTGGTGCGCGACAGCCTGTCGCCAGCGCCTGCCGGCGAGGCGGTGGCCCTGGACGCCATCATGCGTGGCGCCAGCACCCTGCCGATCCTGCACAACGGCGATGTCTACACGCTGCGCGTCACGCGCTACGGCAAGCTGATCCTGACGAAATGACGCGGCCCCGCGGCGATACCGCAAGGTTGAAGCCAGAGGGAAGCGACCGAGACCCGCGTTGGGCGCGGGTGCCACGTACGTGGCAGTAAAGACTTTTGTGGGGACCACCTCGGAACGAGGTGTTGGGCAGTAGCCAGGTACTGGTGCCGCGGGCGGGATTCAGACCCCACGCCGGGCCGACCGTACCCAGCCATGCCCTCTTTTATGCCGCCCCGCAGGCCATGCCTGCGGGGCCTTTTCATGCGCCGGCACAATGGCCGGCGCAAGGGCTTTACAGGCCCAGCGCAGCGATACCGGCACGCGCGATCTGCGCGTCTTCGGTCGACTTCACGCCCGACACGCCCACGGCACCGACCACCTGATCGTTGCAGACGATGGGCACGCCGCCCTCCAGCATGCCTTGCAGCACCGGCGCCGTCATGAACGAGTAGCGACCGTTGTTGATCATGTCTTCGTAGACCTTCGACTCGCGACGGCCCAGCGCCGAGGTACGGGCCTTTTCGCCGGCAATATAGGCCGAGATCGGCGCGGCACCATCCAGGCGCTGCATCGCCAGCAGATGGCCGCCATCGTCCACCACGACAATGGACACGGCCCATTGATGATTTTTCGCCTCGGTTTCCGCTGCGGCCATGATCTTCTTCACGTCGTCTGCCGTCAGAACCGTTTTTTGCTGCATGCCACTCTCCTGGTCATTCATTTGGTTAAGGCCGAAGTATAGCGCCGCACCCCCGCCATCGTCATGACAGGCGCCCCATTGCGGTGCGCCGGAGCGCGGGGAAAAACAAGAATGGCCCGCGCTTGGGCGGGCCATTCAACATAGACGGACAACAGCGATTCAGGCGCCGTCCGAGAACGGATCCGGCTTGCCAATGAGCGCGCCATCGGTGTACGGATCGGGCTTGGCGAGGCGGGCACCGTCGGTGAACGGATCAACCTTGCCCATCTTGGCACCATCGGTGTACGGGTCCGTCTTGCCGACCCTGGCGCCGTCCAGGTACGGATCGACCTTGCCGACGGCGGCAAATGCGGAGGTGGAAAGCGCGCCCAGCGCGGCCAGCGCTGCGACGGCAGCAACGGCTTGTGTGATCTTCATGGATATTCCCCTTGCTATTGTTGGTCGAGGCACCGTGCAGCACGTTGCAGTGCCGTCATCACGATGTCACACCGATAGTTTAGGGGGAAACCCTTATAACGATAGAGGTGACGCTTTGAGCAGTCTGTTCAAATAATTTGACTACTCTGACCAAGGGGGCGAATTTCCTGGAACTGGCTTCAGCGCCTCATGTCGCAGTGCGGCAGGAAAAAGGGAAAGGGCCCCGGAGGGCCCCTTCTCTTTCAAAAAGCTTGCGCAGGTCGAACGACGATCAGTCGTCGTGCCAACGGCCGTGGCCATGCCCATGCCGGTGGCCGTGCCCACGATGGTATCCCGGCGGGCCATAGTAGCCGCGGTGGCCGCCGTAATAGCGCGGCGGGCCGTAGTAGCCAGGACCGTAATAGACCGGACGCGGCCGCACCACCACCGGCGGCGGACCGTAGTAGACCGGCGCGGGCGCCACCACGACAGGCGGCGGTGCATAGTAAGCCGGGGCTGGCGGATAATAGGCGGGCGCGCCAACCACTACGCCCGGCACGCCGATTGCCACGCCGACGCTCACATGGGCCATTGCTGCCCCGGAAGCAAGCCCGGCTGCGACACCGAATGCTGCGAGCCACCAACGTTTCATATCCGCCTCTCAATGTGAGATTTCTCTTAATCCGTATTGTAGGGGTTCGGAATTTTCCAGGTGCAACGGCAAGGTCGACATTGTTACCAGCCGTAACAGTGGCGTCACTTTTTCGCGCGCCCGGCGCCCGCCGCAGTAACGCGCTTGCATCCGGGATGCCGAGCCACCACAATACCGGGCTTGCCGTGCGGCCGTGGAGAAATTGGTAGACTCAGCAGACTTAAAATCTGCCGCCTTTCCAGGCTTACGGGTTCGAGTCCCGTCGGCCGCACCAGGGTGTACAGCCCCCTTCCGCTCCCGTTTATCGAGTCGGGTGAGGGGTCGCCCCCTCAGCCCGCTCACACCACCGTACGTGCGGTTCCGCATACGGCGGTTCACGA
>NZ_JBYTEG010000042.1:1716-5061 GCF_058792255.1 Cupriavidus sp. CPT47-8839-RL05A | reverse complement strand
ATAAGAGCCTGGCGATGACCTACTTTCACACGGGAATCCGCACTATCATCGGCGCGGAGCTGTTTCACGGACCTGTTCGGGATGGGAAGGGGTGGTTCCAGCTCGCTATGGTCACCAGGCATGAGGGGTTGCAGCGCTGAGGTTGAGGTCAACGCTGCGAATAGGGATGTAGTTGGGGTTGTGCGTATCTGGCACAAGGCGATCGACTCACCAGGCAAAACACACTGGTTATAGGATCAAGCCTTACGGGCAATTAGTACTGGTTAGCTTAACGCATTACTGCGCTTCCACACCCAGCCTATCAACGTCCTGGTCTCGAACGACCCTTCAAGGAGGTCAAGCCTCCAGGGAATCCTCATCTTCAGGCGAGTTTCCCGCTTAGATGCTTTCAGCGGTTATCTCTTCCGTACATAGCTACCCTGCGATGCCTCTGGCGAGACAACAGGTACACCAGCGGTACGTCCACTCCGGTCCTCTCGTACTAGGAGCAGCCCCCGTCAAGATTCCAACGCCCACGGCAGATAGGGACCAAACTGTCTCACGACGTTTTAAACCCAGCTCACGTACCTCTTTAAATGGCGAACAGCCATACCCTTGGGACCGGCTACAGCCCCAGGATGAGATGAGCCGACATCGAGGTGCCAAACACCGCCGTCGATATGAACTCTTGGGCGGTATCAGCCTGTTATCCCCAGAGTACCTTTTATCCGTTGAGCGATGGCCCTTCCATTCAGAACCACCGGATCACTATGTCCTGCTTTCGCACCTGCTCGACTTGTCGGTCTCGCAGTTAAGCACGCTTTTGCCATTGCACTTTAGGTACGATGTCCGACCGTACCAAGCGTACCTTCGAACTCCTCCGTTACACTTTGGGAGGAGACCGCCCCAGTCAAACTGCCTACCATGCACTGTCCCCGACCCGGATTCACGGGCCAAGGTTAGAACCTCAAACAAACCAGGGTGGTATTTCAAGGACGGCTCCACGTGAACTAGCGTCCACGCTTCAAAGCCTCCCACCTATCCTACACAGATCGGTTCAAAGTCCAATGCAAAGCTACAGTAAAGGTTCATGGGGTCTTTCCGTCTAGCCGCGGGGAGATTGCATCATCACAAACACTTCAACTTCGCTGAGTCTCGGGAGGAGACAGTGTGGCCATCGTTACGCCATTCGTGCAGGTCGGAACTTACCCGACAAGGAATTTCGCTACCTTAGGACCGTTATAGTTACGGCCGCCGTTTACCGGGACTTCAATCAAGAGCTTGCACCCCATCATTTAATCTTCCGGCACCGGGCAGGCGTCACACCCTATACGTCCACTTTCGTGTTTGCAGAGTGCTGTGTTTTTATTAAACAGTCGCAGCCACCATTTTATTGCAACCCCTTCACCCTTCTGGCGCAGGCCAGTCAAGCTACCAGGGCGTACCTTATCCCGAAGTTACGGTACCAATTTGCCGAGTTCCTTCTCCCGAGTTCTCTCAAGCGCCTTAGAATACTCATCTCGCCCACCTGTGTCGGTTTGCGGTACGGTCTCGTATGACTGAAGCTTAGAGGCTTTTCTTGGAACCACTTCCAATTGCTTCGCAGCACTAGGCCGCTCGCCCCACATCCTTGAATCCCGCGCCCGGATTTGCCTGAGCGCCTTCTCCAATGCAGGGACCGGGACTTCCAACACCCGGACAACCTTCCGCGATCCGTCCCCCCATCGCATCATACGACGGTGCAGGAATATTAACCTGCTTCCCATCAGCTACGCATCTCTGCCTCGCCTTAGGGGCCGACTCACCCTACGCCGATGAACGTTGCGTAGGAAACCTTGGGCTTACGGCGAGGGGGCCTTTCACCCCCTTTATCGCTACTCATGTCAGCATTCGCACTTCTGATACCTCCAGCATCCTTTACAAGACACCTTCACAGGCTTACAGAACGCTCTCCTACCACGCACATTGCTGTGCGTCCGCAGCTTCGGTATATAGCTTAGCCCCGTTACATCTTCCGCGCAGGACGACTCGATCAGTGAGCTATTACGCTTTCTTTAAAGGGTGGCTGCTTCTAAGCCAACCTCCTGACTGTTTTAGCCTTCCCACTTCGTTTCCCACTTAGCTATATTTGGGGACCTTAGCTGGCGGTCTGGGTTGTTTCCCTCTTGACACCGGACGTTAGCACCCGATGTCTGTCTCCCGTGATTGCACTCTTCGGTATTCGGAGTTTGCTATGGCGGGGTAATCAGCAATAGACCCCCCAACCATGACAGTGCTCTACCCCCGAAGGTGAGACACGAGGCACTACCTAAATAGTTTTCGGAGAGAACCAGCTATTTCCAGATTTGTTTAGCCTTTCACCCCTATCCACAGCTCATCCCCTAACTTTTCAACGTTAGTGGGTTCGGTCCTCCAGTACGTGTTACCGCACCTTCAACCTGGCCATGGATAGATCATCTGGTTTCGGGTCTACACCCAGCGACTCAACGCCCTGTTCGGACTCGCTTTCGCTACGCCTTCCCTAATCGGTTAAGCTTGCCACTGAATGTAAGTCGCTGACCCATTATACAAAAGGTACGCCGTCACCCGTTTCCAGGCTCCGACTGTTTGTATGCATGCGGTTTCAGGATCTATTTCACTCCCCTCCCGGGGTTCTTTTCGCCTTTCCCTCACGGTACTGGTTCACTATCGGTCGATCACGAGTATTTAGCCTTGGAGGATGGTCCCCCCATCTTCAGACAGGATTTCACGTGTCCCGCCCTACTTGTCGTACACCTAGTTCCACAATCGTGTTTTCGCATACAGGGCTATCACCTGCTATGGCCGGGCTTTCCATCCCGTTCTGCTAACACCACTGCTAAAGAGTACAAGGCTCTTCCCATTTCGTTCGCCACTACTTTGGGAATCTCGGTTGATTTCTGTTCCTGCAGCTACTTAGATGTTTCAGTTCGCCGCGTTCGCTTCCCACACCTATGAATTCAGTGTGGGATGACCCATTCGGGCCGGGTTTCCCCATTCGGACATCTCCGGATCAAAGCTTGTTTGCCAGCTCCCCGAAGCTTTTCGCAGGCTACCGCGTCCTTCATCGCCTGTGATCGCCAAGGCATCCACCACATGCACTTGTTCGCTTGACCCTATAACGAGTGTGTCTCGATTGCTCGAAACAGTCGCTACAGGATGAGTTCTCGCATTTGTGCCGTATTCCAAGTCATCTTTCGATCACTTAAATACATTTTGGTTGATACAATCACAACCCGGTATCGCGTTTTGTACTGCAGCGTCTCATCAACGCTTCGCGACACCTTTACTACATCCCATATTTTTAAAGAACAGCCGATCTTGCGATCGCTTGGCAATGCCAAATGG
>NZ_JBYTEG010000041.1:0-15344 GCF_058792255.1 Cupriavidus sp. CPT47-8839-RL05A | reverse complement strand
GCTCGGTGTACTTTGCCATGTAAAAACCCCAAAAAGTTGTCTCCAACTTCTGGGGGTCAGTTCAAAGCGGGAGAGGGGAGAAAACCCTCGGCGTCCGTGGACCCTAGACGCCGTTCCCCTCGTCGATCTCACTCATCTTGCGCAGCAGGTAAGTCACCGCCACACGCTCGGCCGGATTCAGGCTGCCGAAGGTCTGCTCCGAGATCTCCTTCGCAAACGGCACGGTCTCGTCGATCAGTGCCAGCCCGTCGGGCGTGACCGTCACCACCACCTTGCGCCGGTCATTGGGATCGTGCGACACCGCAATCAGCTCACGCGACTTCAGCCGGTCGATGATGCCCCGCACCGTGGCCTGGTCGATGGCGGTGGCGCGCACCACCTCGTTCATCGAACACGGCTGGCGGTCCCTGACCGCGCACAGCACCACGAACTGCGCCGCGGTCAGCTGCGAATCCGGGATGGTCTGCTGGAAGATCGCCACATGGCGCTGGTAGGCGCGCCGCAGCAGGTGGCCCACCTGTTCGGTGAAGTCGTAGTCTGCGGCGGTCTTGCCGGAAGGCGGGTCGGAGGGCTGGGGCACGAACCTGGTGCAGTGGGTAAGGTGACCCAGAGTATACCGAGGAAGGGGGCAGGAAAGGTGGCCGGGAAGGTGGCCGGGAAGGTGGCCGGGAAGGTGGCCGGGGCCGCCGGGGTGATGCCCGATGCCATTGCGTCTTTTCGAATACAATCGTCGGGTCGTTTCGCGGGGCCCACGTGCCCGCCCGCTTTCCCCCTGTATTCCCCGTGCCCGCCTCCCAGAAGTCTCTCGCCGCACCTGCCGCGCTGCCGTCGCCGCAGCGCTCGGGCCTTGTCATCGCCGCCGTCGGCGCGGTGCTGTTCTCCGCCAAGGCGATCGTCGCCAAGCTGATGTACCGCTACAACGTCGATGCGGTGATGGTGATCACGCTGCGCATGCTGTTCGCGGTGCCGCTGTTCATGGCGATCGGCTGGTGGCAGTCGCGCCGGCTGGCGCCGCTGTCGTGGGCGGATCGCGGCCGCGTGGTGTTTCTCGGCTTTATCGGCTACTACCTGTCGAGCTTCCTCGATTTCATCGGCCTGCAATACATCACCGCCGGGCTGGAGCGGCTGATCCTGTTCCTGACGCCGTCGTTCGTGCTGCTGGCCACCGCGCTGGTGTTCCGCCGGCCGATCGCCATGCGCCAGTGGCTGTCGCTGCTGCTGGCCTACGCCGGCATCGTGCTGGTATTCGCGCATGACCTGGACATCAGCGGCAGCCAGGTGTGGCTGGGCGGCGCGCTGGTGCTGGGCAGCGCCATGACCTATGGTATCTACCTGATCCTGAGCGGCGAGCTGGTGCGGCGTATCGGCTCGCTGCGGCTGGTGGCGTATGCGATGTGCGTCTCGACCGCCTGCTGCGTGATCCAGTACCTGGTGCTGGGCCGGCCGGTGGCGGAATTGGCGCAGCCGGCTCCGGTGATGTGGCTGTCACTCGTCAATGCGGTGTTCTGCACCGTGCTGCCGGTGTCGCTGACCATGGTGGCGGTGTCGCGCATCGGCGCGCCGATGGCGTCGCAGGCGGGCATGATCGGCCCGGTGTCGACCCTGTTCCTGGCCTTCTGGCTGCTGGGCGAGCCCATCAGCGGCGTGCAGCTGGCCGGCAGCGCGCTGGTGATGGGCGGCATGTATTTGCTGTCGGCAAGAAAGACGTGATTCCGGGCCGGCCCCGGGGCTGGCCCGCCAAAGACAACAGACAAAGGAGAAGGACATGGATCTGGGACTGCGCGGCAAGCATGCGCTGGTATGCGGCGCCAGCAAGGGCCTGGGCTTTGCCTGCGCCGACGCGCTGGCGGCCGAGGGCGTCGACGTGGTGATCGTGGCGCGCGGCGCCGAGGCGCTGGAGAAGGCCGCCGCCGGCCTGCGCGCGCGCCATGGCCGCCGCGTGATCGCGGTGGCGACCGACATCACCACGCCCGAAGGCCGCAAGGCGGCGCTGGACGCGGTGGCCAAGCTGGGCGATCTCGACATCCTGGTGAACAACGCCGGAGGCCCGCCGCCGGGCAACTTCCGCGACTGGGAGCGCAGCGACTGGCTGGCCGCGCTCGACGCCAACATGCTGACCCCGATCGAGCTGATCAAGGCCACCGTCGACGGCATGATCGCGCGCCAGTGGGGCCGCATCATCAATATCACCAGCGGCGCGGTCAAGGCGCCGATCGATGTGCTGGGCCTGTCTAATGGCGCGCGCTCGGGCCTGACCGGCTTTGTCGCGGGCGTGGCGCGCGAAGTGGCGCAGCACGGCGTGACCATCAACAACCTGCTGCCGGGCCCGTTCAACACCGACCGCCTGCTCAAGACCATGGAAGGCGGGGCCAAGAAGGCTGGCCTGAGCGTCGATGAGGTGGCGCAGCGCCGCGCCGCGGCGAACCCGTCGCGCCGCTTCGGCGAGCCGGCCGAGTTCGGCGCCACCTGCGCCTTCCTGTGCAGCCGTCATGCCGGCTACATCACCGGGCAGAACATCCTGCTCGATGGCGGCGCCTATCCGGGCACCTTCTGATCCCGCTGCTTTCTCCTGTTTCCTGACGTTCACCGACCCCGCAACAAGGAACCCCTGATGACTCGCCCCCGCATCGCGCTGATCGCCCATGACCACAAGAAGGACGACATCGTCGCCTTCGCCACGCGCCACCGCGCCTTCCTTTCGCAGTGCGAGCTGCTGGCCACCGGCACCACCGGCGGGCGCCTGATCGACGAGGTCGGGCTGGAGGTGACGCGCATGCTGTCGGGGCCGTGGGGCGGCGACCTGCAGATCGGCGCGCAACTGGCCGTAGGCCTGGTGCGCGCCGTGGTGTTCCTGCGCGACCCGATGACGCCGCAGCCGCATGAACCCGATATCAACGCGCTGGTGCGTGCCTGCGACGTGCACAACGTGCCGTGTGCCACCAACGTGGCCACTGCCGAGCTGTTGATCGCCGGGCTGACGCGCGAGGCTGAAGCCGGCAACTGAATTCCCACCGATACAACACCATAGCGAAGGAGCGACACAGATGAGCAAAGCCATCCGGATCGAGCAAACCGGCGGTCCCGAAGTCATGCAGTGGGTCGATGTCGAAGTGGGCGAGCCCGGCCCCGGCCAGGTGCGCGTGCGCCATGAGGCGGTGGGCCTGAACTACATCGATGTCTATTTCCGCACCGGGCTGTACAAGCAGCCGCTGCCGGGCGGGCTGGGCATGGAAGGCGCCGGCGTGGTCGAAGCGGTGGGCGAGGATGTGCGCCACGTCGCCGTGGGCGACCGCGTGGCCTACGCCGGCCGTCCCACCGGCGCCTACGCGCAGGTGCGCGTGATGCCGGCCGATATCGTGGTGCGGCTGCCCGACGCGATCCCGTTCGACACCGCCGCGGCGATGATGCTGCAGGGCCTGACCGCGCAGTACCTGATCCGCGACAGCTACAAGGTGCAGCCGGGCGACACGGTGCTGCTGCATGCCGCCGCCGGCGGCGTCGGCCTGATTGCCAGCCAGTGGCTCAAGGCGCTCGGCGTGACCGTGATCGGCACCGTCGGCAGCGACGAGAAGGCCGAACTGGCACGCGCCAACGGCTGCGCCCACACCATCGTCTACACGCGTGAGTCGTTCGTGGAACGGGTCAGGGAGATCACCAACGGCAAGGGCGTGCCGGCGGTCTATGACTCGATCGGCAAGGACACATTCCAGGGCTCGCTCGACTGCCTGGCGCCGCGCGGCACCATGGTCAGCTTCGGCAACGCCTCGGGTCCGGTGCCGCCGTTTGACCTGTCGGTGCTGGGCAACAAGGGCTCGCTGCGGCTGACGCGGCCGACACTGATGACCTACGTGGTGCACCGCGAACTGCTGGAGCCGATGGTGGCCGACCTGTTCGACGCCGTGGCCACCGGCAAGGTGAAGATCGATATCCGCCAGCGCTACGCGCTGTCGGAGGTGGCGCAGGCGCACCGCGACCTGGAATCGCGCAAGACCACGGGCTCGACCATCCTGCTGCCGAACTGAGCAACAGCCAGCCAGGCAAGCAAAAGCCCCGGGGCGGCAGGCGCTGCCCCGGGGCTTTGTCGTTGAGCGATGCCGTCAGTGCGGCCGGACCGTGGTGGCGGTGGCGCGCGTCTGCGCCTGGCGCAGGATATGCGGCGGCAGGCGCTTCAGGATCAGGTGCACCGCCAGTGGAATCAGCACCACGTCATCGACAATGCCCAGGCCCGCGACCACGTCGGGGATCAGGTCGATCGGCGAGATTGCGTAGAGCAGCAGCCCGATGGCGGCGGGCTTGAGCCAGGCCGGCGCGTCCGGATGGCGCAGCGCGTACCAGAACAGGCGGCCGTCGCGGCGAACCAGCGTCCACAGGGCCGAAAATCGCTTCCACATGAGAGGCCTCCTTCACATAGCGCGCCGGTCACTGGCGCATGCACAGATAGCTTGGGCCGTTATCGGCGGCTTCAAGTTCCGGAGGTGCAGGGAGATGCCTTGGGGATAGCCAAGGCTGGCGGTTTGCTCCCCTCTCCCGCTGAGGGGAGAGGGAGAACACCTTGCTTGGGCAAGCTCGGGCGGCTCTGGTGCACCAATCAGCCCGGGATCTTGCCTTCCACGCCTTCGACGTAGAACTTCACGCCATGCAGGAAGCCGTCGTCGGCCACCTGGTCCTTGGCCAGCTGTTCCTTGCCGGTGTTGTCCTTGATCGGACCCTTCCAGATCGGCGCGCTGCCGTCGGCGATGCCCTTCTTGCGCTCTTCGACCAGCGCCTTGACGTCAGCCGGCACATCGGCGTTGAAGCTCTTCAGGTCGATCATGCCTTCCTTCAGGCCCCACCACGTGGTGCTGTTCTTCCACTGCTTGTTCAGCACGTCTTCCACCACCTTGTTGTAGTAGACGCCCCACGAGATCACCGACGCGGCCAGATGGGCCTTGTCGCCGAACTTGCTCATGTCGCTGTCCCAGCCGAAGGCGTGCACGCCCTTTTCCTGCGCGGTCTGCACCACGGCGGCGGAGTCGGTGTTCTGCATCAGCATGTCGACGCCCTGGCCGGTCAGCGTGGTGGCGGCTTCGCGCTCCTTGCCCGGATCGAACCACTTGTTGACCCACACCACCTTGACCGTGGCCTTGGGGTTGACGCTGCGCGCGCCCAGCGTGAACGAGTCGATATTGCGGATCACCTCGGGGATGGGCACCGATGCCACCACGCCCATCTTGCCGGTCTTGCTCATCTTGCCCGCGACCACGCCCGCCAGGTAGGCGCCTTCATAAGTGCGCACGTCGTACTGGGCCAGGTTCTCGGCGGTCTTGAAGCCGGTGGCGTGCTCGAACTTCACGTCCGGGAATTCCTTGGCGACCTTGAGCATCGACTCCATGTAGCCGAAGGTGGTGCCGAAGATCAGCTTGTTGCCCTGGCTGGCCAGGTCGCGGAACACGCGCTCGGCGTCGGCCGCGGATTCGGGCACGTTCTCGACGAAGGTGGTCTTGACCTTGTCGCCGAACTTCTCTTCCACGGCCTTGCGGCCGTTGTCATGCGCGAAGGTCCAGCCGGCATCGCCGACCGGCCCGATATAGACGAAGGCGACCTTGAGCGGCTCGGCCTTCTGCTCGGCCACGGGCGCGGAGGCCGCGCCCGCCGTCTCGGCAGGCTTGTCGGCCTCTTTCTTGCCGCAGCCCGCGAGGGCCAGCAAGGCGGTGGCGGCCAGGGCCGCCAGGGTCTTCCTGCGCGTGACGATCATGATTTCTCCTTGTGATGAATTGTTGGTAGCTCAGGGATTTCCGTCAAAAAACTCGAGGCTCAGGCATTGCCGGGCCGGAAGGGCTTGCCCAGCGAGGCCGGCATGTTCAGCCGGATCCAGGCCGGGTTGCGCGAGATCAGCGCCAGCACCACGATGGTGGCCGCGTAGGGCAGCATCGACAGGAACTGCGACGGCACCGACACGCCGATCCCTTGCAGGTAGAACTGCAGGATGGTCACGCCGCCGAACAGCCACGCGCCCACCAGCACGCGGCCCGGGCGCCAGGTGGCGAAGGTGGTCAGCGCCAGCGCGATCCAGCCGCGGCCGGCGACCAGGTTCTCGACCCACATCGGCGTGTACACCAGTGACAGGTAGGCGCCGGCCAGCCCGCAGCAGGCACCGCCGAACAGCAGCGCGCCAAAGCGGATGGTGCGCACCGGGTAGCCCAGCGCGTGCGCCGATTCGGGCGCTTCGCCGATCGCGCGCAAGGTCAGCCCCGCGCGCGTGCGGAACAGGAACCACATGATGGCAAAGCACAGCAGCAGGCTGAAATACACCATCCAGTGATGCTGGAAGAAGGCCGGCCCGAAGAAGGGCAGGTCGGCCAGGCCGGGCACGGCCTTGGCCTGCGCCGGCATGGCGAAGCCGACAAAGCGCTGGCCCATGAAGGCCGACAGGCCGGTGCCGAAGATCGACAGCGCCAGGCCGGTGGCGACCTGGTTGGTGGCCAGTACCAGCGCCAGCCACGAGAACAGCGTAGCCATCAGCATGCCGGCGAGCGCGCCGGCGGCAAAGCCGAGCAGCGGCGACTGGGTCTGGTAGCCGACCATGAAGCCGGCCACCGCGGCCACCAGCATCATGCCTTCGGCGCCGAGGTTGAGCACGCCCGAGCGCTCGTTGATCAGCAGGCCCAGCGCGGCCAGCAGCAGCGGCGTGCCGGCGTTGATGGCGGTGGCGATAAGGGGAGCGAGTTGTTCCATATTGTTCTGTAGCTCCGCTCAGGCCGTGGTGGCGCGCCAGCGCAGGCGGTTTTCGATCAGCGTGTCGCAGGCCAGCAGGAAGAACAGCAGCATGCCCTGGAACACCCAGCCAATGGCCGACGGCAGGCCCAGGCGCGATTGCGCCATCTCGCCGCCGATATAGAACAGCGACATCATGATGCCGCCGAAGACCGTGCCGACCGGATGCAGCCGGCCGATAAAGGCGACGATGATGGCGGTGAAGCCGTAGCCCGGCGAGATCGACGGCAGCAGCTGGCCGATCGGGCCGGTCACTTCGAACGCGCCCGCCAGGCCCGCGGTGGCGCCCGAGATCAGCAGTGCGCTCCACAGCGCGCTGCGCGCCGAGAAACCCGCGTAGCGCGCCGCCGCCGGCGCGGTGCCGCCCACCTGCAGGCGGTAGCCGGCAAAGCTGCGGAACACGAACACGGTCATCACTGCCACCAGCACCAGCATCACGGCAAAGCCGGCATGCAGGCGCGAGCCCGACATCAGGTTGGGCAGCAGGTACTCGGACGAGAACACCTTCGACTGCGGGAAGTTCATGCCGTTGGGATCCTTCAGCGGCCCGTTGACCACCCACAGCAGCAGCTGCTGCGCGATATAGGTGAGCATCAGCGAGACCAGGATCTCGTTGGCGTTGAACCTGTCCTTGAGCACCGCCGTGAGCGAGGCCCACAGCATGCCGCCGACCATGCCGGCGAGTGAGGCCAGCACCAGCACCACGGTGCCGTTCATGGCCTGGCCCGGCACATCGAAGTAAAGCACGGTGGCGCCGGCGCAGATGCCGCCGGCAATCAGCTGCCCGTCGGCGCCGATATTCCACACGTTGGCGCGGTAGCACACCGACAGGCCGAGTGCGCACAGCACCAGCGGCACGGTCTTGAGCAGCACCTCGCCGATGGCGCGCTGGTCGCGCAGCGGATCGGCCAGGAAGACCTTGAGCGCGGCCACGGGGTCCTTGCCGAGCACCAGGAACAGCAGCGCGCCGAACAGGAGCGTCAGCGCCAGTGCGATCACCGGCGAGGCATAGGCCATGGTGCGCGAGGGCAGGCCACGCGGCGCCAGCGAGAGGGGGGAGCGGGGCAGCAGTTGTCGCACATCAGCCATGGCTTGCCACCTCCGCGCCGGATTGCGCCTGGGCGGGCCCGCCTTGCCACAGTCCGCTCATCCACAGGCCGATCTGCTCGCGCGTCGCGGTCTCGGCAGGCACCGAAGGCGACAAGCGGCCCTTGGCGATCACGTGCAGCCGGTCGCAGATCGCGAACAGCTCATCGAGCTCTTCCGACACCACCAGGATGGCGCAGCCGGTGGCCTTCAGCGCCAGGATCTCGTTGTGGATCTGCGCCGCGGCGCCAACGTCCACGCCCCAGGTCGGTTGCGCCACGATCAGTACCTTAGGGCCGCTTTCGATCTCGCGGCCGACAATGAATTTCTGCAGGTTGCCGCCCGACAGGCTGCGCGCCAGCGCGTGCGGCCCGCTGGCCTTGACGCGGAAGCGGCTGATCACGGCCGAAGCCAGCCCGGTGGCCGCGCCGGGAGAAATCATGCCTTGCCGCACATAGGGTGGCGTCTGGTGCGACAGCAGGATATTGGTCGCCAGGCTCATGCCCGGCACCGCGCCGCGGCCCAGGCGCTCTTCCGGCACGAAGGCCAGGCCCGCGCGCCGGCGCTGGCGCGCATCGAGCCGGCCGACTGGCTTGCCGCCGAGCTGCACCGACATGTTGTCTGCGCGTGTGTCTTCACCGGACAGCGCGGCCAGCAGCTCCTGCTGCCCGTTGCCGGACACGCCGGCAATGCCGACGATCTCGCCGGCGTGGACATCCAGCGAGATCCGGCTCAGCTCGGTGGCGAAGGCATGCGCGCGCGGCAGCGACAGGCCCTGCACGCTGAGCCGCACCGGGCCGCGCTCGGCAGCCACGCGCGTCTCGCGCGGGGGCTCGCCGCCGATCATCAGCCGCGACAGCGAGGCCGCGGTTTCCTGGCGCGGATCGCACACGCCGGTGACCTTGCCCATGCGCATCACGGTGGCCTGATGGCACAGCGCGCGGATCTCGTCGAGCTTGTGGCTGATGTAGAGGATGCTGGTGCCTTCGGCGGCCAGCTGGCGCAGCGTGACGAAGAGCGTTTCCACTGCCTGCGGGGTCAGCACCGAGGTGGGCTCGTCCAGGATCAGCAACTGCGGATTGGCCAGCAGCGCGCGCACGATCTCCACGCGCTGGCGCTCGCCGACCGACAGCGTATGCACATGGCGGTTCGGCTCCAGCGGCAGTCCGTAGCGCTCGGCAGTGGCGCGGATGCGCTCGGCCAGCTGCTTCATGTTGCCTTGCTGTCCGGCGGGCAGGCCGAGTGCGATGTTCTCGGTCACGGTCAGCGTGTCGAACAGCGAGAAATGCTGGAACACCATGGCGATGCCCAGGTTGCGGGCGTCGTGCGGACTGTTGATGGTGACCGGCGCCCCGTTGAAGTGCATCTCGCCGGCATCCGGACGGACCGCGCCAAAGATAATCTTCATCAGGGTGGATTTGCCTGCGCCGTTTTCACCCAGCACGGCATGGATCTCGCCGGGGGCGACGCTGAGGCTGACGTCGTCATTGGCGACGACGCCCGGGTAGCGCTTGCTGATATGGGCCAGCGCCAGCCTGGGAGGGAGTTGTGATGTCACTGAGGCGGCTCGGGTTGTTGTGATGGCAGCAACGTGGGATGAGTCAACAGCGCGGCAGTGCGTGGCGCAGCATCGCCGCGACGCATTGCAGCATTCATCATGGTTTGGTGATGCCCGATATTGGTGATGGATTATATAAGTGACAGGACACCGGGCGGGCCGATTCCGGCGTCATTCCAGTCCCTGCAACGGTTTGGGGGTGGTTGCAAGTCGCGTGCCGGCCACAGCACGAAAAAAAGCCGCCGGCCCCTTGCGGAGCCAGCGGCTGGACTGGAGCAGCGGCGGGCGGCCAGGGCGGCCCCCCGCCGGCAGGGCTCAGGCGCCGGTGGTGGCGGCGCTGGTGGCGAAGCGCCCGTCGCGGAAATCCGCCAGGGTCTGGTAGATCTGCTCCTGCGTGTTCATCACGAACGGCCCGTACTGCGCGATCGGCTCGTTCAGCGGCTGGCCTGCGATCAGCAGGAAGCGCGCGTCGGCTTCGGCCCTGACGATGACGCCGTCAGACTGGCCGGCGTTGTCCAGCACGCCCATGCGCTGGGCCTCGATCACGGCGCGGTCGTCGCCGCTGCCGATCGAAACCTCGCCCCGGTACACGTAGACGAACGCGTTGTGCCCGGCCGGCAGCGCCTGCGCAAAGGTCTGGCCGGCCGGCAGGTGCACGTCCAGGTAGACCGGCTCGGTCACCGGGCGCGTGATCGCGCCGGCCACGCCGTGCGTGGCGCCCGCCAGCACGCGCACCGTGACGCCGTGGTCCAGCGCCACCGTCGGGATCTCGGCGGCGGGCAGGTCGCGGTACCACGGCGCGGTCATCTTGTCCGCGGCCGGCAGGTTCAGCCACAGCTGGAAGCCTTCCATGCGGCCGTCTTCCTGCTCGGGCATTTCCGAGTGGACCACGCCTGCGCCCGCCACCATCCACTGCGCGCCGCCGTTCTGCAGCAGCCCCTCGTTGCCGGCGCTGTCGCGATGGCGCATGCGCCCGGCCAGCATGTAGGTGATGGTCTCGAAGCCGCGGTGCGGGTGATCGGGGAAGCCGCCGATGTAGTCGTCCTTGCTGTCGGTGCCGAAGGCATCGAGCATCAGGAACGGGTCCAGCCGGCGCTGCAGGTTCTGCGTCAGCACGCGGGTCAGCTTGACGCCGGCGCCGTCCGAGGTGGCGATGCCCCGCACCACGCGGTCCACGGCGCGCGAGCGCTGCACGGTTTCGGCGGCGGCGGCGGGAACGGTGGCGAAGGTGGTGGCAAGGGTGTCCATGTCTTTCTCCAGTGGGCGGGTTCCGCGCGGCAATGGCCGGGCCGGTTTCCCGTCGTTTCAGCTACCTCGTCAATTTAGTGTTTTGGCGCGGAAAGAGTAGAGGGTCGCCGGGCAACAGATTGTTCTGCTGGCGTACCAACTGGCTGTCCGGTTTCCGCGATTTCAGAACGATCCGGGAAGTCTCCATGTGTCGGCTAATGCACGACCGAACATGCCGTCCTACTGCCGCCAGTTCGCGCAAGATCGGCGCAGGAAGGTCGGAAAAATGCGGGAAGATGACAGGATCGATGAAGATCGCTATAATAGCGCTCTCTTTGTCATCCGTTGAGGCGAGATGCGGGGGTATCAAAACCTCGCCAGCCCTTGCCAGTCAACGGCCGATGGACCGGCGGCGCGTCGGAAAACTTCAATATTTGCGCTGCCACTGGCCAATCGATCGCAAACAACTTTGCGTCGCCGGTTGCGCCGCTTCAGGGACTGCCAATTCAACCCGGCATCCCGTCAATCGGACTTCCCGCCCACGGCGGAGGAATCCACAGACCGTCCGCCGGCAATCGTGCCGGTCATGGCGGCAATGCAATCTGAACCGGGACTGGTGGCGCCCTATCTCCGCACGCACCAGCCCATATTGTTTTCCATCGCCGGGAAGTGGCGTGCTGCGCGCTTTTCGGTTTCGGAAAAGGGGAGAGTATGTCAAAGCAATCGGCACGGGCCTTCGCCTGGGCAGGACTGACGCTGGCCGCGCTGGCTGCACTGGTGGCATGGATCGGCGTCGATGTGATTCGCCAGTACCAGGAGCGCCTGCTCTACGACGTGGCCGACCACCTGCGCCTGGTGGTGCTGTCCATGACGCTGGCGCTGGCCACCGGCATCCCGGCCGGCATCGCGCTGAGCCGCCCGTGCATGCGCCGCTGGGCCGACCGCCTGATGCAGGTCTTCAACGTGGGCAATACCGTGCCGTCGCTGGCGGTGCTGGCGCTGGCCCTGGCCGTGCTCGGCATCGGCGAGCGGCCCGCCATCCTGGCGCTGTGGCTGGCCTCGCTGCTGCCGATCGTGCGCAACACCTACGAAGGCCTGCGCAATGTCTCGCCCACGCTGCTGGAAGCGGCGCGTGGCATCGGCATGACGCCGGTGCAGCGCCTGGTGCGCGTGGAACTGCCCAACGCGCTGCCGGTGATGCTGGCCGGCATCCGCATCGCCCTGGTCATCAACGTGGGCACGGTGCCGCTGTCCTTCCTGATCGGTGCCAACAGCCTGGGCGAGCTGATCTTCCCGGGCATCTACCTGAACAACCAGCCGCTGCTGCTGCTGGGCGCTGCCGCCACGGCGCTGCTGGCGCTGGCCCTGGACGCACTCTTTGCCGCCGCCGGCCAGCTGTATCTGCGCCGGCGCGGGCTGGCGCGCTGAACATGGGGACCGAAATGGAAAACCAGATGCAATTCATCCGCCGCCGCGCCCGGCGCGTCGCCCTGGTGGTGGCTGCCGTCACCGCTTTTGCGGCGGGCCTGGCGCTGGCCACTGCGCCTGAAGCCCATGCCGAGGCCACGCCGATCCGCGTGGGCGGCAAGAACTTCACCGAGCAGCTGCTGCTGTCGTCGATGACTTCGAAATACCTGCGCGCCAAGGGCCTCACCACCGAACTGACCGCCGGCCTGGGCAGCACGCTGATGCGCCAGGCGATGGAGAGCAACCAGCTCGACGTGGTGTGGGACTACACCGGCACCGCGCTGATCGTGTTCAACAAGGTCCAGGAAAAACTCGGCGCCAGGGAAAGCTACGAGCGCGTCAAGCAGATGGACGGCGCGCGCGGGCTGGTGTGGCTCGATGCCTCGAACATCAACAACACCTATGCGTTGGCGATGCCGAAGGAACGCGCGGCCAGCGGCGTGACCACGCTGTCGGGCTTTGCCGAGCAGATGCGCCGCGCCGGCCCCGACGCCAGTCATCCGTTCGCGGTCGACATGGAATTCGCTGCGCGCCCGGACGGCCTGGAGCCGCTCAAGGCGCTGTACAAGCTGCCGTTCTCGCGCCGCGACGTGATCCAGCTCGACCCGGGCCTGGTCTACACCGCACTGAAGAACAACCAGGTGGAGCTGGGCCTGGTCTATGCGACCGACGGCCGCGTCAAGGGCTTCGACCTGGTGCTGCTGGAAGACGACCTGCATTTCTTCCCGCCGTACAACGCGGTGCCGGTGGTGCGCAAGCCGGTGCTCGACAAGCATCCGGAACTGGCCGGCCTGCTCAATGCACTCGCTGCCAAGCTCGACAACGAGAGCATGACCGACATGAACTACAAGGTGGACATCGGCCAGCAGCCGGTGGACAAGGTCGCGGAGGACTTCCTGCGCAGCCACGGACTGATCTGAGGGAGGCCGCATGGACTTGTTCTCTTACCTGCAGCACAGCTGGCCCACGCTGCTGAAAATGACCGGCGAGCACCTGGCGCTGGTGGGCTCGGCAGTGGGGCTGGCGATCCTGATCGGGGTGCCGCTGGGCATCGTGATCACGCGCTTCCGCGCGCTGGCCACGCCGCTGCTGGCGCTGGCGACGATCGTGCTGACGCTGCCGTCGATCGCGCTGTTCGGGCTGATGATCCCGATCTTCGCGCGCTTCGGCCATGCGCTTGGCTACGTGCCCGCGGTGACGGCGGTGTTCCTGTACTCGCTGCTGCCGATCATGCGCAACACCTACACCGCGCTGGCCAATGTCGACCCCGGCATCCAGGAAGCGGGACGCGGCATCGGCATGACCGCCTGGCAACGCATGCGGCTGGTGGACCTGCCGCTGGCGGTGCCGGTGATCCTCGGCGGCGTGCGTACCGCCGTGGTGATGAATATCGGGGTTGCCACCATTGCCGCCATCATCGGCGCGGGTGGCCTTGGGGTGCTGATCCTGCAGGCGATCAGCCAGAGCAACATGAGCAAGCTGGCCGTGGGCGCGGTCCTGGTCAGCCTGCTCGCCATCGTGGCGGACGCCTTCCTGCAGTGGTTGCAGCGGGCACTGACGCCAAAGGGAATCCGCACATGATCGAACTCGACCAACTCACCAAGTCCTTCCCGCAGAAAGACGGCACCGAAACGCGCGCCGTCGACGCCGTGTCGCTGACGGTGCCGCGCGGTGAGATCTGCGTCTTCCTCGGCCCCTCGGGCTGCGGCAAGACCACCACGCTGAAGATGATCAACCGGCTGATCGAGCCGACCTCGGGCACGGTGCGCATCGAGGGCGAGGATACGCGCGGCCTTGACGGCGTGACCCTGCGCCGCAAGATCGGCTACGTAATCCAGCAGATCGGCCTGTTCCCCAACATGACCATCGAAGAGAACATCATGGTGGTGCCGCGCCTGCTGGGCTGGGACAAGAAGCAGTGCCGCGAGCGCGCGCGTGAACTGATGGCGATGGTGCAGCTCGATCCCAACCTGATGCTCAGCCGCTACCCGCGCGAGCTGTCAGGCGGGCAGCAGCAGCGCATCGGCGTGATCCGTGCGCTGGCGGCGGATGCGCCGCTGCTGCTGATGGACGAGCCCTTCGGTGCGGTCGACCCGATCAACCGCGAGAGCATCCAGAACGAATTCCTGCAGATGCAGCGCCAGCTCGGCAAGACCGTGATCATGGTCTCGCACGATATCGACGAAGCGATCAAGCTGGCCGACAAGGTCGCGGTGTTCCGCCGCGGCAAGCTGGTGCAGTTCGACCACCCCGACGCGCTGCTGGCGCATCCGGCCGATGAGTTCGTGCAGGCCTTCGTCGGCCACGACAACACCCTCAAGCGCCTGCTGCTGGTACGCGCCGGCGACGCTGCCACCATGCCGCCGAGCTGCCGCCCCGACATGCCGCTGGCCGAAGCGCTGGGCGTGATGGACGATGCCGACGTGCGCCACCTGCCGGTGGTGGACGACGCCCAGGTCGCGCTGGGCTATGTCACGCGCCGCGATGCGCGCTCCGGCAAGGGGCAGTGCAGTGATGTGATGCGCCCGTTCGCCGTCACCGCGGCCTTCGACGAGCACCTGCGCATCGTGCTGTCGCGCATGTACCAGCACAACACCAGCTGGCTGCCGGTGATGGGCGCTGACGGCGCCTACCTGGGCGAGGTCACGCAGGAATCGATCGCCGGGTACCTGAGCTCGGGACGTTCGCGCGGGCAGGCCGGGGGGCTGGCCGCCTCCGCGCCGCTGCAGGCGGCGGCCTGAGCCAGCGGCAGGGCGGCGGCATCCGCGCTATGCTAGGTGCATGCTCCGCTATTGCCGCTCGCCCTTGTGCCTGGTCGTCGAAACCCGCTGGCTGATACCGCGCGGGTTTGACGGCTTCACGCCCGGTCCGCTGATCCTGCTGCGCCCCGGCGCCAGCCAGGCGCTGATCGAGCATGAGAAGGTGCATGTGCGCCAGTTCTGGCGCAGCTGGGGCCTGATGGGCGTGCTCTACCTGGCCAGCCGGCGCTGGCGCCTGCGCTATGAAGTGGAGGCCTACCGCGAACAACTGCGGCACAGCCCGCCGGGCGCGGCGCATGGCCTGGCGCGCGTGCTGGCGTGCAAGTACCGGCTCAGGATTTCAGAAGCCGAGGCGTACCGTCTGCTGACGCAAGACCTGCACGGCGATCTCTAATGAAAAACGGCCCGCACCAGTTATGAACTGACCCCGTAAAGTTGGACGGGTAAGTTAGGCCGCCAAGGGCTGAGTCCTGTATTGCACGGGGCTCAGCCCT
>NZ_JBYTEG010000040.1:0-19014 GCF_058792255.1 Cupriavidus sp. CPT47-8839-RL05A | reverse complement strand
CGCGCAGGTCACGTGTCACCTATGTCTCCGAACACCTGTTACCCATGTCTCCGGTCTGTACATGCGGGAGAGGGGAGCAAACCTTCTTACAGATAGACGATCAGCCCCACGCCCAGCACGATCAGGCCGAACTTGGTGACGTAGTAAAGCTGGCGGTTCCAGGCCTTGAAGCGGCGGCGATACTGGCCGCCCAGCCAGACAAAGCGGAACAACCGGTTGATCATGCCGGTCTGGTCGTGCTCGTCATTGGGCGAGCTGGCCGCGGTCATGACCTTGCGGCCCATCCAGTGGTTGAACTTCGCAGCCCAGCCGTAGCGCATCGGACGCTCGATATCGCAGAACAGGATCAGCCGGTTGGCATCGCTGCGGTTCTCGGCCCAGTGCAGATAGGTTTCGTCGAAGACCACGCCCTCACCGTCGCGCCAGCTGTGGCGCTCGCCGTCGACCTCGATAAAGCAGCGGTCGTCGTTCGGCGTGGCCAGGCCCAGGTGGTAGCGCAGCGAGCCGGCAAACGGGTCGCGGTGCGGGTTGAGCTTGCCGCCCGGCGGCAGCTCGGCAAACATCGCCGCCTTCACCGTGGGCAGCTCGCGCAGCAGCGCCACGGTCTTGGGGCAGAGCTGCTCGGCCGACGGGTGCTGGGCCTCGTACCACTTCAGGTAGAAGCGCTTCCAGCCGTACTTGAAGAAGGAATTGAAGCCGGCGTCGTCGTTCTTGTCCGCGGCCTTGATCTTGCGCATCGCGGCCAGCGCCAGCCCTTCGTCGCGGATCTCGGGCCAGGCGGCACGCAGCTTTTCCAGGTCGGGGAAGTTGTCGACCGGGATGTACGGCGTGCGGGGCACGCCCGAGAACGCATACATGAAGCAGTTGATCGGGGCCACCAGGGCCGAATGGTCCAGCAGCTGGCGCCAGATGCGCAGGCGCACCTTGCCGCGGAAGTGCACATACAGGACGGCACCGAGGTAGCCCGCGACGATAATCCACTTGATCACCGAAATCCTCCTGGTCAGCCACCTCCGCCGCGTGTCAGTCACAGCGCGGACCGGCTGGGTGAAAACGCGTATTTTAGCGAAACGGCAGAGCCGCCGCAGCTTGAGACGATTGCGGCACATGGCCCCGGTTCGGGCCGGGAAGTCAGGTTGGCGCGTTCAGGCCCCGCCGCGCGACTGCCGCGCGATGCGCTCGATCAGCGCCTGGGCGTCGTCGGGCAGGCCCTGCAGCCTCAGCAGGCGCGCGTTCAGCACCAGGTTTTCCAGCACCAGCTTGGCGGTCGAGGCCCACATCGTGGCCAGCAGCGCTTCCACCGGCAGGCCGGACGCTTCCATCTCGCTGGAGCGCTCGGCGATCAGCCGGCACGCCAGCCGGCGCAGCGCGGCGTCGTCGAACGGCAGGTCGGCGTAGTCGATGGGGTCTTCCTTCTCGACTTCCGTCATCAGTTGCAGCAGGGTGTCTTCTGTCATGGGCAGACTCCTGGCCTGGCAAGACGCGTGGGCTACACGCGGAAATCAGCAGCCATGTCGGCATCGGTGCGCGCCTCGAGGCGCCCCGAACGGCACGCGGCGACAAACTGGTCATAGTCGCGCTCGACCTGGTCGGCATAGCCATTGGCATAGCCTACCATCACGTCGGCCATGCGGTCGCTGCGCCCCAGGTAGCCGCTGACCTCGGCGGCCAGGCCGCTGGCCTTGGCGTGCGCGCGGGCCAGCACCCAGCCACACAGCGAGGCATAGCGGCCGAACAGCTCGGCATCCATCAGCTCGATCTGTGCCGACAGCTTCATGTCGCGCAGCTGCCGCAGATAGAAGTGCCGCCCGAACGGCCCCTTGGTCCAACCGAGGAACAGGTCGCTCGCGGCCTGCATCAGGCGCTGGCCCTCGACCACGCGCCGGCCCTCGTGCGCGGTCGGCGCGCTCTTGAAGTAACGCGCCACCACCGACCTGGTGGCCTCCTTGGCCTGCAGGAACAGCGGCTTGTCATGCTGGTCCACCATCAGCTGCACCAGGCAGCGCGTGCCCACGCTGCCCACCCCGCCCACCTTGAAGGCCACGTCATGGCGCGTGAAATGGCCGAGCAGCCGGCGCCGGTCGGGGGCCAGCGTGGACAGGTAGTCGTGGTAGGCCTGGTCCAGCGCCAGGTCCGCGTCGCTGGCGGCCAGCCAGTCGTCGCCCGGCCCGAACAGCGTCTGCTCGCCACGTACGTGGAAGATCGCCGGCGGCGCATCGAGTATCGACCAGCGGTCGCCGATGCGCTCGGCCAGCTTGGGCAACAGCGACTCGTGGGTGCGGTCGGCGGCGCGCTCCATGCCGCGCCGGATGCGTTTCTGGACTTCGGGCAAGGTTTCTTCTTCGAGCAGCCGCTCGAAGGTGATGCGGTCGTACCAGGTCTCGAGCATGCCCATTTCGCCATAGGCGAGCATGCGGCGCTGGTAGCTGCCCACCGCTTCGCGCACCACGTCTTCGGCCACAGCGGACTTGTGCCGCAGGTGGCGTGCCGCTACCACGAAGCTTGCGCACAGGCGCTTGAGGTCCCATTCCCACGGACCGGGGCTGGTTTCGTCGAAGTCGTTGAGGTCGAACAGCAGCGCGCGCTCGGGCGTGGCAAAGCCGCCGAAGTTGGCCAGGTGGCAGTCGCCGCAGATCTGCATATGCAGCCCGGAATCCGCGGTGCTGGCCAGGTCGTGCGCCTGGATGATGGCGCTGCCGCGGTAGAAGGCGAATGGCGACTGGATCATGCGGCCGTAGCGCAGCGGCACCAGCCGCTCAACCCGGCCCTGGCCGCTGATTTCCAGCAGTTCGACGGGGTCGCGGTCGACGTTGCCAATGGCCTCGTGCGCACCGCGCGGCACCTGCTGGCGGGCGGCCCTGCCGCGCTCGCGCCGGGCCTCGACAGTACCCTCGGCCCCGGCTTGCCCGCCCTCCTGACGTGTCGCCACCATGCCCCCCATGCCGGCGCCGCCAGCGGTTGCCATTTGTGCAGCATCTGCAACAGAAGCTAATGCACTGCGCCGCGGCTTGTCAATCGGCAGGCCACGGCGCGGGTCAGGCTGAGGTCGGGCGGATGTGCGCCGTGGCTCAGAGCGCGGGCGGCTGGCGACGGAAACCGACGCCGAAGCGGTTCCATGCATTGATGGCCGAGATCAGCAGCGTCAGGTCCGCCATTTCCTTTTCCGAGAATTGCTCGCGCAAGTCCTGGTAGTCCGCATCCGGCGCCTGGCTTTGCGGCAGCAGCGTCAGCGCCTCGGTCCACGCCAGCGCGGCGCGCTCGCGCGGGGTGAACCAGCTCACTTCACGCCAGGCCGGCAGCAGGTTCAGGCGGCGCTCGCTTTCGCCATGCTTGCGCGCATCGGTGATGTGCATGTCCAGGCAGAACGCGCAGCCGTTGATCTGCGAGGCGCGGATCTTCACCAGTTCCTTGAGCGTGGTCTCCAGCGAGCAGCGTGCCAGGTAGACCTCCAGGCCAACCATTGCCTTGTAGGCGTCAGGGGCCACGTCTTGCCAGTTCATCCGTTCTTCCATGATCGATCTCCGCTTTGACAGGTTGGATTCGGCGGGCACTGGTGTCGCGCCCGTTGGGATGAAAGATAGACCCATCGATTGGCCCCGTACACCGCCAATTTCCGGCAGAATCAGTAGACCAATCCTGACCGACGCGTACCTTATGGAACTGCATCTCGCCCTGGACCAAGCCAGCGACCTGACCGCGCAGATCGTCCACCAGATCCGCGACGCGATCCAGGGCGGCCGGCTCGAGGCCGGCGCACGCATGCCGCCTACGCGCCTGCTTGGCATCCAGCTGGGCGTGGCGCGCAAGACGGTGACCACGGCGTATGAACGGCTGGTGGCCGAAGGCTGGCTGCACGCGCGCGTCGGCGACGGCACCTATGTGGCCGAGGGGCTGGCCCGCCCGGCCGTGCGCATGGCGGCGGCGCCGGTGCTGCCGCCTGCCGTGCAGCGCTGGATGGCGGTGCCGACGCCGTTCCTGGACTCCGGCGGCGGCGCGCGCTATGCGTTCCAGCCGGGGCAGGCCGATACCACGCGCTTTCCGCATGAAGCCTGGTCGCGCTGCGTGCGCGCGGCGCTGGCCGCCGAGCGCCAGCGCCCGCCCGGCGCCGCCGATCCGGCCGGCGAGATGGTGCTGCGCCAGGCCATTGCCCGCCATATCGCCTTCACGCGCGGCGTGCAGAGCATGCCGACCGACATCCTGGTCACGGGCGGCGCGCAACAGGGCATCGACCTGCTGGCCCGGCTGCTGCTCGGGCCCGGCGCCGTGGTGGCGATGGAGGATCCCGGATATCCGATGGCGCGTTCGTTGTTCCAGGGGCTGGGCGCACGGGTGGTGCCAGTGCCGGTCGATGGTGAAGGGCTGGTGGTGGAGGCGCTGCCGAACGATGCCACGCTGGTCTATGTCACGCCATCGCACCAGTCGCCGCTGGGCGTGCCGATGACCCTGGCGCGGCGCCAGGCGCTGCTGGACTGGGCGGCACGCCGCCACGCGGTGATCCTGGAAGATGACTACGACAGCGAATTCCGCTACGGCGGCCAGGCGCTGGACGCACTGCAGACGCTGGACCGGCATGGCCGCGTGGTCTACCTAGGCACGTTCTCGAAGACGCTGGTGGCGAACCTGCGCGGCGGCTACCTGGTGGTGCCGCCCTGGCTGATGCCGGCCGCGCGCAAGGTCAAGCACCTGATGGACTGGTACACGCCGACGCTGATCCAGCAGGCGCTGGCGCGCTTCCTGTCCGAGGGGCACCTGCTGCGCCATATCCGGCGCTCGCACGCGCGCCACGCCCAGCGCCGCGCCCGCCTGCTGGCGCGGCTGCACGGCGACCTGTCGCCGTGGCTGGAGCCGCTGCCGGCATTGGCGGGCTTCCACCTGGCGGCGCGGCTGCGCGTGCCGGTGGCGTCCGAGGCACTGGTCTCGACCGCGCGCCTGGCCGGCCTGGCACTTGCCACGCTCGATCCCTGCTATGCCACGCCCCCTGCTACCTGCGCGGGGCTGCTGCTGGGCTTCGGCGCCATCGACCTGCTGGATATCGATCCTGCCCTGGACCGGCTGGCAATGGTACTCTCTGCACTGGTACCTGAGCCGGCGCACGCCACGTGATGCGGGCCGCACAGGAGCGATACCAGGTGACGCATGCCGCGCGCATGCCATCACAGCGACATGGCGCCGCAGTCATGCTGGTATTTCGCAAACCGACGTGAACAAACCGGAAGCGTGCGGGTCTCATTCGCACTTTCCACACAACCAGAGTCGCGTTCATGACCAAGCGTTTGTTGTCCGCCATGCGTCAGTACGCATGGTTTGCCGGGGTGAAGCACCATGTCGTGCAGGGCGTCGAAGCCCTGGCGGAACTGCTCAAGTCCCCTTCCGCCGCGGCGCGCGCCGTCGCGGCCATCGTTGCCGAAACCGAGCACGGCGTTCAGGTCTGGGTCTCGTACTTCGGCAAGCCGCTGGATCCGCACACCAACTACGTGCTGTGGCCCAACCGCGCGCTGCGCCCCGCGCGGCGGCGCATCCAGCCCTCTCCGATCGAACTGTTGCAGATGCAGCGACGGCGCGACGGATAGCCGCGCCTGCTTGCTGGCTGACGTTATGCAGCGCCCTCGTGAGGGCGCCGCCGGCGTTCAGGCGTCCGCCCAGCGGCGCAGCAGGTTGTGATAGACCCCGGTCAGGCCGATCACCGATTCATGCGCCTGGCCGAGTTCCTGCGCCACCTGGCGGATACGCGCGTCCAGCTCGAACAGCAGCGCGCGCTGGCCATCGTCGCGCACCATGCTCTGGATCCAGAAGAACGATGACACCCGCGCCCCGCGCGTGACCGGCGTCACGTGGTGGATGCTGGTGGCCGGGTACAGCACCATATGCCCGGCCGGCAGCTTCACGCGCTGCTGGCCGTAGGTGTCCTCGATCACCAGTTCGCCGCCGTCGTATTCCTCCGGCTCGGTCAGGAACAGCGTCGCCGACAGGTCGCTGCGGATGCGGAAGCTGGTGCCGCGCAGGTAGCGGATCGCGTTGTCGACGTGGTTGGCAAAGGTATGCCCGCCCTCGTAGCGGTTGAACAGCGGCGGATAGACCTTCAGCGGCAGCGCCGCCGAGAAGAACAGCGCGTTGTTGCCGAGCGCGTCCTGGATCAGGTCGCCCACCTGGCGCGCCGCCGGCGAGCCCTCCGGCAACTGCAGGTTGCGCTTGGCCAGCGCCGACTGGTAGCCCGAGGTCTCATTGCCGTCGGCCCACGCCGCCGCGTCGATGACCTGCCGGACTTGCGCCACCTGGGCCTTGGACAGTACGTCGGGAATCTGCAGCATCATGATGGCAATAATGTCGGGATGAATCGGGCAGGTGCACATTGTATGGGAAGCGCGGCAGGGACCAGAACAAGAATCATTACTGTTTGATCCTGTGCAGGCGGCGGGCTTCACTACAATGGGTTCTGTATCCCCGTCACCGACAAGGAGCCGACATGTCCGAACCGCTACACGATGAAGCGCTGGTCAATCTCTACCTGGAACGCATCTCGGCTCTCTCGGTGAGCGCCTTCGATGGTGCCGATGTCAGCGGCGAGCTCGATGCGGTGATGCGCGAAGCGGTAACCAAGTGCCAGGCCGCGGGCGGGCCGCAGGCGCAAGGAACACTGACGGTGCTGGCCACGCGGCTGCGTGAGCATGCCGACGCCGCGGAGCGTGAAGACCAGCCGCTGGTGCGCGATACCTTCAGGCGTGCGGCGGAACTGGTGCGCACCTAGTGGTGCAAGCGCACGAACGCTGCAAGGCATGCCTTTGGGTTGCGCGGAATGACATCGGAGCAGTGAGTGAGTCAGGCCGGACGGCCTTGAGAACAACGCCTTGAAGGACTGCGGCGAATGCCGCTGGATACTGATATAAGGCGTTGGTTGCGGGGGCAGGACTTGAACCTGCGACCTTCGGGTTATGAGCCCGACGAGCTGCCAACTGCTCCACCCCGCGTCTGAAGGAGACGGATTATGGGCGATTCATCCGCGCATGGCAAGCGCTATTTTGCCGTGCGCATGAAATCGTTCGTTCCCGCCTCGCGCCGTCATGCAATGCGCCTGGCTTTGCCACCTCAATAGCAATAGATCACGGCATGATATAAGCCGTTGCGCCAACCACAATGACGCGCAGCTCTTACTCGGCGGGCCCCAGCAGCCGGTCCACCAGAGCATAGCCCGCGCCGAAGGCAGCCACCTCCGCCGCATGGCGCGTGGCGAACTGCTGCGGGCCGCTGGCAAGCAACTCGGTATCGCCCGCGTCGGCCGGGTCGGCGCCTTCCTGCGACACGCGGACTTCATAGCCCCAACGGCCGATGCTGTCCTGCCCTTGCGGCGATACCAGGACATAGACATCCATGCCGCGGTACTCTTCAACGCGCCACTCTGCGTTTTCCATGCGCTCAGCTCCCAGGGTCGAGGTTGTGCCTGATTCGAGCCTAGGAGGCCGCACGCACGACCGCAAGGCGTGACGCAGCAATCGCAGGTCTGCGCGGGTGCAGGTGGAAAGCGGGAACGGTAGCCGCGGCGCGCAAGTCGAATGGCACGACGGCGAGAGGACGGAAGCGAAAGAGGGCTTCCGTTTCCGGAAGCCCTCTTCTTTCTGCATAGGTGGCGCGGCTGGCAGGATTCGAACCCACGACCCCTTGGTTCGTAGCCAAGTACTCTATCCAACTGAGCTACAGCCGCACGCGAGAAAAAGATTATAACCCAGTTTTTATTTTTGGGAAGCCCCTTCGCAACTTTTTGTGATCTTTCTTTGGAAGGGGCGCAGCAGATGCCCGCCGGCGAGGTTCGCCTGTGGCGTTTTCCTATAATGACAGACCCAAGAAGTGATCCGGAACATGAACAAGGCATTTGTCAAAGAGTCGTCCGGCGACGAGGACGACGATCTCCCCGAAGGCGCAACGCCGCTACCTCCCGGCACCAAGAACTACATCACCGCCGAAGGCTACAACCGCCTGCGCAATGAGCTGATGCAGCTGATCGACGTCGACCGGCCCGATGTAGTGCAGATCGTGTCGTGGGCGGCCTCCAATGGCGACCGCTCGGAGAATGGCGACTATCTCTACGGCAAGAAGCGCCTGCGCGAGATCGACCGCCGCATCCGCTTCCTGACGCGCCGCCTCGACAAGGCGGAAGTGGTCGACGCGTCCCTGCAGGGCGACAACGACCAGATCTTCTTCGGCGCCACCGTCACCTACGCCAATCGCGCCGGCGAAGAAACCACCATCACCATCGTCGGCATGGATGAAGTCGACCTGGACAGCAACCACGTGAGCTGGATCTCGCCGATCGCCAAGGCGCTGATCAAGGCGCGCGAGGGCGACACCGTGGCGCTGCGCACGCCGGCCGGGGTCGAGCAGATCGATATCCTGGAAGTCCGCTACCCGTCGCGGAAACAATAGCCTGGAGTGGAGGCCGTTTTAGGGCGGCCCTGGCTAGGCGTGCGGCCGCAGACAGTACAAGTAGTACGGCAAGGCCGCGCAACGACGCCAAGGCCGTCCTAAAATGGCCTCCTAGCCGTCGTTGCGGTCGCGGAAGATGCGGATCACATCGGGGTTGCGCCGCAAGCCCCGCATCACGTTGGCCAGGTGCAGGCGGTTCTGCACCTGGATGATGAACTGCATATAGGTGGCTTCCTGGTGGCCGGCGTCCTGCTGCTCCATGGCCACGTGCGCGACGTTGGCGTCGGCGGCGGTCAGGTCCGCCGCGACGCGCGCGACGATGCCCTTGACGTTGCGCACCATCACCTTGATCGACACGTCGAAGGCGCGCGTGGTCTTCTTGGCCCACATCACGTCGATCCAGTGCTCCGGATCCTTGCTGTGCAGGCGCTTGGCGATCTTGCAGTCCTGCACGTGGATCTGCAGCCCTTCGCCCTTGCCCAGGTAGCCAACGATGGAGTCGCCCGGGATCGGGCGGCAGCACGCCGAGAAGATCATCGACATGCCTTCGTCGCCAGTGATCGGCACCGCGGGCGCTTCTTCGCCGGCGAAGGTCTGCACCGCCGCCAGCAGCGCGCTGTCGACATCGCCGGACAGCTCCTGGAGCAGGATCTCCATGCGCTTGGCCACCACCGCCGGCACGCGCCGGCCCAGTGCCAGGTCGGCAAAGATGTCTTCGCGCTGCTTGTTGCCGGTCCACTGCACCATGCGATCCCACACCGACTGCGGCACCGCCTTGAGCTCGAAGCCGAGCTGGCGCGCCGACTGTTCCAGCAGGCGCTCGCCGAGCTGGATGGCTTCGTCGAGCTTGGTGGTCTTCAGGTAGTGGCGGATCGCCGCGCGCGCCTTGCCGGTGCGCACGAACGACAGCCACGCCGGATTGGGCTTGGAGTACGGCGCCGTCACCACCTCGACGATATCGCCGCTCTTGAGCTCGGTGCGCAGCGGCAACATCTCGTTGTTGATCTTGACCGCCACGCACTGGTTGCCCAGGTCGCTGTGCACCGCGTAGGCGAAGTCCAGCGCAGTGGCGCCGCGCGGCAGCGCGCGGATATGGCCCTTGGGCGTGAACACATAGACCGCGTCCGGGAACAGGTCGATCTTGACGTGCTCGAGGAATTCCTGCGAATCGCCGGTCTGGCTCTGGATGTCCAGCAGCGACTGCAGCCACTGGTGCGCCTGCTGCTGGATATCGTTGGCGTGGTCGGCCTGGTGCTTGTACATCCAGTGCGCGGCCACGCCGGCCTCGGCGATCTGGTGCATGTCGCGCGTGCGGATCTGGAACTCCACCGGCGTGCCGAACGGGCCCACCAGCGTGGTATGCAGCGACTGGTAGCCGTTGATCTTGGGGATGGCGATGTAGTCCTTGAACTTGCCCGGCATGGGCTTGTACAGCCCGTGCAGCGCGCCCATCGCCATGTAGCAGTGCATCTGCGTTTCCACCACCACGCGGAAACCATATACGTCCAGCACCTGCGAGAACGACAGCTGCTTGTCGTGCATCTTGCGGTAGATGCTGTAGAGCGTTTTCTCGCGCCCGGACAGTTCGGCCACGATGCCGGCGTCGGCCAGCCCCTTCTGCGCGGCTTCCAGGATACGCTTGACCACCTCGCGGCGGTTGCCGCGCGCGGCCTTGACGGCCTTCTCGAGCGTGGCGTAGCGAAACGGCGAGCCGACCTTGAAGGACAGCTCCTGCAGCTCGCGGTAGATCGTGTTGAGACCGAGACGGTGCGCGATCGGCGCATAGATCTCCATGGTCTCCAGCGCGATGCGGCGGCGTTTCTCCGGCGGCACGAAGTCGAGCGTGCGCATGTTGTGCGTACGGTCGGCCAGCTTCACCAGGATCACGCGCACGTCGCGCGCCATCGCCAGCAGCATCTTGCGGAAGCTCTCCGCCTGCGCCTGCTCGCGGCTCTGGAATTCGAGCTTGTCCAATTTGGTCAGGCCATCGACCAGTTCGGCGACCTTGGGGCCGAATTTCTCGGCCAGCTCGCTCTTGGTGATGCCCTGGTCTTCCATCACGTCGTGCAGCAGCGCCGCCATGATGGACTGCACATCCAGCTTCCAGTCCGCGCACAGCTCGGCCACCGCCACCGGATGGGTGATGTAGGGCTCACCGCTCTGGCGGTACTGACCCAGGTGGGCTTCGTCGGAAAACTGGAAGGCCTCGCGCACGCGCGCCAGATCGGGCGCCTTCAGGTACGCGAGTTTCTCCATCAGCCGGGTGATGGAGATGACCTGCTGGCGCGGCGGCACCGCCGGCTGCGAGGTCGGGCCGAAGAAGTGCCGGTATGACTGCGCCAGCACTGCGTCGATAAACAGGCTGTCAGCCGCCGGCGCCACATCCTGCATCGCGGCCAGCTCATCCTGCAGCGCCGCGCCCCTGGACTTGCCCGGCGCCAGCGCGGGCGCGACGGCACGCTCGCCGACGACATCGTCGCCGAGCGGATCGGGAAGATTGGGAGCGCCGGTGCGCGCGTTCACGGAGGGCTGGCCCGGAATGGTGCGCTTACGCGCCGTAGGCGGGGCCGCATCGCCAAGCGCCGGCGCCACGGCAGTCGGCGACGGCTGGGAGGGAGGCTTGGAGGGCGAATGCGGCGAAGGCATGGCGGCGGCCCCTGGAATCCGGCTGGATACGTGCTGGCACGATGCGAGGATAAGCCATGGGCCGCCTGACCAATCAGGTCGGGACCTTCTTCAGCATCTCGATGCCGACCTGGCCCGACGCGATCTCGCGCAGTGCCACCACAGTCGGCTTGTCCTTTGCTTCGACTTTGGGCGTGTGGCCCTGCACCAGCTGACGGGCACGATACGTGGCCGCCAGCGCGAGCTCGAAGCGATTCGGAATGTGTTTCAGACAATCTTCGACGGTAATACGCGCCATATCAAATCCACCTTGGGACAAAACCTTACGTTGGGTTGCTATTTTACAGCACGCGGCGGAAAACGCCGGCGGCGCCCCGCGCAGCTGTCATCGGCAGGCATCGGCTCAGTGGATGCCCAGCTCGATAAACAGCTCCGTATGCCGTGCTTTCTGCGAGGAAAACCGCAGCCGCGTGGCGCTGATCACGTTGCGCAACTGCTCGAGAGCATCGTCGAAGACCTCATTGATGATGACGTAGTCCGACTCCGAGGCGTGGGCCATTTCACTGCCCGCCGCCAGCAGCCGGCGCACGATCACATTGGGCTCGTCCTGGCCGCGTTTTTTCAGGCGCTCTTCCAGAGCCGTCAGCGACGGCGGCAGGATGAAGATCTCGACCGCGTTGGAAAAGCGCTGGTGCACCTGCTGCGCGCCCTGCCAGTCGATTTCCAGCAGCACGTCGTTGCCCTGCGCCATCTGCTGCTCGATCCACACGCGCGAGGTCGCGTAGTAGTTGCCGTGGACCTCGGCCCATTCCAGGAAGTCGCCGCGGTCGCGCGCGGCGCGGAACGCGTCGACCGTGACGAAGTGGTACTCGCGCCCGTCCTGCTCGCCCGGGCGCGGGGCGCGCGTGGTGTGCGAGATCGACAGGCGGATGGCCGGGTCCTGCGACAGCAGCTTGTTGACCAGCGTCGACTTGCCGGCTCCTGACGGCGCCACCACCATGAAGAGGTTGCCGGGGTAGACGGTATCGATGGCAGTGTGAGGCGCGGATTGAGGCGTTGGGCTCATGATGATTCTTTGGTGATTCCTGGGGCTGTCTTTATTCGAGATTCTGGACCTGTTCGCGCATCTGCTCGATCAGCAGCTTGAGCTCCATCGAGGCATCGGCCAGTTCCTTGGCGGCGGCCTTGGAGCCAAGCGTGTTGGCCTCGCGGTTGAGCTCCTGCATCATGAAGTCCAGGCGCTTGCCGGCCTGGCCGCCCTTCTTCAGGATATGCCGGGTCTCGTTCAGGTGCGCCTGCAGCCGCGACAGCTCTTCGGCGATGTCGATGCGGATGCCGTAGACGGTGGCTTCCTGGCGGATGCGCTCGGCGATCTCGTCGCGGCTCATCGACGGCATGCCGGTGGGCGCGGCCAGGTTGAAGGCTTCCTGCAGGCGCTCGGTCAGCTTTTCCTGGTGGTGCGCGATCAGCTGCGGGATGGTCGGCGTCAGGCGCTCGACGATCGCCAGCATGGCGTCGATGCGCTCCACCAGCGTCGCCTTGAGCGCGTCGCCTTCGCGGCGGCGGGCTTCCAGCAACTGGTCCAGCGCCTCGCGCGCGGCGCCCAGCACCGCCTCGCGCAGTGCCTCCTGCGACAGTTCCGGCTCGACCAGCACGCCCGGCCAGCGCAGGATCTCGCCCATGCGCAGGGTGCCGGCGCTGGCGAAGGTGGCGGCGACGGTGGTTTCCAGCGCGCGGATCTGCGCCAGCAGCCCTTCATTGAGGGCCAGGGTGGCGCCGCCGGTGTCGGTGCGCTGCAGGTTGATGCGGCATTCCAGCTTGCCGCGCGACAGCTCGGCCATCAGCATCTCGCGCAGGGCCGGCTCGAAGGCTCGGCACTCTTCCGGGGCCCGGAACAACAGGTCGAGGAAACGCGAATTGACAGTGCGGAATTCCACCGAAACGGACGCGGAGCGCCCGCTGGGCTCGCCTTGCGCGTTGGTCAATGGCGCCTGGCGCGTCGCCAGGCCATAGCCTGTCATGCTGTGGATCATTGGATGTTCTCGTGAATGGCGGCGGCCCCGGGCTGGCGACCCGAGCACGCCCGCCTCGAGCGCCCCGCAAGGGATCCTGGGGACGCTCTCAATACGTTGAAAGGAGGGCAACAATGCCCTTATTTGTGTTCTTTACAAGTGACCGATTAGCCCGGACAATCCGGAGGCAAATCAGGTCCCTATTCCCATGACAGAGCCAAAGGGCACGACACAACCGAAGAGTGCACCGCTGCCCGTCGGCACGCTGTTGTCCAACTATCGTATTGTAAAGAAGTTGGCCAGCGGGGGGTTCAGTTTCGTCTACCTGGCCACCGACGATACCGGCGCACCGGTTGCCATCAAGGAATACCTGCCGTCGTCGCTGGCGCGGCGCAACCCGGGCGAACTGATCCCCGTGGTGCCCGAGGAAAACGCCGCCGCGTTCCGGCTTGGCCTGAAGTACTTCTTTGAAGAGGGCCGCTCGCTGGCCCGCATCTCCCATCCCAGCGTGGTGCGCGTGGTGAATTTCTTCCGCGAGAACTCCACCGTCTACATGGTGATGAACTATGAGCTGGGCAAGACGCTGCAGGAGCACGTGCTGGCCGCCCGCCAGCAAGGCGGCCCCAAGGTGCTGCGCGAGCATTTCATCCGCAAGGTCTTCCACGACCTGATGAGCGGCCTGCGTGAAGTGCATATCCACAAGCTGCTGCACCTGGACATCAAGCCCGGCAACATCTACCTGCGCGAGGACGAATCCCCGATCCTGCTGGATTTTGGCGCCGCGCGGCAGACCCTGACCATGGAAGCGGCCCGCTTCCAGCCGATGTACACCCCCGGCTTTGCCGCGCCCGAGCTCTATGGCAAGCATTCCGACCTGGGCCCGTGGACCGATGTCTACAGCCTGGGCGCGACGCTCTACGCGTGCATGGCCGGCATGCCGCCGCAGGAAGCCAACCAGCGCGAAAAGGAAGACCGCATGGGCGATGCCCTGGCGCGGCTGCGCAGCAGCTACACCAACGGCCTGGTGGACCTGGTCGAATGGTGCCTGCGGCTGACGCCGGCCGAGCGCCCGCAGAGCGTGTTCCGGCTGCAGAAGGAGTTGCGCGAGCAGACCAACGCCCTCGGCGAACAGGCGCTGGCGCCGCAGACGCAAGCCCCGGCCCTGGCGCCGGCGGAGCGGCCCGCGGCGACATCGCGCTTCCTGACCCTGCTGCGCCGGCGTGACGAATCCGTCCCCGGCGCGAGCGTCGACTGAATCACAAATCTGGCGCCCCGCTTGCGGCCAGTCCACTGAATTCCCTGAAAGCCAACATGCGATTCTCTGTCTACCAGGAAAGCAGGAAAGGCGGCCGCCGCGTCAACCAGGACCGCATGGGCTATTGCTTCACGCGCGACGCGCTGCTGATGGTGCTGGCCGACGGCCTGGGCGGCCATGCGCACGGCGAAGTCGCCGCGCAGCAGGCGCTGCAGACGCTGGCGCGCCAGTTCCAGGTGCAGGCGCGGCCCACGGTGCGCAACCCGGCCGAGTTCCTGCAGGACACCATCATGCTGGCCCACCGCGAGATCCACCGCTATGCCGAGGCCAACCAGATGGCGGACGTGCCGCGCACCACGGTGGTCTGCTGCCTGGTGCAGCAGGGCCAGATCTACTGGGCCCACGCCGGCGACTCGCGCTATTACCTGCTGCGCAAGGGCCGGCTGCTGACGCGCACGCGCGACCACTCCAAGATCGAGAACCTGCTGCAGCAGGAGCGCGTGCTGCCGATGCACGTGGCCAACCACCCGGAGCGCAACAAGCTCTACAACTGCCTGGGCTCGCCCAACCTGCCGCTGATCGACCTGGGCGGCCCGGTGCGGCTGGAGCCGGGCGACGTGGCCCTGCTCTGCTCCGACGGCCTGTGGGGCGCGCTGGAAGAGCCCGCGCTGGTGGACAAGCTGTCGCGCCTGTCGGTGGTGCAGGCGGTGCCCGCGCTGATCGAGCAGGCGCTGCAGAACGCCGGCGAAGGTGCCGACAACACCACCGGCATCGCCATGATGTGGGAACTGGACAGCAATGCGGCGGGGCAGGATTCGGTCATGACCGACACCCTGCCGCTGAACGCCTTCACTACCTCGATCCTGGAGCGCACCGGCTCGGAAAGCGACCTGCTGTCCGAAGAGGAGATCGAGCGCTCGATCGCAGAGATCCGCGCCGCCATCGACAAGACCAGCAACCTGATGCGGTAATGCCTTGCCCCGGCGGCGCGCCGGGGCAACTGTGCAGCGCTCCAGGGCTGGCGGCGTTAGAATCGCGGTCTCTCCCCGATTCGGACAAACCATCCCATGCGACCCAGCGGCCGCGCAGCCGATGCGCTGCGTTCCATCAGCCTTACCCGCCACTACACCCGCCACGCCGAGGGCTCCGTCCTGTGTGCCTTTGGCGACACCAAGGTGCTTTGCACCGCCAGCGTGCTGGCCAAGGTGCCGCCGCACAAGAAGGGCAGTGGCGAAGGCTGGGTCACGGCCGAATACGGCATGCTGCCGCGCGCCACGCACACCCGCTCTGACCGCGAGGCCGCGCGCGGCAAGCAGACCGGCCGCACCCAGGAAATCCAGCGCCTGATCGGCCGCGCCATGCGCTCCGTGTTCGACCTGGCGGCGCTGGGCGAATACACCATCCACCTGGACTGCGACGTGCTGCAGGCCGACGGCGGCACCCGCACCGCGGCCATTACGGGCGCCTTTGTCGCCGCCCATGACGCGGTTTCGACCATGCTGCGCGATGGCCTGATCGTTGCCAGCCCGATCCGCGACCATGTTGCCGCGGTCTCGGTCGGCATGGTCGACGGCGTGCCGGTGCTGGACCTGGACTACGCCGAGGACAGCAGCTGCGACACCGACATGAACGTGGTCATGACCGGCAGCGGCGGCTTTGTCGAGGTGCAGGGCACCGCCGAAGGCGCGCCGTTCAGCCGCGCCGACCTGGACGCCATGACGCGCCTGGCCGAAGCCGGCATCGCCCGCCTGGTGCAGCACCAGCGCGAAGCGCTCGGCCTGGCCTGAGGAGCGGGACCCGCGATGCAACGCCTGGTACTGGCTTCCAACAACGCCGGCAAGCTGCGCGAATTCGGCGCGCTGCTGGCCCCGCTCGGCTTTGACGTGGTGCCCCAGGGCGAACTGGGCATTCCCGAGGCCGAAGAGCCCTTTGCCACCTTCGTCGAGAACGCGCTGGCCAAGGCCCGCCATGCCAGCCGGCTGGCCGGGCTGCCCGCGCTGGCCGACGATTCCGGCATCTGCGTGCAGGCGCTGGACGGCGCGCCCGGCGTCTATTCCGCGCGCTATGCGCAGATGGCCGGGCAGGCCAAGTCGGATGCCGCCAACAATGCCCACCTGGTCTCGCAACTGGCCGGCAAGCTGAACCGCCACGCGCACTACTACTGCGTGCTGGTGTTCGTGCGCCACGCCGAAGACCCTTGCCCGATCATCGCCGAAGGCCTCTGGCACGGCGAGGTCGTCGACGCGCCGCGCGGCGCGGGCGGCTTTGGCTACGACCCGCACTTCCTGCTGGCGCACCTGGGCAAGACCGCCGCCGAGCTATCGCCCGAAGAGAAGAACACGGTCAGCCACCGGGCCCAGGCGCTGCGCGCGCTGGTGGCACGGCTGCAGGCCGATGCCGCGCAAAGCGCCACCCGATGATCCCGATCGTACCGGTCTCCGCGTCCGTGCCCGTGGACAGCAAGCAGCTCTGGCTCAAGCCCGGGCAGATCAGCCTGCCCGGCTCGCCGCCGCTGTCGCTGTACGTGCATATCCCGTGGTGCGTGCGCAAGTGCCCGTATTGCGATTTCAACTCGCACGCCGCACCCGGCGCCGACAACCACGAGATCCCGGAAGACATCTACCTGGACGCGCTGCGCGCGGACCTGGAGCAGTCGCTGCCGCTGGTGTGGGGCCGGCCGGTGCATACGGTCTTTATCGGCGGCGGCACGCCCAGCCTGCTGTCGGCGGCAGGCATGGACCGGCTGCTGTCGGACATCCGCGCGCTGCTGCCGCTGGATGCCGACGCCGAGATCACGATGGAGGCCAACCCCGGCACCTTCGAGGCCGACAAGTTCGCCAGCTACCGCGCCAGCGGCATCAACCGGCTGTCGATCGGCATCCAGAGCTTCAACGACCGGCACCTGCAGGCGCTCGGGCGCATCCACGGCGGTGCCGAAGCGCGCAAGGCGATCGACATCGCCCAGGCCAGCTTCGACAACATCAACCTGGACCTGATGTACGCCCTGCCCGGCCAGACGCTGGATGAATGCCGGCAGGATGTGGAAGCCGCGCTGTCGTACGGCACCACGCACCTGTCGCTGTACCACCTGACGCTGGAGCCCAACACCCTCTTCGCCAAATTCCCGCCCGCGCTGCCGGACGACGACAGCGCGTACGAGATGCAGGACTGGATCGAAGCGCGCACGGCCGAGGCCGGCTACCGGCACTACGAAACCTCGGCGTATGCAAAGCCGCATCGCGAGGCGCGCCACAACCTGAACTACTGGCGCTTCGGCGACTACCTCGGCATCGGCGCCGGCGCGCACGGCAAGCTGTCGTTCCCGCATCGGATACTGCGCCAGATGCGGCACAAGCATCCGGCCACCTACATGGAGCGGGCGCTGGCCGGCAATGCCGTGCAGGAAGCGCGCGATGTCGGCGCCGACGAGCTGCCGTTCGAGTTCATGCTCAACGCGCTGCGCCTGACCGACGGCGTGCCGGCATCGAGCTTCCACGACTACACCGGGCTGCCGCTGCATACCATCAGCAAGCAGCTGGCCGAGGCGGAAAAGAAAGGGCTGCTGGAAGCGGACCTGACCACCATCCGCCCCACCGAGCTGGGCCGGCGCTTCCTCAACGACCTGCAGGAGATGTTCCTGAAGGACTGAGCGCCGACGAGCACCGGTACAAGAAAAGGCCACGCGATGCGTGGCCTTTTACATGCTGGCAAACGTCAGGCTGGCATGTCAGTACGGCGTTGCCATGTCATTGGCCACGCGTGCGCGCATGCCCACCTGCAGGTTGCCCAGGCTCGACTGGGTCACCGTGGCGATGCGGCCATCATCCAGGCGCACGTTGACGCGGTACGCGGTCTGGGTGTTGCTGCCCGCGCGCTTCTCGATCTGGTTGCCGGCCACGGCGCCGACCACGGCACCGCCGATGGTCGCCGCGGTCTGCCCGCGCCCGCCGCCGATCTGGTGGCCCAGCAGGCCGCCGGCCGCACCGCCGATCACGGTGCCGAGCAGGCCCGAGCTGCCTTGCGTACTGGTGATCGGTTCAATCGATTCCACGCGGCCGTAGTACACCGCGCCAGCCGGGGCCTGCGAGGTGTTGGGAGTCTGGTACCCCGGAGGCGGGGCGTTGTAGCCGGTGTTGTAGCCGCTGTCATACGGGGCGGCACAACCGGCCAGCACAGCCGCTGCAGCCACCGGAACGATCAGCCATTTCTTGCTATGGATTCGCATTTTGAGTTCTCCTCTGTTGCCAGGCGAAAGCCGGGGATGCGGCACACACCGCGCCATCCGGCACGACAATATGAGCGATGCCGGCGTGTGAAGGTTCCGTAATGTCAGACAGACGCCGACATCCGCGGCAGCGGATGTGGCAGGAAGTTTACGCGCGCTTGCGTGCCGCAACACAAGACCACCATCGATCCACGCGAGCCTTGTATAATGCGCGGCCTGACCGTCAGGTCTGCAGGCGGCAGCGCGCCGGGCCCATGCCCTTTCGCGCTACAATGCCCGCACTTCCAGGAAGCGTGGCCGAGTGGTTTAAGGCAGCAGTCTTGAAAACTGCCGATGGGGTGACCCATCCGTGAGTTCGAATCTCACCGCTTCCGCCAGACAAGAGAAACGGCCCGGACCAGTAACTGAACTGCACCCCAAAAGTTGGACGTTGATCCAATCTTTGGGGTGTTTTTCATGACGAAGTACGACGAGGCATTCAA
>NZ_JBYTEG010000039.1:0-33387 GCF_058792255.1 Cupriavidus sp. CPT47-8839-RL05A | reverse complement strand
CGCGCATCATGATGCGCGCAGGTCACGTGTCACCTATGTCTCCGAACACCTGTTACCCATGTCTCCGGTCTGTACATGCGGGAGAGGGGAGACAACCAGCAGCGTGCAACAGAGTCGCCAGCCTCAGCCCAGGTAGTCCAGGATCGCCTGCAGCATCGCCGTCCCCAGCAGCGCACTGCGCGCGCCATTCCAGCCGACCGCCGGATCCGGCAGGTCGGCATTGTCCTTGAACGGCATCTCCAGTGTCAGCGCCAGGCAGCCGAAGGTATGGCCGATGTACTTGGAGGCCAGCTTGAGCGCATCCGCGTTGTACTTGCTGGCCGCGTAGCCGTGCACATCCTGGAAATCCGGCGAGACCCGCTTGAAGGCCTCGATAAAGCGCTGCTGCTCGCGCCGGCGCGCCTCCGTAAAGCCCGGCAGCATCTCGCTGCCGGCGACGAAGTTGTACGGCAGTCCCTCGTCGCCATGGATGTCGAAGAACATGTCGCAGCCGCTGGCCTCGATGGCGCGGCGCACGTGGTAGACCTCCGGGCTGGTATCCGGGCTCGGCGCCATCCACTCGCGGTTCAGGTTGGCGCCGGCGGCGTTGGTGCGCAGGTTGCCGCGCGCCGAGCCGTCCGGGTTCATGTTCGGCACGATATGGAACACCGCGCGCTCCAGCAGCTTGCGCGCAACCGGGTCGCCCGCCCACATGCCGGTGCCGGTCAGGCGCTGCAGCACGCCTTCGACAAACCATTCGGCCATGCTCTCGCCCGGGTGCTGGCGCGCGATCATCCAGATGGTCTTCTTGCCGGGGCCGGGCTGGCCCAGCGTGACACGGGTCATGTCGCGCCCGTCCACGGTGCTGCCCAGGTGCGACAGCCGCGCCAGCGGCGAGCGCTGGCAGCTGGCCAGCAGCGACAGGTGGCGCTCATCCGGATACGGCTCGAAATACGCAAACCAGATGCTGTCGTGCTCGGGCGTGAATTCCACCGTCATCACCTGGCCGTCGAAGCGCGTCGGCACGCGGAACCAGTTGGCGCGGTCGTACGAAGCCACCGCGCGGTAGTCACGCCATCCGTCCGGGTAGGTGCAGTCGCCGGCGTTCAGGAAGTGCATCCGGCACGCCTGCCCCGCCGCGCCCTGCAGGCGGAAATGGAACCACTGGCGGAAGTCTGCGTGCGAGTCGGCGCGGATGCGCAGGCGGATATCGTCGGCGCGGTCGAGCGCCTCGACCTCGATGGCGCCGGAGTCGAATTGCGAAGAGATGTGCAAGGCGGCAGGCATGGCTGGCAGTCTCGTGGCGATGGGTTTCAGTCTTCGAGGCGGCGGCGGAACACCCAGCGGGTGGCATCCGAGGCCGCGGCGTCGAAGGCGTAGCCGTCTTCGGCAAAGCGCTTGAGCTTGTCCGGCTCGGTCACGCGCTGCGTCACGGCGTAGCGTGCCATGGTGCCGCGCGCGCGCTTGGCGTGGAACGAAATGATCTTGTAGCGGCCGCCCTTCCAGTCCTCGAACACCGGCGTGACGATCCGGGCCTGCAGCACCTTGGGCCGCACCACCTTGAAATATTCTTCCGAGGCCAGGTTGACCAGCACCGGCGCGCCTTCCTGCCTGAGCGCGGCCATGTCGGCGTTGATCATCTGCGTGACATCGTCGCCCCAGAACGCGTACAGGTCCTTGCCGGCAACGTTGTCGAGGCGCGTGCCCATCTCCAGCCGGTAGGGCTGCATCCAGTCCAGCGGGCGCAGCACGCCGTACAGGCCGGACAGGATGCGCAGGTGCTTCTGCGCAAAGCCGAGGTCATCGGCCGACAGCGTCTTCGCGTCGAGGCCGTCGTAGACGTCGCCGTTGAAGGCCAGCACCGCCTGCTTGCTGTTGGCCGCGGTGAACTCCGGCGACCAGTCGCCGTAGCGCGTCACATTGAGCACCGCGAGCTTGTCGGAGATGTCCATCAGCGCGCCCACATCCTGCGGCGCCAGCTTGCGCAGGCGCTCGATCAGCGTGGCGGAACGGTCGATAAAGCGCGGCAGCGTATGGGTCTTGAGGCGCGGGGGAGTCTCGTAGTCCAGCGACTTGGCGGGAGACAAAACGATGAGCATGGCAAAATCGCGGCAGTAGCCAAGGACAAACAAGCCAAGATTGTAGCGAATGCGCCTCGACACCACCGCAACCACCCTCTTCGCCAGCCCCGCCGGCGTCACATCAGCGCCGCGCGTGGTGCTGGACTCCAACATCTGGGTGGACCTGCTGGTCTTCCGCGACCCGCATGTGGAGCCTATCCGCACCGCGCTGGAGGCCGGCACCATCGCCCCGGTGATCCGCGCCGACTGCCGCGAGGAACTGCGGCGGGTGCTGGCCTATCCGCAATTTGCCCGCTTTGACGTCGATATCGATGCCGCGCTGGCCACCGTCGACCGCCTCGCCAGCCTGGAAGCCGCGCCGCCGCAGGCCGACTACGACGCCATCCGCCTGCCGCGCTGCAAGGACACCGACGACCAGAAGTTCGTTGAGCTGGCGCATTTTGCCGGCGCCGCCTGCCTGGTATCGAAGGACAAGGCCGTGCTCAAGCTGCGCACCCGCCTGCGCCGCAGCAGCGGCGTGGAAGTGATGACGCCGCCGGCCTTCGGTGCCTGGCTGGCCGCGCTTGGCGCCGCCAGCGCCGCCGATCCGCTTTAGAATGTCGGCTCCCGGCGCCGCCTCCCCGGTGGCGCCGCACGCCTGATCGCAATCCCCACCGCATCGACACGTTCGCATCATGTCCGCAGACACCACCCACACCCAGTTGACGCCGTTGTCCCCGCCGCCCTCGCGCCTGCCCGCCGTCGGCACCACCATCTTCACCGTGATGTCCGCGCTGGCCACCGAGAAGAACGCCGTCAACCTGGGCCAGGGCTTCCCGGACTTCGACTGCGACCCCAGGATCGTCGATGCCGTGACCGCTGCCATGCGCGCCGGCCATAACCAGTACCCGCCGATGGCGGGCGTGCCGCGCCTGCGCCAGGCCATCGCCGCCAAGATCGCCAGCCTCTATGGCCACCAGTACAGCTGGGACACCGAGATCACCGTCACCGCCGGGGCCACCCAGGGCATCCTGACCGCGATCCTGTGCGCGGTGCATCCGGGCGACGAGGTGATCGTGCTGGAGCCGTGCTACGACAGCTACCTGCCCGCGATCGAGCTGGCCGGCGCCACCGCCGTGCCGGTCACGCTGGAAGCGCCGGAATTCCGCGTGCCCTTCGACAGGCTGGCCGCAGCGATCACGCCGCGCACGCGCATGATCCTGATCAACACGCCGCACAACCCCACCGGCACGATCCTGCGCGCGTCCGACATGGACCAGCTGGCGCAGATCCTGGCCGGCACCGACATCCTGCTGCTCTCGGACGAGGTCTACGAGCACATGGTCTACGACGGCCAGCAGCACGCCTCGGTCTCGCGCCATCCTGAGCTTGCGCGCCGCAGCTTCGTGATCTCGAGCTTCGGCAAGACCTATCACGTGACCGGCTGGAAGGTCGGCTACGTGGCTGCGCCGGCAGCGCTGATGGCCGAGTTCCGCAAGGTGCACCAGTTCAATGTGTTCACCGTGAACACGCCGGTGCAGCACGGCCTGGCCGACTACATGGCCGATCCCGCGCCCTACCTGCAGCTGTCGGCGTTCTACCAGGCCAAGCGCGACTTCTTCCGCGCCGGGCTGGCCAACAGCCGGTTCAAGCTGCTGCCGTCGGACGGCACCTACTTCCAGTGCGTCGACTACTCGGCCATTTCCGACCTGAGCGAGGCCGACTTCGCGATGTGGCTGACGCGCGAGATCGGCGTGGCCGCGATCCCGGTCTCGGCCTTCTACACGCAGCCGCGTGAATCGGGCGTGGTGCGTTTCTGCTTTGCCAAGAAGGAAGAGACGCTGGCGCTGGCGCTGGAGCGGCTGGCCAGGCTGTGATGAAAACAAAAACGCCCGCGATGAATTCGCGGGCGTTTTTCACACATGCGGCAGTTCAAGCCGCTTCGCTTACTACTTGCTGCGGCTCGCCATCAGCTCAAGATTGGCCTTGCGGTCGGCATTGACCTTCTGCACCGACTCACGCGCCGACAGCGTCTTCAGGTAGTCCTTGACCGGCAGGTCGGCCAGCAGGTCGGTGCCGTAGATGATCTTGGTGCACGACGACACCAGCGGCAGGTGTGCCGCGGCGGCGCAGTCGGCCAGCGTGAAGCTGTCGCCGGCGATATACGGCGAGAACTTCGCCAGCTTGGCGAAGGCCGGGACATAGCGCGTCAGCAGCTTGTGCTGGCGGTCCTTGACGCCGTCGCTGACCTTGCCGCCGAAGAATGCCTCGGGGTACAGCTCGCGCGCGGTCAGCTCCAGGTACAGTTCCATGAAGACGACGATCTCGCGCACCTTGGCGGCCTGGTACGGGTCGCCCGGCAGCAGCGGCGTCTGCGGATAGGCTGCCTCCACGTAGTCGACGATGGCTTCGGACTCGCACAGCGGGCCGGATTCGGTGATGATGTAGGGCACCTTGCCCGCGGGCGTGGCCGCCGGGTCGGTCTGGCCGATCCAGGCCAGCACCTCTTCGAACGGCACGTTCTTTTCCAGCAGCGCCAGCTTCACTTTGTTGTAGTAGTTGCTGGCGGCAAAACCGCAGAGCTTCAGCATGTCGTCTCTCTCCGTTATTGGAATGATCCCCGCATCGCACGGTGCGGATGTCGGGTGATTGTGGACCATCCGGGGTCTGCAGTGTACCGGCTGGCCGATCAGCGCACGCCGCCTGCCCCGCCAGACTGTTGCGGAAGGTGCAAAAAACGTACGATCGTGCTAATTTAACCACAACTTTTGGGGCAACTGATGAGCACTTTCACCATCGATACGCTGGGTATCGTCGGCACCGGCGCCATGGGCCGGGGCATCGCGCAGATCGCCGCGCAGGCGGGCCTGACCGTCAACCTGTACGACGCCAACCCGCAAGCCGTGGCCGCCGCGCGCCAGTACCTGCAGGACACGCTGGCCAAGCTCGCCGACAAGGGCAAGATCAGCGCCGCCGACGCCGAGGCCACGCTGGCCCGCGTCAAGCCCTGCGGCGCGCTGGAAGACCTGGCCGGCTGCGACATGGTGCTGGAAGCCATCGTCGAGAAGCTGGAGGTCAAGCGCGACCTGATCGCCAAGCTCGAAGCGGTCCTGCGTGAAGATGCCGTCATCGCCTCGAACACGTCTTCGCTGTCGATCACCGCGATCGCCGTGGGTGCGCAGCACCCGGGCCGCATCGCCGGCTACCACTTCTTCAACCCGGTGCCGCTGATGAAGGTGGTCGAGGTCATCGACGGCCTGTCGGGCAACCCCGCGGTGGGCGACGCGCTGATGGCGCTGTCGCGCCGCATGGGCCATACGCCGGTGCGGTGCAAGGACATGCCGGGCTTTATCGTCAACCATGCCGGCCGCGGCATGAATATCGAAGGCCTGAAGGTCGCGCAGGAAGGCGTGGCCGGATTTGCCGACATCGACAACATCATGCGCGAGCAGGCCGGCTTCCGCATGGGCCCGTTCGAGCTGATGGACCTGACCGGGCTGGACGTGTCGCACCCGGTGATGGAATCGATCTACAACCAGTTCTACCAGGAACCGCGCTACCGCCCGTCGCCGATCACCGCGATCCGCGCGGTCGGCGGGCTGATCGGCCGCAAGGCCGGCGCCGGTTTCTATTCCTACGCCGATGGCCAGAAGCAAGTGCCGGCCGCCGCCGCGGTGCCGGGCGCGCGCCCGTCGAGCGTGTGGGTCAGCCACGCCAGCGAGCGCGGCCACGCCATGGTGACCAAGCTGCTGGGCGCGCTGGGCGTGACCCCGGAAGGCGGCAACAAGCCGTCGGCCGACGCGCTGATCATCGTCACCCCGCTGGGCCTGGACGCCACCACCAGCGCGCTGCAGCAGGGCCTGGACCCGGCCCGCACCGTTGCCATCGACACGCTGCTGCCGTTCGAGGCCACCAAGCGCCGCACGCTGATGACCACGCCGGCCACCAGCGCCGCCGCGCGTGATGCCGCGCACGGCCTGTTCGCCAGCGACGGCGTGCCGGTCACGGTCGTCCGTGATTCGGCCGGCTTTGTCGCGCAGCGCGTGCTCTGCTGCATCATCAATATCGCCAGCGATATCGCGCAGCAGCGCATCGCCACGCCGTCGGACATCGACCTGGCCGTCAACCTGGGCCTGGGCTATCCCAAGGGCCCGCTGGCGCTGGGCGATGCGGTCGGCCCGCAACTGGTGCTGGAGACGCTGCGCAACATGGAAGCGCTCACCGGCGACATGCGCTACCGCCCGAGCCCGTGGCTGTGGCGCCGTGCCGGCCTGGGCCTGTCGCTGCTGGCCGAAGAGCAGTAAGCCCGCCACCGCCCCACCGACCGAGCCACGCCCATGCCCGCACAGCTGCTTTCCCACCGCGTCGATTCGACCCTGGTGCTGACCATCTCGAACCCCGAGGCACGCAATGCGCTGCACCCGGACATCTATGCGGCCTCGCAGCAGGCGCTGGATCAGGCCGCCGCCGATGACTCGGTGCGCGCGGTCATCATCACCGGCGCCGACGGCATTTTCTGCGCCGGCGGCAACCTCAACCGGCTGCTCGGCAACCGCAGCCAGCCGCAGGAGGTGCAGGCCGCCAGCATCGCCCTGCTGAACGGCTGGGTCGAGTCGCTGCACGCCTTTCCCAAGCCGATCATCGCGGCGGTGGAAGGCGCGGCCGCTGGCGCGGGCTTCTCGGTGGTGCTGGCGTGCGACTTCGTGGTGGCGGCCAGCAATGCCAAGTTCGTGATGGCCTATGTCTCCGTGGGGCTCACGCCCGACGGCGGCGGCTCGTATGAGATCGCACGCGCGCTGCCGCGGCCGCTGGCCAGCGAACTGATGATGGAAGGCAAGCCGGTGGACGCGGCGCGGCTGGCGCAGTTCGGGCTGGTCAACCGCGTCACCGAGCCGGGCCAGGCCCTGGACGAGGCCCTGCGCCTGGCCGCTGGCCTTGCCCGCCAGTCGCCGCACGCCGTGGGCCGCATCAAGGCCCTGATCAACCACGCAGCCACGGCATCGCGCGCCGAACACCTGCTGGCCGAGCGCGACAGCTTCGTCGCCGCGCTGCACCACCCCGACGGCGGCGAAGGCATCAGCGCCTTCCTGGAAAAGCGCAAGCCGCAGTACCGCTGAAGCCGGGCGCCGGACGCCTGGCTTTACCCGAACGGCCAGCCCGCGACAGACGGGCATGCCGCACAATACAAGGAGACAACGCATGGAATTGCCGCCGTCCTCGCGTCGCCGCATCTACCTGATGCGGCATGGTGCCGTTTCATATTTCGACGAGGCCGGGCGCCCTGCCCTGCCCGAGATGGTGCCGCTGAACGAGACCGGCCGCATGCAGGCCACCGCCGCCGGCCGCGCCTTTGCCGCCGAACAGATCCGCTTCGACCGCGTCATCGTCAGCGGACTGCCGCGCACGGTGGAGACCGCGGAGCGCGTGCTGGCCGAGCTGCCGGAGATGGACGGCATCGTGCCTGAAGTCTGGCCCGCGCTGCAGGAGATCCGCGGCGGCGACCTGTCCGCGATTGCCGACCAGGACCTGCGCGACGCCTTCGTCGGCGCCTTCGAAGGCGAAGTCCCGGAACACAAGCGCTTCCTCAACGGCGAGACCATCGGCCAGTTCCTCGACCGCGTGCTGCCCGCGCTGGAGCGCCTGCGCGCCGATCCCGACTGGGACACCGCGCTGATGGTGCTGCACGGCGGCACCAACCGCGCCATCCTGTCGCAGGCCATCACCTGCGGGCGGCGCGTGTTCTTCGGCTCGCTGCTGCAGACCGCGGGCTGCATCAATGTGCTCGACATGGGCGACGGCCCGCTCGACTGGGTGGTGCGCATGACCAACTACTCGCCGCCCACGCCCGTGCACAGCGGCACGCGCCACACCACCATGGAAGTGCTGCTGCACCAGTATTTGCGCGGACGCCAGCCGCAGGGCTGAGCGCGCCGCGGACTTGATCGAATCCCAACCGATACCGAACAGAAAACCAACGGAGACAGCATGACCAGCAACGTATCGCACTTCGAGGGCACGCGCCCGGTGGCGGACCAGCAGCGCTTCGACACCGACGCGCTGGAAGCCTGGATGCGCCAGCACGTGGAGGGCTTTGCCGGCCCGCTGACCGTGGAGCAGTTCAAGGGCGGCCAGTCCAACCCGACCTTCAAGCTGGTCACGCCGGGCCAGACCTACGTGATGCGCGCCAAGCCCGGCCCCAAGAGCAAGCTGCTGCCTTCGGCGCACGCGATCGAGCGCGAATACCGCGTGATGGCCGCGCTGGCCGGCAGCGACGTGCCGGTGGCGCGCATGTACGCGCTGTGCGAGGACGAGTCCGTGATCGGGCGCGCCTTCTACATCATGGAGTTCGTCGCCGGCCGCGTGCTGTGGGACCAGTCGCTGCCGGGCATGAGCACCGCCGAGCGCAGCGCCATCTACGACGAGATGAACCGCGTCATCGCTGCGCTGCACACGGTCGACTACAACGCCATCGGCCTGGGCGACTACGGCAAGCCCGGCAACTACTTCCAGCGCCAGATCGAGCGCTGGACCAAGCAGTACAAGCTGTCCGAGACCGAATCGATCCCGTCGATGGACGCGCTGATGGACTGGCTGCCGCAGCATATCCCGCAGGAAGACGCCGACCTGACCTCGATCGTGCACGGCGACTACCGGCTCGACAACCTGATGTTCCACCCGACCGAGCCGCGCGTGCTGGCGGTGCTGGACTGGGAACTGTCCACGCTGGGCCACCCGATGGCTGACTTCAGCTATCACTGCATGAGCTGGCATATCGCCCCGGGCCAGTTCCGCGGCATTGCCGGCGTTGACTTCGCCGCGCTGGGCATCCCGGACGAAGCCAGCTACCGCCGCCTGTACGAGCAGCGCACCGGCCGCCCGATCACCGGCGACTGGAACTTCTACCTGGCCTTCAGCATGTTCCGCATCGCCGGCATCCTGCAGGGGATCATGAAGCGCGTGGTGGACGGCACCGCGTCGTCGGCGCAGGCGCTGGACGCAGGCAAGCGCGCGCGGCCGATGGCGGAGATGGGGTGGCAGTACGCGCAGAAGGCGAAGGGCTGACGCGGCAACTGCTGCAGCAAAAGAAGACGGGCGCCGAGGCGCCCGTTTTTCATCTGCATCGCGCGGCGCTCAATCCCCCAGCGCCACCCCTTCCCGCCGCGGGTCCGCACCACCGGCCCACACCACCTTGCCGTCAGGCCCCTGCTTGCGCATGATCGCCTGCGTGCCGCTGGTCATCTCGATCTCGGCCACCTGGTGGCCGCGCTGCTGCAGTGCCTGCACCAGGCCCGGCGACACCAGCCCCTTCTCCACCTCGGTCGGGCCGTTGCGGCTGCCGAAGTTGCCCATGCCGATGGCGGCCTGCACGTCCATGTTCCAGTCCAGCATGCCGACCAGGGTCTTGGACACATACTCGATGATCTGCGAGCCGCCCGGCGAACCGACCGTGGCGACCAGCTGGCCGCTCTCGCGGTCAAACACCAGTGTCGGCGCCATCGACGAGCGCGGCCGCTTGCCCGGCTGCACGCGGTTGGCCACCGGCTTGCCGTTCTCGCTCGGCACGAAGGAGAAATCGGTCAGCTGGTTGTTCAGCATGAAGCCGCGCACCATCAGATGGGAGCCGAAGTACGACTCGATCGTGGTGGTCATTGAAATCGCCCCGCCGCGGCCATCGACCGCAACGATCTGCGAGGTGGAAACGCGCGGCGGTGAACGGTCGGGCGCGTAGGCCATCGCCGTGCCCGGCGGCACCCCCGGCTGGGCCTTGCCCATGCTCTTGTCGCCGATCAGCTCCGCGCGTGTGGCAAGGTAGGACGGGCTGACCAGGCCGGTCACGTTGACCGGCACGAAGTCGGCATCGGCCACGTACAGGCCACGGTCGGCGTAGGCCAGGCGGTCGGCTTCGGAGATCGCGTGGACCGCGTCGGGATTGGCCTCCATCACCGCCGGCGTGTTCACGCCCTGCGGCTTGAGCGCGGCCAGCGCGTACTTGGGATTCTTGGTCTCGAGCGCCTGCAGCGTGCCCAGGATCTGCGCGATGGCGATGCCGCCCGACGACGGCGGCGGCATGCCGCAGATCTTCCAGCGCTTGTAGTCGGTACAGACCGGCACGCGCTGCTTGGCCCGGTAGCTGCCCAGGTCAGCCAGCGACAGCGAGCCGGCATTGCTGCCGCCGTTGACCTTGGCGACGATATCGCGCGCGATCGGACCGTTGTAGAGCACGCCGGCACCGCGCCGGGCGACATCGCGCAGGGTCTGCGCCAGCTTCGGGTTCTTCAGCACCGTGCCGGCCGGCTTGGGCTTGCCCTGTGCATCCAGGAAGTAGGCGGCCATCTCCGGCGAATTGGCCAGGAACTTGTCGGCCGCCACCTGCGTGTACAGCCGCTGCGAGATCGGGAAGCCCTTCTCGGCCAGGTCGATGGCGGGCTGGAACAGCTTGGCCCACGGCAGGCGGCCGTGCTTCTGGTGCGCCATTTCCAGCGCGCGCATCACGCCGGGCGTGCCGACGGAGCGTCCCCCGATCTGGGCCTCGCTGAACTCCATGGGCTTGCCGTCGGGGCGCAGGAACAGGTTTTCGGTGGCGCCGGCAGGGGCGGTCTCGCGGCCGTCGAAGGCCTGAACGTTCTTGCCGTCCCAGTACATGATGAAGGCGCCGCCGCCGATGCCGGTGGCCTGCGGCTCGACCAGCGTCAGCACGGCCTGCATCGCGATGGCGGCGTCGATGGCCGAGCCGCCCTGGCGCAGGATGGCGCGCCCGGCCTCGCTCGCCAGCGGGTTGGCCGCGGCAGCCATGTGGCGCTGCGCGTAGACGGTGGACATGCCCGGGCGATACCCGGAGGCAACTTCCGGGGCCGGCGGCATCGCGGCAGGCGGTGTCGTGGCCGACGGCGCGGCCGGTGCTGCGGGCGCGGCGGTCCCTCCGCCCTGGGTACCACAAGCACCGAGCAGCGCCGTCAGGGCAAGGGCCAGCGCGCCGCGCCACGCCATCGAAGAGAGGTCAGGGTGAGCCATGCGATATCTCCTGGGGAAGGATCAAACGATTGTAGTGGCGATCGGAGCATCCTGGGGCAAGAAAGTCTGACTGCCGCCACATGAGGGAGCCACATGCAGGTGCAAAAAAATTCTCCCGGCTTAACCCCGATCCCTCGCCAGCACCGTTTCATCGACAGGCCGTCATGACCGGGGTCCCGCCCCGCGGCCGCTCAGGAGAACAATATGCAACTTCGCGCACCGGCCGTCATTTCCAGTCTTGCCGCCGCCCTGGCGCTGTCGGCCTGCGGCGGGCATTCGCCGTCGCTTCCCCAGGAAGTGGCCCAGCCTGTGCCGCCGCCCGCGGCCCCGGCGCCCACGCACGACCACGCCGCCAAGGCTGGCCAGGTGGCACCCGCCATGGAAATGCGCGCCATCGCCCCGCGCGCCCCGCTGGCGATGCCCTACCACCTGCCGCCGCCGGCGCCAGCCGAGCGCGAACGCTACGGCGCCATCGAGGAAAACGGCGTCAGGCTGGTGGCGCAGGCGCCGGTATCCACCTTCAGCATCGATGTCGATACCGGCAGCTACAGCAATATGCGCCGCATGCTCAATGCCGGGCGCATGCCGCCGGCCGATGCGGTGCGCGTGGAAGAGTTGCTGAACTACTTCCCCTATGACTATGCCCAGCCCGCCGACGGCCGCCCGTTCGCCGTGCATGCCGCGCTGGCGCCCGCGCCCTGGCACCCGGCCAATGTGCTGCTGCGCATCGGCATCAAGGGCAAGGACATGGCCAGCGCCGCGCTGCCGCCCGCCAACCTGGTATTCCTGGTGGATGTGTCGGGATCGATGAATTCGCCGGACAAGCTGCCGCTGCTGAAGTCCTCGCTCAAGCTGCTGGTGAACAAGCTGCGGCCGCAGGACCGCATCACGCTGGTCACCTATGCCAGCGGCACGCGCGTGGCGCTGCCACCCACGCCGGGCAGCGACAAGACCGCCATCAGCGCCGCCATCGACCAGCTCGTGGCCGGGGGCAGCACCGCCGGCGCCAGCGGCATCGCGCTGGCCTACCAGGCCGCGCAGCAGAGCTTTATCGCCGGCGGCATCAACCGCGTGCTGCTGGCCACCGACGGCGACTTCAACGTGGGCGTGACCGACTTCCGGCAACTCAAGAGCATGGTGGAAGAGAAGCGCAGGTCGGGCGTGTCGCTGTCCACGCTCGGCTTCGGCACCGGCAACTACAACGAGCAGCTGATGGAGCAGCTGGCCGATGCCGGCGACGGCGCCTATTCGTATATCGACAACCTGATGGAAGGCAACAAGGTGCTGGTCAGCGAGATCAGCTCGACCCTGGCCACCATCGCGCGCGACGTGAAGATCCAGGTGGAATTCAATCCGGCCACGGTGAAGGAGTATCGCCTGATCGGCTACGAGAACCGCATGCTGGCGCGCGAGGACTTCAACAACGACAAGGTCGATGCCGGCGATATCGGCGCGGGCCACACCGTGACGGCGCTGTATGAGCTGACGCTGGCCGGCCAGGCCGGGCTGGTCGATCCGCTGCGCTACCAGCCGGCCGCACCCGCGCCGGGGCGCGACGGCGAGCTCGCGCACATCAAGCTGCGCTACAAGCTGCCCGCCGCCAGCACCAGCCAGTTGATGGACATCACCGTCGCGCGGCAGGCCATCCGCCCGCTGGCGCAAGGCGATGACGACTTCCGCTTTGCCGCGGCGGTGGCCGGTTTCGGCCAGGTGCTGCGCGGCGGCAAGTTCACCGGCGACTGGCGCTACGCCGATGCCCACGCGCTGGCCCAGGGCGCCCGCGGCACCGACCGCTTCGGCTATCGGGGCGAGTTCCTCAAGCTGGTGGACCTGGCACAGAGCCTGGCCACGTCCAGTCCGGCCGGCGCCACCAGCGGCGGGCCGGCCGAGCGTGCGGCACGCTGACACCAGCCCGGGCCGCAAGCCGGCGCAAGGCGGCGCGGCAGGCTGTCGCGCCGCCTTGCGCTCTCCTATACTCGGGCGCATGCAGGCACCCGCCCCCGCCCCTTCCGCCGCGCCCGCAGCCGCCACGCCCGGCGCCGCGCTGTCGGCGCTGCCCGACCACGACCTGATGCTGCTGGTGGCGGGCGGCATCATCGAGCAGCCAGTCACCGAGCTGTTCCGCCGCCATAACGCCGGCCTCTACAACTACGTGGCCTGGCTATGCCAGGGCAACCGTGGCGAAGCGGAGGACATCGCGCAGAAGACCTGGGTCAAGCTGATGACCCGCTGCGGTGACTACCAGCCGGGCGCGGCGTTCCGCACCTTCCTGTTCCAGATCGCGCGCAATACCTGGCTCGACCAGGTGCGCAGCGCCGATGCGCGCCAGCGCGTAGCGCTGGACGACCAGCCAGCGGAGATGCCGGCCGACGACCTGTCGCCGGAAGCGGAGCTGCAGTTGCGCGAGCACGCGCACCACGTGCACCGCGCGCTGCTGCAGCTGCCCGTCGCCCAGCGCGAGGTGGTGGTGCTGCGCTTCTTCAGCGACATGAGCGTCGAAGAGATTGCGCAGATGCTCGGCGAGAAGTTCGAGACGGTGAAGAGCCGGCTGCGCTATGCGTTCGCGCGCCTGCGCGCAGACCTGGCCGGCAACGTGCCGGGCTCGCAGGAGACGCCGTCGTGAACGCGGCCGACCGCTTTATCGACGGCAAGGACCGGCTTTCAGCTCTGCTGCGGGACCTGCCCGCCTACGCGCCGTCCGCTGCGCTGGCAGAGTCGGTGCACGCGGCCGCACGTGCGGCACAACAGGAGGCGGATCGCCAACGGGCCGGCGCGGCGGCCCTGCCCTTCGCCGCGCCGCCAACACTGGCCACGGCGGTGCTGCAAGAAGCCGCGCGCCTGCAGGCGGCGCAGGCCACGCGACGCGATGCGCTGCTTGCGCGCGTGGCGTCAGGCGAGCCCGCAGCGGATATCCTGGGTGCCCCGGTCGGTGCCGCTGCCAGCGCGTGGCTGCAGGCACAGGCGGAGGCGGAGGCGGCAACACCGGCACAGGCAACACGGACAGCGGCGCAAGCCATGGCAGCGCGCGCCGCGCGCGCGCTGCGCTGGTGGCGCTCGCTGGGACTCGTGGCCAGCGTTGCGGCAGTGGCCGGGCTGACCACCAGTATCGTGCTGCGGCAGATCGATGACGGCGCCCTGCTGCCGGCATCGGCGCCTGAACAGGTGTCCGCCCCGGCCGCGGCACCCGCCGCAGAGATGGCAGCAGCGCCCGCACCGCAAGCTGCGGCGGAGTCCGGGACGGCCGCGCCGGCAAACCCGCCGGCCGCGAAAGCTGCCCCGGCCCCGCGGCGGGAAGAGCGCCCTGCCCCGGCGCACGCCGGGCAGCGCAGCCGCGCGCCGGCGACGGCCGGGGGCACGGCACCACGCGAGGCCACCACGCCACCACCACCGCAGGCGACCGAAAGCTTGTCCGCCCAGGCGCCGGCCGTGGCCGCCGCACCGGCCGCTCCCGCGTATCCGGCCATGGCAGAGGCAGCCCCGCCGCCGGCAATGCCGGCACCCGCGGCACCGCCGGCGGCCGCGCCGCGGGCAGACTTCGCGCGCAAGGCCGCGCCACCGATGGCGGCCGCACGCGCCCCCGCGGCGGACACCGCATCAGGCATGGTCGTGTCGATCCAGGACGACCCCGAGGCTACGGCCGCGCGCATGCCGGCGGCGGCATCGGTCACGCTGCTGGCGGCCGAACCGGACAGTGAGGCAATCAGGGAATGGGCAGGACGGCTGTGGCAATCGATGCCGGCGGCGCAACGCCCGCCGGTGCCATTTGCCGTGCAGGCCGACCGCACGCTGGCCCCGGGCCAGGTGCGCATCGAGCTGCGGCACGGCGCGCCGCAATGAGCGCGCCGCTGTGCTGGTGAGTGCGGGTCAGCGCGTGGTGAACGACCAGCTCAGGTCCACCGGCTGTGAACCCAGCCGGCCGGTGACGCGCACGCTGTAGCGCTGCTGGCTGGCCAGCGGCGCCACCGGCGTGCAGATCGCCAGGCCGCGTGCGGCGCTGGAGAGGCCCGACGAGCGGCTGTCGACCTTGAGGCAGTTGACGTTGTTGCCTTGCGCGTCGGTGATGACGAAGTTGTCGGCATCGAACTGCAGCGAGGTGTTGATGGCCTGCAGCGATACCGGATAGCCCACGGTCTTGCCCTCGTAGCCCGGCGCGGGATTGGGGCTTTCCGAGTTGACCCAGCTGGCCGGCACGTCGGCCTGGCCGTTGTACGGATAGGCCACCATCTGGTTGTCGCTGCCGCCCTTCGATGCATCGGCCAGGTCGATGGTCTGGTAGTAGCTGGCCGAGGTGCCGCTGCCATCAGGGCCCACGCGCTCGGCAAAGCCGCTGCCGGCCGAGCCGTAGCTGCCCAGCAGCGCGGCGCGGTGGAACGGCGCGTTGACCAGGTCCGACACCAGCGCGTCCTTGGGCGACATCGACAGCTGCGCATTGGCAACCGAAGTCCAGCGGTTGGCACCGGCCACCACTTCCGCGGTGGCGTTGGTCGGATAGGCGGCCTGGATGCGCTCATTGGGCGTGGCGCCGGTATAGCCCGGCTTGCCGCTGGTCTCGTCGTGGGTCAGCGTGGCGTTGGCCAGCATGTAGGCAGTGTGGTTCTGCGCCACGGTATTGAGCGGATCGCGTGCCGCCAGCGGCGGCAGGCCCACCTGCTCGCGCCGATAGTTGGCGTAGCACAGGCCGGCGCTGCGCGGCTCTTCCAGCACGCGGTAATTGCTGACCGCACTGCCGCGCGCCGGCAGCAGCGAGATGCCGCCGCCCGCCGCGGGTGCCGGCGCCGTGCCGCTGACGGTATAGCAGGCACCTGCCGTGACAGGCGTGCCGGAACTCGGGCCGGAAGGCGCGCTGGCCGGCCCGCTCGCTTGCGATGCGCCCGACGAAGCAGCGCCGTCGCCGCCATCGCCACCACCGCCGCCACATGCGGACAGCGCCAGCGCCGCGGCGGCGCAAAGGGTAGTCAGGGCGAGCGTGGTGCGCCGCGCGCGTCGCAGCGGCATGGATTGGTGATCAGCAAGCAAGCGTTTCCCGGTCATCGTTCTGAATCGTCGTGGTCATCGGAGGAAGGAACCTGCCCCGGGGGATCCGCAGGCGCGGACAGCCGGCGCGGCAACCATCGCCAGCACCGTGCGGACACGGGCTCGCGGCGGCGGCGCCGGGGGCAGAAAGACCGGACGATGGTATGGGCGCGGACCGGGAGGGTCTAGCCCGTGAACAATTCCTTACGTGTGACCCGCGCGCGCCGCACCGGGGCGCCGCGGGGGTCGCTTGCGGTGCCCGCCGTGCGGGCGCGGGGGCACTTAGCTGGCGGCGGCCACGTCGGCCATGCCGGTGCCGAGCGCGGCCATCACCGCCATCAGCTGCTCGCGCAGCCAGCGGTTGGCACCGTCGTTTTCGCCGCCCGCATGCCAGTACAGGTGCAGTTCCAGCGAAGGCACCTTGAACGGCAGCGACAGCAGGCGGTTGGCATAGGGCTCATTGGCGATGCGCGCATAGCGCAGCGGCAGCGTGGCCAGCAGGTCGGTGCAGCTGACCACGCGGCACGCGGCCGCGTAGTGCTGGCAACGCAGGCGCACGCGCCGCGTCAGGCCCATGCGGTGCAGGGCCTGGTCTTCCAGGCCGGCACCGCGGCGGCGCGACGACACGTGCACATGCTCGGCCGCGAGGTAGCGCTCGAGCGTCAGCTCCTTCTTCACCAGCGGATGGTCGCGCCGCGCCAGCACCACCATCGGATCGGCCATGAACGGCGCGTGGTGGATGGCGGGCGAGACCGGCAGCAGGATGTCCAGCGCGGCGTCCAGCGTGCCGGCCAGCAGCTCGGATTCCATCTCGCGGCGGTCGAAGCGGATCGCGGCAATCTCCACCTGCGGCGCCATCGCCGTGACGCGCGCCATCAGCGGCGGCAGCAGCGTGGATTCCAGCGCGTCGCGCATGCCGATGGTGAAACGCCGCACGGTATTGGTGGGATCGAAGTGCGGCGTATCCTGCAGCGTGCGCGCGAACGATTGCAGCGCGCTGCGCACCTCGGCGGCCAGCGAGCGCGCCAGCGGCGTGGGCGCCATGCCCTGCCCGCGCCGCTCGAACAGCGGATCGTCGAACAGCGTGCGCAGCCGGCCCAGCGCATGGCTGACCGCGGGCTGCGTCAGGTTGAGCTGGCGCGCGGCCGCGGTGATGCTGCCTTCGCTGTAGATGGCGTCGAACACCACGAAGAGATTCAGGTCGATGCGGGAGAGCTGCATGCCGGGGATTCTGTCACGGAATGCAGGGAATTGATACTGGCAAATCCAGAAAATTCATTTTTCTTATTACCAGCTTTCAGATAGAGTGCATTCCATCGGCCCATGCCGCACTGATGCCGAGGCCTGCCGAGGCCAACGAGGCGCCGCCGCCCACCCCGGCGTCCACTGATTCCGTAGCGAGGAGACCACATGGATTTCGAATACAGCCCGAAGGTCAAGGAAATGCAGGCCAAGCTGCTGGCCTTCTTCGACCAGCACATCTACCCGAACGAAAAGCGTTTCGCCGCGGAGATCGACGCCAACCGCCGCGCCGGCAACGCCTGGGTGCCGACCAAGGTGATCGAGGAACTGAAGCCGCTGGCACGCGCGGCCGGCCTGTGGAACCTGTTCCTGCCGCGCTCGCCGCGCGCCCCGCAGGGCCTGTCGAACCTGGAATACGCCACGCTGTGCGAAATCATGGGCCGGGTGCCCTGGTCGGCCGAGGTCTTCAACTGCGCGGCCCCCGACACCGGCAACATGGAGACGCTGGAGCGCTATGCCTCCGAGGAACTGAAGGACAAGTGGCTCGAGCCGCTGCTGGCCGGCGAGATCCGCTCAGCCTTCCTGATGACCGAGCCGGCGGTGGCCTCGTCGGACGCGACCAATATCGAATGCCGCATCGAGCGCGACGGCGACCACTACGTGATCAACGGCACCAAGTGGTGGTCGTCGGGCGCGGGCGACCCGCGCTGCAAGGTCTACATCGTGATGGGCAAGACCAATCCCGACGCCGGCCGCCATGAGCAGCAGTCGATGATCGTGGTGCCGGCCGATACCCCGGGCATCACCATCAAGCGCTTCCTGCCGGTGTTCGGCTACGACGACGCGCCGCACGGCCATATGGAGATCGAGCTGAAGAACGTGCGCGTGCCGGCCTCGAACATCCTGCTGGGCGAAGGCCGCGGCTTCGAGATCGCGCAGGGCCGCCTGGGCCCGGGCCGCATCCACCACTGCATGCGCAGCATCGGCGTGGCCGAGCGCGCGCTGGAACTGATGTGCAAGCGCGCACTGTCGCGCGTGGCCTTCGGCAAGCCGGTGTCCAGCCAGGGCGTGACGCAGGAACGCATCGCCGAAGCCCGCTGCGAGATCGAGATGGCGCGCCTGCTGACGCTCAAGGCCGCGTACATGATGGACACCGTGGGCAACAAGGTGGCCAAGGCCGAGATCGCCATGATCAAGGTGATCGCCCCCAACGTGGCGCTGAAGGTGATCGACTGGGCCATCCAGGTCCATGGCGCCGCCGGCGTCTCCAGCGACTTCCCGCTGGCCAACTGGTGGGCGCACCAGCGCACGCTGCGCCTGGCCGACGGCCCGGACGAGGTGCACCGCAACGCCATTGCCAAGCTGGAGCTGGCCAAGCACATGAACCTGAATCCGGACGACATCAGGATGCCGGTGGCACGCGGGTTCTGACCGCCTGGCAACGCCGCGGGGCTTCGGCCCTGCCGGCAGTATGGAAAACGCGCAGCCAGTCTGCGCGTTTTTTTCTTCTGTGCTTAAATCGCCCGGTTCGCCACGCCAGTGGTTGATGTGGCCATCCCCAACGATCGCAGCCAGGAGATCTTTTGCGATGATCGACGTCTACACCTGGGCCACGCCCAACGGCCACAAAGTCCACATCATGCTGGAAGAATGCGGCCTGGAGTACAAGGTCCATCCGATCAACATCGGCGCCGGCGACCAGTTCGGCGAGGACTTCCTGAAGATCAGCCCCAACAACAAGATCCCGGCCATCGTCGACCCCGACGGCCCGGACGGCAAGCCGATCTCGCTGTTCGAATCGGGCGCCATCCTGCTCTACCTGGCCGGCAAGACCGGCAAGTTCCTGCCCGCGGACGTGCGCGGCAAGTACGAGGCGCTGCAGTGGCTGATGTTCCAGATGGGCGGCGTGGGCCCGATGCTGGGCCAGGCGCACCACTTCCGCATGTACGCGCCCGAGAAGATCGAGTACGCGGTCAACCGCTACACCAACGAGGCCAGGCGCCTATATGGCGTGATCGACACGCAGTTGTCAAAGCACGCCTACCTCGCCGGCGAGCAGTACACCATCGCCGACATCGCCACCTTCCCGTGGCTGCGCAGCTGGCAGAACCAGGGCGTGAACCTGGACGACTACCCGAACCTGAAGCGCTGGTTCAACGAGATCGCCGAGCGCCCCGCGGTCAAGCGCGGCGTGGAAGTGCTGGCCAGCGCGCGCAAGGCGCTGCAGGACGACAAGGCGCGCGAGGTCCTGTTCGGCGCCACGCAATACAAGCGGCACTGAGCACGGCACTGCGGCGGCCGGGGCGCTGGCCCCGGCTGACCCGCCTGGTATCAGACCGGCGCCAGCGCGTGGCACGCAATCGCATACCCGTCCGCGCGCCGTCCGCCGCGCGCCGCAACACCAACCTCGACGTCATCGCCCGGCCCGAAGCAGCACAGCAGGCCGGTGCCCGGCAACAGCACGTCGAGCCGGCATGACTCGTGCGGGTCCGGCGCGTAGAGCGTGCCGGGCTGCAGGAAGGCCATGTCTCCACCGGCCCGCACCAGCGCGCCATGCCAGTGCAGGCCGATGGCGCCGCGGTAGCACAGCGCCCAGCGCAGCCCGCGCGCCTGCAGCCGCTGCGCCCAGTCATCGCCCGACTGGTCCAGCTGGATGAACTCCGGCCGCATGCCCTGCTCCGGCTGCGGGCCCTCTGCCCGTACCTCCTCTGCCGGCAACACGTGCATCCCCGCCACCCCCTCGGCGCCATTGGCCCCGACCGCGGCAATGCCGCCCAGCGCGCAGTGCCACCCGCCCGCAGGCAGCACCACCGGCCGCGAGGCATCGGCCGGCCCTTGCGGCACGGTGCGCACCAGGATGGTGTCGACCATCGCCTGCACCTGCATCGGCATGCCTGGCGCAGGCGCAAACAGCTCGCCGCCGCCCATCAGCAGGCAGCCGCGCCCGGGCGACCACAGCCGCAGGCCCCCGCGCAGGCAACCCCACCATTCATGGCAGTCCGCGGCAAATTCAGCCTGGGTCTCGCCGGCGCAGAGAAAGACGTAGTCGCAGGTGCTGCCGAGGCCGGCAGCAGCGGCAAGCAAGCGTGACTGGAACCCGGGAATGAAGTCCGACGGCGCGTGGCGGTCGGCATGGAGGGCGCGCATCCGCGCCTCGAACAGCGTGAAGATCTGCATGGCAATCCCCCTGCAGGGCGACAGGCCGCAAGGCGGCTGTCCGCGCAGCTCGGCGCACGCATGACAGCGTTGCGCGCAGCATTGCGCAGTGGCCCGTTTGGCTCGGCCATGCAGGCCGTCCGGTTGATGCCATCGTGTCGCGCCATTTTGCCTGGCGCACCCCTCAATTTGCGGGTCGGACACCGATAGTGAGGAAGAGGATAAGTTGTCGTGGCCTCAAGGTCAAACCCTTAGCCTCAGACCACTCCGAACCTTTCACGACCCCATGACTTCTCGAAATCTCAGACTATTCGGATTGCATCTTGCCTGGCTACGCAAGCAGCGGGGCTGGTCCCAGGAAACCCTGTCGCTTGAGAGCGGGCTGTCGCGCTCATACCTGAGCGGCATCGAAAGCGGCAAGCGCAACCTGGCGCTCGCCAACATCTGCAGGCTGGCCGAGACGCTCGCCGTGCCAACTCCAGAGATGCTCGACTTCAGCCGCCATGACGCCAGCCAGCTGCAGGTGGAACAATCGCGCGCGCCCTTCGGCAACCGCCAGCGCGCGGCGATCGAGGCCACCGTGCGCCATATGGCGGAGCTGACCGAGCCCGAGCTGAACCTGGTGGCCGCGGTGGCGCGGGCGCTGGCGGGCAAGGGCAGCTTCCGCCCGTCGCTGACTCACGCCACCAACGCCGCGCCCGATGCCAAGGGCGACAGCGCAGACTAGACGCCCAGCATACCCTGCCGTTCGATAAAGCGGATCACCTCGTCCAGGCCCTGCCCGGACTTGACGCTGCCCATCACGAACGGCCGGGCGCCGCGCATCTTGCGCGCATCGCTCTCCATCACTTCCAGCGATGCCCCGACGTATGGCGCCAGGTCCGTCTTGTTGATCACCAGCAAGTCGGACTTGGTAATGCCCGGCCCACCCTTTCTCGGAATCTTCTCACCGCCGGCTACGTCGATGACGTAGATCGTCAAATCAGAAAGTTCTGGGCTGAAGGTGGCAGCGAGGTTGTCGCCGCCGGACTCGATGAAGACCACGTCAGCATCCGGGAAGCGCGCCAGCATGCGGTCCACCGCCTCCAGGTTGATCGAGGCGTCCTCGCGGATCGCGGTGTGCGGACATCCGCCCGTTTCCACGCCCATGATGCGTTCCGCGGGCAACGCGCCGGAGATCGTCAAGAGGCGCTGGTCTTCCTTGGTGTAGATGTCGTTGGTGATGGCAACCAGGTCGTAGCGGTCGCGCATCGCCTTGCACAGCATTTCCAGCAGCGTGGTCTTGCCGGAGCCAACCGGGCCGCCGACGCCGACGCGCAGCGGAGGGTTCTTCTTGGTACGGGCCTGGGTCATGGTGCGGTAGGGGTTCAGGATCGGAACAGCCGGGAGTACTGCGTTTCGTGGCGCGCGGAAAGCAGGCCCAGCATCGGGGAAAAGGTGGAGAGTTGCGGCGGCGTGGCGTCGGCGCGGCGCGCGGCTTCATCGACCGTGTCGAGCACCGCGCCGTGCAGGCGCCGCAGCATGTGCTGCCCCGCCACCTGGCCCAGCGGCACCGCCTTGATCGCCGCGGCGACCTGGTTCTCGGCCCAGTTGAAGCAATAGGCGGCGAGGCCGTCGCGCGCCTCGACCTGCAGCGCCACGCATGCCGCAGTGAACGCCGTCGGCAGGCACACCGGCGACAGCGCCGCCAGCGTCTCGCGCAGCACGGGCGCGCCCCACTCCATCTGCGCAATCAGCCTGGACAGCGACCAGCCCATCTGCTCGGTCTCAAGCCGCAACTCGGAAGTCTCGCGCGTGGCGCGGAACCAGTCGTTCCATGTCCGCACCTGCGCGGCATCGCCCGCTTTCCAGCAGCGATGCAGCAGCAGCCACAGCGGCGCTTCGCATTGCGCCTGCACATGCAGCAGGTTGTCGCGGATCCATCGTTCTGCGCTCGGCGCATCGTGCACGCTGCCACAATCGATCGCAGCCTCCAGGCCTTGCGAATAGCTGAAGCCGCCGATCGGCAGCGATGGCGATGCCAGGTGCAGCAGCGAGATCAGTTGGGGCAGGCCGGTCATGGCACGCAATCAATGCTTGTGTCCGCAATGCTCGTCGTGGACATGGTGCGGATCAGCGTGATCGTGGGAATGACCCTGTCCATGCGAATGCCCGTGGTCGTGCCCATGATGTTCATGAAACACCGCCTGCGCCGCCGCATAGTCCTCCGCAAACGTCGCATCGTGCCCATGCCTGTGCCCGCCGCCATAAGCCCCCGCCTCCGGCTCGAACGGCAGCTCGGCACGTTCGGCGCGCACGCCCAGCCGTTGCAGCATGTCCGCCAGCACCGCGTCGTATTCCAGCCGCAGGTAGTCGCGCCCGATCTCCACCGGCGTATGGCGGTTGCCAAGGTGATAGGCCGCGCGCATCAGCGCATGCGGGTCTTCCGCGCGCACTTCCAGCACCGCCTCGGCAGCGGCCTGCACTTCCACGAAGCTGCCGTCTTCGGCCACCAACAGGTCGCCGCCGCGCAGCACGGTGCCGCGCGGCAGGAACAGCGCGGCTTCGTCGCCGTTGTCGAGCACCGCGCGCAGGCGGCTCTTGCTGCGTTCGGCGAAGGGCAGGACCAGCTTGGGCGAGCGGCGCACCAGCACGGGCGCGATGCCGTGCGGGGCGCTCAGGAGTTTGTCGATCTTCAGCATGGGCGATGCAGGGCGCGGGCCCCGGCCAGTCAGAACAGGAAATAGCGCTGCGCCATGGGCAGCTCGGTGGCGGGCTCGCAGGTCAGCAACTGGCCGTCGGCAACGACCTGGTAGGTCTCCGGATCGACCGTGACGTGCGGTTGCCAGTCATTGTGCACCATGTCGCGCTTGCTTACCGTGCGCGTGCCGCGCACCGCCGACAGCGTCTTGGCCAGCCCGTAGCGCTCGCCGATGCCGGCCGCCAGCGCCGCCTGCGACACAAAGGTCAGCGACGAACGGTGCAGCGCCCCGCCGGCCGAAGCAAACATTGGCCGGTAGTGCACCGGCTGCGGCGTCGGGATCGACGCATTGGGATCGCCCATCGCGGCCGCGGCAATCATGCCGCCCTTCAGGATCAGGCTGGGCTTGACGCCGAAGAACGCCGGACGCCACAACACCAGGTCGGCCCACTTGCCGACTTCAACCGAGCCCACTTCATGGGCAATGCCATGCGTCAGCGCCGGGTTGATGGTGTACTTGGCGACATAGCGCTTGACGCGGAAGTTGTCGTGCCCGCCGCGCGCATCGTTGGGATCGCCCGGCAGCTTGCCGCGCTGCAGCGCCATCTTGTGCGCGGTCTGCCAGGTGCGGATGATGACCTCGCCGACGCGCCCCATGGCCTGCGAGTCGCTGGAGATCATCGAGAACGCGCCCAGGTCGTGCAGGATGTCTTCGGCGGCGATGGTCTCGCGGCGGATGCGGCTTTCGGCAAAGGCGATGTCCTCGGCAATCGACGGGTCCAGGTGGTGGCACACCATCAGCATGTCGAGGTGCTCGTCCAGCGTGTTGACCGTGTACGGGCGCGTCGGGTTGGTCGACGACGGCAGCACGTTGGCCTCGCCGCACACCTTGATGATGTCGGGCGCATGGCCGCCGCCCGCGCCTTCGGTGTGGTACGTATGGATGGTGCGGCCCTTGAAGGCGGCGATGGTCGCTTCAACGAAGCCGGCTTCGTTGAGCGTGTCGGTATGGATCGCCACCTGGGTGTCGGTTGCGTCCGCCACCGACAGACAGGTGTCGATCGCCGCCGGCGTGGTGCCCCAGTCCTCGTGCAGCTTCAGGCCGATGGCGCCCGCTTCCACCTGCTCCAGGAGCGGCCCCTGCTGGCTGGCGTTGCCCTTGCCCAGCAGGCCGATATTCATCGGGTAGGCATCGGCCGCCTGCAGCATGCGCTCCATGTACCACGGCCCAGGCGTCACGGTGGTGGCGAAGGTGCCGGTGGCCGGCCCGGTGCCGCCGCCGATCATGGTGGTGACACCGCTCATCAGCGCTTCTTCGATCTGCTGCGGGCAGATGAAGTGGATATGACTGTCGATGCCGCCTGCGGTGACGATCATGCCCTCGCCCGCGATCACCTCGGTGCCCGGCCCGACCACGATGGTGACGCCCGGCTGGATATCCGGATTGCCGGCCTTGCCGATCGCCGCGATGCGCCCGCCCTTCAGGCCGATATCGGCCTTGACGATGCCCCAGTGGTCAACGATCAGCGCATTGGTGATGACGGTGTCGACGCAGTCCTTCGCCATGCGCTGGCTCTGCCCCATGCCGTCGCGGATCACCTTGCCGCCGCCGAACTTCACTTCCTCGCCATAGATGGTGAAGTCTTTCTCGACTTCGATGCTGAGCCCGGTATCGGCCAGCCGCAGGCGGTCACCGGTGGTCGGGCCGAACATCTCGGCATAGGCCTGCCTGGAGATCTTTGCCATCACAGCGCTCCCATGATCTTGCCGTTGAAGCCATAGACGATGCGGTCGCCGTCCAGCGCCACCAGTTCCACCGTGCGCGTCTGGCCGGGCTCGAAGCGCACCGCGGTGCCGGCGGCAATATTCAGCCGGAAGCCGCGCGCGGTTTCGCGGTCAAAGGCCAGCGCCGCATTGGTCTCGTAGAAATGGAAGTGCGAGCCGACCTGGATCGGCCGGTCGCCGGTATTGGCCACCGTCACGCTGACCGTGGCGCGGCCGGCATTCAGTTCGATCTCGCCGTCGGCGGGCATCAGTTCACCGGGGATCATGACGATTCTCCTCAGGCCGCCAGCAGGCTGGCGCCATACAGCGCCACGCCCGCACCTGCCGCGCGGGCCAGCCAGCCGGCATGGCGGCGCAGCAACGTGCCGGCGCCGATGCCCAGCAGGTGCAGCGCCATGGTGGCGGCCGCAAACCCGCCTACATATGCGAGTACCGCAGGCAGCGCGCCCGCAGTGGCGGGTAGTTCGGCCCCGTGGGCGTAGCCGTGGAAGATGGCAAAGCCGCCGACCAGCAGCGTACCGGCCCACGCCGGCAGCTTCGCGCGCAGCGCCAGCAGCAACCCGATCACCAGCAACGAGGCCGCGATCATCGGTTCGACTGCGGGCAGCGCCACACCGGACAGGCCGATTGCAGCCCCCACCAGCATCAGCGCCACGAAGGCCAGCGGCAGGCGCAGGGTGTCGGCGGCCGAGCGGGCAATCAATGCGCTCCACACGCCCACCGCTGCCATCGCCAGCAAATGGTCGGCGCCGGTGAAGGGGTGCGCCAAGCCGGCCCACAGGCTGGCGCTGACGGTGGCGGCATCGTGGCCGGGATGCGCCAGCGCGGCGCCGGCGGCAACGGTCAGGGAAGTGCCCAGGGCAAGGCGCAGGCAGGCGGTACGGTTCATGTCGGCTCTCGGGTTGGTCTTGTTATCGCGGTCCAGAATCGGAATCGGTCATGCTCAGACAATGGGATGGTGGACGGTCACCAGCTTGGTGCCATCCGGAAAGGTGGCCTCCACCTGGATCTCGGGGATCATCTCGGCCACGCCATCCATCACGTCCTCGCGGCCCAGCACGGTGGTGCCCTCATGCATCAGCTCGGCCACGGTGCGGCCATCGCGCGCGCCTTCCATGATGGCGGCGGTGATCAGCGCCACCGCTTCCGGGTAGTTCAGCTTCAGCCCGCGTGCCTTGCGCCGCTCGGCCAGCAGCGCGGCGGTGAAGATCAGCAGCTTGTCTTTCTCTCGCGGCGTCAGTTCCATCTCTTGTTCCTGGTTTCCTGTGTTCGGTTGTCTCTGTTGGCGGCCTACGTGGCCCACAGCCGCAGCGGCCGCGCCGCGACACCGTGGATCGGCATGCGCAGCGCCTGCCAGCTGTCGACCATGACGTGGCTCACGGCTTCCATGTGCCGGCCCAGCACGCGCAGCAGCAGCATCGACTGGCCGTTGGCGGCCAGGCAGGTCACGCCGGCGCGCAGCTCCGGCGTATAAGGCAGCTGTTCGGCCAGGGCTTCGGCCAGTTCCTGCGTCGCGCCCTCGCCTACCGCCCACAGCGTGCCCAGCACATTGAGTCCATCGAGGCCGGCTACCGCGGTGCGCAGCGGCGACTCGGCTTCAAGATGCGATTGCTCGATCCACAACGCGCGTTCGCCCGTGCCGATGCGGGTATCCAGCCACAGCGCGCCGCTGGCCCACTGCTCGCCCGATGCCTGCCGGCCCAGCACCACCGCATCCCAGCCGATCGCGCTGCCGCCGGGCGCGACGTCGAGCACGGTCGAAATCCGCGCACGGGCGTCGTCGAAGACGATGTTCTCCTGCGGCAGCCAGTCCAGCCGCGCGCCTGCGCCCACCGTCAGGCGCACATGCTGCGCCGCCTCGCGGCCGAGCGACTTGTACCACTTGGTGGCACCCGGCGTGGCCAGCACGGCGTGCGCGCCAGCCTCCACCGTCACGTCGATATCCAGGCTGTCGCCGCCTGCCACGCCCGCTGGTGGATGCAGGATCACCGCATGGCAGATGCCGCCTTCCGGGTACAGCGGCTTCTGCACCAGCAGCGGCCCCTGGTGGCGCCGCTCGGTCAGCGCGGTGCGTTCGCCGCGCTGCGCAAAGCGCAGCCGCAGGGTCGCCTGCCATGCGGCGGGCACGGTGAGCGATGAAGGAAGATCGGGATGGCGCATGGCAAGGACAGCCGGCGGAGGCGCGCGCGCAATGGCGGGAATTGCAAGCAATCATAGCGCGCTGCCTGGCTTCGCGTAAGCAGCGTATGACCCACAAATCCCGGCGCTGCCGCGCAGCCGCCCTACACGGCGATCAACTCCCGCACGCCGTCCTGCTCCATGCTGGCGCCGGCACCCCGCGCCACCACTTCGCCGCGGCTCATCACGACATAGTGGTCGGCAATATGCCGCGCGAACTCGTAGTACTGCTCGACCAGCAGCACCGTCATGCCGAACTCGTCGACCAGCAGGCGCAGCGCCCGGCCGATGTCCTGGATGATGGAAGGCTGGATGCCCTCGGTGGGTTCGTCCAGGATCAGCAGGCCCGGCTCGCTCATCAGCGCGCGCCCGATCGCCAGTTGCTGTTGCTGGCCGCCGGACAGGTCGCCGCCGCGGCGCAGCCGCATGGTGCGCAGCACCGGGAACAACTGGTAGATCCGGTCCGGCACGCCTGAAGGCCGCGCCCGGCTGGCGGCGCCGATCAGCAGGTTTTCTTCCACCGTCAGCCGCGGGAAGATCTCCCGGCCCTGCGGCACATAGGCCAGCCCGGCGGACACGCGCTCATATGGCGCCTTCTTCTCCAGCGCCTGCCCTTCCCATTGGATGCTGCCGCTGCGCGTGGGCACCACGCCCATCAGGCACTTGAGCAGCGTACTCTTGCCCACGCCGTTGCGGCCCAGCAGCGTGGTCAGCTTGCCGGCGGGCACGTCGAAACTGACATTGCGCAGGATATGGCTGCCGCCGTAGAACTGGTTCAGTGCATTGACCTGCAGCATGCTTATCTTCCCAGGTAGGATTCGATCACGCGCTCATCGCGCTTGACGCTGTCGAGCGTGCCTTCGGCCAGCACGCTGCCCTCGGCCAGCACCGTGACCTGGCCGGCATCGCCCGCGAGCGCTGCGACGAACTCCATGTCGTGCTCGACCACCATCATCGAGCAGCTGCCGCGCAGGCCATTGAGCAGCGCCGCCAGCTGCATGGTCTCTTCATCGGTCATGCCGGCCACCGGCTCGTCCAGCAACAGCAGCTGCGGCTGCTGCATCAGCAGCATGCCGATCTCCAGGCGCTGCTTCTGCCCGTGCGACAGCAGCCCCGCGGGGCGGTAGGCCTCGGCCTCCAGTCCGGTCAGCGCCAGCGTTTCCTCGATGCGGCGATGCCCCTCGGCCGTCAGCCGCGCGCGCAGCGACGACCACCAGCGCTTGTCGGCCTTCATCGCCAGTTCCAGGTTCTCCCACACCGCGTGCTGCTCGAACACCGTCGGCTTCTGGAACTTGCGGCCGATGCCGACCTGCGCGATGCGCGGCTCGGTCATCCGCATCAGGTCGATGGTCTGGCCCAGGAACACGCGCCCGCTGACATTGGCATTGCGCGGCCCGGTCTTGCCGGTGATGACATCCATCATCGTGGTCTTGCCGGCCCCGTTGGGGCCGATCACGCAGCGCAGCTCGCCATGGTCGATCGACAAGGTCAGCTTGTTCAGCGCGCGGAAGCCGTCGAACTGCACCGTCAGGTCTTCCAGGTACAGGATCGGCCCGTGCGAGACGTCGATGGTGCCGGGTTCGACGATGCGGCCCAGGCCGGTGGCGTCGCCGCTTTCGGCCTGGCCGTGCTGGAGTGCGGCATTCATGCTTCACCTCCGGTGCGTCCTGCCACGGCGGCCGCGGAAACAGGGTCTGCAGCGGCTGGTGGTATGGCCGCGCGCCGCTCGCGCAGCCGGTTCCACAGCCCGGTCACGCCATCGGGCAGGTACAAGGTCACCAGCACGAACATCGCGCCCAGCAGGAACAGCCAGTATTCGGCAAAGTGGGCGGTGAACAGGGTCTTGGCACCATTGACCAGGAACGCGCCGATCACCGGCCCGATCAGCGTGCCGCGCCCGCCCACGGCGACCCACACCGCCATCTCGATCGAATTGCCGGGCGACATCTCGCCGGGGTTGATGATGCCCACCTGCGGCACGTACAGCGCCCCCGCGATGCCGCACAGCACCGCCGAGAAGGTCCACACGAAGAGCTTGTAGCCCAGCGGGTTGTAGCCGGAGAACATCACCCGCATCTCGGCATCGCGCACCGCGGTGACCACGCGCCCGAGCTTGGACGTGACGATGTAGCGGCAGGCGATGAAGCCCGCCAGCAGCGCCAGGAAGGTCAGCACGAACAGCGCCGTGCGCGTCTGCGGCGCCGCAATCGCAAAGCCGGCAATGCGCTTGAAGTCCGTGAAGCCGTTGTTGCCGCCGAAGCCGGTCTCGTTGCGGAAGAACAGCAGCATCGCCGCATACGTCATCGCCTGCGTGATGATCGACAGGTACACGCCCTTGATGCGCGAGCGGAACGCGAAGAAGCCGAACAGCCAGGCCAGCACGCCCGGCACCAGCACCACCAGCAGCAGCGCATAGCCGAGGTGCTCGGTGCCGTGCCAGAACCACGGCAGCTCCTTCCAGTCGAGGAACACCATGAAGTCCGGCAGTTCGCTCTTGTACACGCCCTCGCGCCCGATCGATCGCATCAGGTACATGCCCATGGCGTAGCCGCCCAGCGCGAAGAACAGCCCGTGGCCCAGGCTCAGGATGCCGCAGTAGCCCCACACCAGGTCCAGCGCGATCGCCGCCAGCGCAAAGCACATGATCTTGCCGACCAGCGTCAGCGCATAAGCCGACAGGTGCAGCGGATGCCCCTCCGGCAACACCAGCGCGCACACCGGCACGCCGATGCCGACGATCACCACCAGCGCCGCAAGCACCAGCCAGCCGCGCGGCGAGAACAGCGCCTGCCGCTCCGGCACCGCTAGCCGGAACGCGGTGGCGGAAGAATTCGATTGGACTCGCTGCATCATGCCTCCGCGCTGCGCCCCTTGAGCGCGAAAAGTCCCTGCGGCCGCTTCTGGATAAACAGCACGATCAGCACCAGGACAAAGATCTTGGCCAGCACCGCGCCATAGAAGGGCTCGATGAACTTGTTGATGATGCCCAGCCCGAAGGCGCCGACGATGGTGCCGGCCAGCTGCCCGACGCCGCCCAGCACCACCACCATGAACGAATCGATGATGTAGGCCTGGCCCAGGTCGGGGCCGACATTGCCGATCTGCGACAGCGCGCAGCCGCCCAGCCCGGCAATGCCGGCGCCGAAGGCAAAGGCGTAGCTGTCGACCTTCCAGGTGCGCACGCCGACGCAGGCCGCCATGGTGCGGTTCTGCGTGGTGGCGCGCACGAACAGCCCCAGCCGCGTGCGGTTCAGCACCGCCCACGCCACCGCCACCACCGCCAGCGCGAACAGGATGATGACAATGCGGTTGTACGGGATCACCAGGCCCGGCATCCATTCGATGCCGCCGCTCATCCACGCCGGGTTGGCCACTTCCACGTTCTGCGCGCCGAACAGCGTGCGCACCGCCTGCATCAGCAGCAGGCTCACGCCGAAGGTGGCCAGCAGCGTTTCCAGCGGGCGGCCGTACAGGTGGCGCAGCACCAGCCGCTCCAGCACGAAGCCCACCAGCGCGGCGGCCAGGAACGAGGCCGGCAGCGCCGCCGGCAGGTACCAGTCGAACGCACCCGGCGCGTAGGCGCGGAACAGCGACTGCACCACGTAGGTGGCATAGGCGCCGATCATCAGGAATTCACCGTGCGCCATGTTGATGACGCCGATCAGGCCATAGGTGATGGCCAGCCCGAGCGCGGCCAGCAGCAGCACGCTGCCCAGGCTCAGGCCGGCGAACAGGTTGCCGATCAGCTCGGCGCGGCGCTGGTCGCTGCGCAGCGTGTCCAGCGCCTGCTGCGCGGCCAGGCGCACGTCGGCATCGGGCTCGCGGTAGTTGCCGGCGCTGTCGCGCTCCACCAGCGGCGCCAGCTTCTGGCGGCTCTGCGGGTTGCTGTCGCTGCCGAGGATGCGGATGGCTTCAAGCCGCGCGTCATGCGCTGCGGGGTCGGCCGGCTCGGCCAGCACCAGGTTGGCCCAGATCACGTCCAGGCTGGTGCGCAGGCCGGCATCGGCCTCGTTCTTGCGCGCGGCTTCGACCGCGGCGCGCGAGGCGCTCTCGGGCTGGTCGCGCAGCGTGGCGATGGCCTGCGCGCGCACCGCGATATCGGGCGACTGCAGCAGCAGGCTGCTGGCGGCGCTGTCGACCAGCGCGCGCAGGCTGTTGTTCAGGGTCAGGGATTCGAGCTCGTCGGCTTTCACCGCGACCGGCTTGCCGGTAATGGCATCGACGGTCTTGCCGCCATCCTGGCGCACCATGCCGACCGACGGCGCATATTGCAGCGCGTCGTCCTGCAAGGCCTTCAGGATCGGACCGGCCTGTTCCGGCGAGGCCTTGGCCAGCGCGGTCAGCGCCGCGGTCTTGGCATCGAAGTCGTCTTCGGCCAGCGGCTTCAGCTCGGCCTGCGTCAGCGCCGCGGCCCACGGCGCAGCCGCCAGCAGCAGCGCCGCCAGCAGGGCGTGCAGCCATGGCAGGATGGAAACGGATAAGGGATTGCGCATAGGTGCTGGCGAGTTGCGGAATGAGTGTTTGGGGAGAAGGCAGGTGTCCATGACGAAGCGAGTGCCATCTGGCTGGCAAGCGCCTGCCCTCTCCCCCAGCCCCTCTCCCGCAAGCGGGAGAGGGGAGCCAACCGGCAGCGGGTGGCCCGGCTTGCTTACATCACCTTGTCCGGCTTGCCTTCGTTACCCGCGATGAACGGGCTCCACGGCTGCGCGCGCACCGCCTTCGGCGTCTTCCACACCACCGAGAACTGGCCGTCGCCCTTCACTTCGCCGATCATCACCGGCTTGTACAGGTGGTGGTTCTCGCCCATGGTCAGCGTGAAGCCGTCCGGTGCCTTGAAGGTCTGGCCGTACATGGCGGCGCGCACCTTGTTGGTGTCGGTGGTGCCGGCCTTCTTCACGGCCTGCGCCCACATATGGATGCCCACGTAGGTGGCTTCCATCGGGTCGTTGGTCACACGCTTGTCGCCGCCGGGCAGGTTGTTGGCCTTGACCCATGCCGCCCACTGCTTGCGAAAGGCGTCGTTCTCGGGGTTCTTGACCGACATGAAGTAATTCCATGCGGCCAGGTGGCCCACCAGCGGCTTGGTATCGATGCCGCGCAGTTCCTCCTCACCCACCGAGAACGCCACCACCGGCACGTCCTTGGCCTTCAGCCCGGCGTTGCCAAGCTCCTTGTAGAACGGCACGTTGGAGTCGCCGTTGATGGTGGAGATCACCGCGGTCTTGCCGCCCTGCGAGAACTTCTTGATATTGGCGACGATGGTCTGGTAGTCGCTGTGGCCAAATGGGGTGTAGACCTCTTCGATGTCCTTGTCGGCCACGCCCTTGCTCTTCAGGAAGGCGCGCAGGATCTTGTTGGTGGTGCGCGGGTAGACGTAGTCCGTGCCCAGCAGGAAGAAGCGCTTGGCGCCGCCGCCTTCCTTGCTCATCAGGTATTCCACCGCCGGAATGGCCTGCTGGTTGGGCGCTGCACCGGTGTAGAAGACGTTCTTCGACATCTCTTCGCCTTCATACTGCACCGGGTAGAACAGCAGCGAGTTCAGCTCTTCGTAGACCGGCAGCACGGATTTGCGCGACACCGAGGTCCAGCAGCCGAAGGTCACCGCGACCTTGTCCTTGGTGATCAGCTGGCGCGCCTTTTCCGCGAACAGCGGCCAGTTCGAGGCGGGATCCACCACCACCGGCTCCAGCTTGCGCCCCAGCACGCCGCCGCTCTTGTTGATCTCGTCGATGGTCATCAGGGCCACGTCCTTCAGCGACGTCTCCGAAATGGCCATGGTGCCGGACAGCGAGTGCAGGATACCGACCTTGATCGGTTCCTTGGACTGCGCCATGGCCAGCGGGCTGGTACCGATCATTGCCGCGGCGGCTATCGCCGACAGCTTCAGCATGTCACGTCGTTGCATTTGCAGCTCCCGTTTATGGTGTTAGTCAGGGACTACGCTCCCCGGGTGATGCTTCTGCAACTAGCGTGCCATGGAGGCAGGCCGCCTGATACCCACCGCACCCCCGGCAGATGGCGTGCTGGCGCGGCGCGCAGGCGCTGCCGCCGCCCACGATCGCGCATCCGCACCAGAACAGTGCGGGCGGCGCACGCACCACTCCCGTGCATCTGCGCAATTCCGTGCGGGCGGCATGCGCAAGGCACCAGGCGCTGCGCGTCCCCGCACCAAGGCCGGGCGTCATGCCCCAAGGCAGGCGACGGGATCGAGTCGGGTGAGGGGTCGCCCCCTCAGCCCGCTCACACCACCGTACGTGCGGTTCCGCATACGGCGGTTCACGA
>NZ_JBYTEG010000038.1:0-37849 GCF_058792255.1 Cupriavidus sp. CPT47-8839-RL05A | reverse complement strand
AAAAGACACTGCCAGCCAGTCTAGTTGTGTTACCCATGTCCCCGAACAGGTGTTACCTATGTCCCCGGTCTATACACGGGAGAGGGTAGGGAGAGGGGTGATTTAGCAAGGGACCACGGATCCGGATACGCCGGCCCTCTCCCCCGGCCCCTCTCCCGCAAGCGGGAGAGGGGAGGAACAGCACGCATCAGGCCGCGCGCTGCGCCGTCTCCGGATGGCGGAACTGCTCCAGCAGCTTGGCCCAGCGCCCACGCACTGCCTTCAGGTTGTTTTCCTTCACATGCCCGAAGCCACGGATATCGTCCGGCAGGTTGGCCAGGGTCACCGCGGTGTCGTAGTTGGCGGCATTGAGGCCCGCCACCAGTTCATCCAGCAAGGCACGGTACTCGCCGAGCAGCGCGCGCTCGCTGCGGCGCTCCTCGGTCTTGCCGAAGATGTCGAAGGCACCGCCGCGCAGCCCCTTCAGCTTGGCCAGCACGCGGAACAGCTTCATCGTCGACGGCCCGAACTTGCGCTTGACCAGGTGGCCCTTGTCATCGCGCTTTGAGGTCATCGGCGGTGCCAGCCAGAAGTTGAGCTGGTAGTCCTTGCCCGGCTCGCCTTCGAACTGCGCACGCAGCTTGTCGAGGAAGACAGGGTCGGTGTAGAGCCGCGCCACCTCGTACTCGTCCTTGTACGCCATCAGCTTGGCCAGGTTGCGCGCCGCGGCCTCGGTCAGCGGCAGCGCCTTGCCGCTGCCAGCCAGCGTGCTCTCGGCCGCGCGCACGCGGTCGATGGCTTCGCGGTAGGTGCGCGCGTACGCGGCATCCTGATAGGCCGTCAGGTTTTCCATGCGCCGGGCGATCAGCTTCTCCAGCATCGCGCCGCTCGAAGTCGGCAGCTTGACCACTTCCGCGCCTTCCGCGGTGTTCTTCAGCTTGCCGGTCAGCGACAGCACGTGCTCGGGGTCGTGCGCCATATGGCGGCCCCAGTCGAACGCGGCCTTGTTCTTCTCGACGGCGACGCCGTTGAGTTCGATGGCGCGCTCCAGTGCCTGCAGCGTCAGCGGGATCCAGCCCTTCTGCCAGGCGTAGCCCAGCACCAGCGGGTTGGTGTAGATCGCGTCGCCCAGCAGCGCGACGGCGAGACCCGAGGCGTTGATGAACTCGCACTTCTCGCCCACCGCGGTGCGCACGTCCTGCTCGGCCGACAGGCCGGGGAACTGCCACTTCGGGTTCTTGATGAAGTCGGCGGTCGGCGTCTGCGCCGTGTTGACCACGGCGCGGGTGCGGCCGGCCTGGGTCTTGGAGATGACTTCGTCGGTGGCCGACACGATCGCATCGCAGCCGATCACCAGGTCCGCCTCGCCCATGGCGATACGGGTGGCGTGCAGGTCGTCCGGGCGCGCGGCCAGCTGCACGTGCGACAGCACCGCGCCGCCTTTCTGCGCCAGGCCCGCCATGTCGAGCACGGTGACGCCCTTGTTCTCCAGGTGCGCGGCCATGCCGAGCAGGCCGCCGATGGTCACCACGCCGGTCCCGCCCACGCCGGTCACCAGGATGCCGTAGGCGCGGCGGATCGGCGGCAGTTCCGGCTCAGGCAGCGCGGGCAGGGTGTCCATCGACACGCCGTGCTGCTCGGGCTTGCGCACCTGCGCGCCTTCGGCCGTGACAAAGCTCGGGCAGAAGCCGTTCACGCACGAGAAGTCCTTGTTGCACGACGACTGGTTGATCTGGCGCTTGGTGCCGAAATCCGTTTCCAGCGGTTCCACCGACAGGCAGTTGGACTTGACCGAGCAGTCGCCGCAGCCTTCGCACACCGCGTCGTTGATAAAGGCGCGGCGTTGCGGATCCTCCATCGTGCCGCGCTTGCGGCGGCGGCGCTTCTCGGTGGCGCAGGTCTGGTCGTAGATCAGGATGGAGCAGCCCGGCACCTCGCGCAGCTCACGCTGCACGCTGTCGAGCTGATCGCGGTGATAGATGGTGATGCCTTCGGGCAGCTTGATCGCGCCGTTGTACTTCTCCGGCTGGTCGCTGACGATGACGATCTTCTTCGCGCCTTCGCTGTGCACCTGCCACGCGATGTCCCGCACCGACAGCTGGCCGTCCACCGGCTGGCCGCCGGTCATCGCCACCGCATCGTTGTACAGGATCTTGTAGGTGATGTTGACGTTGGCCGCGATCGACGCGCGGATTGCCAGCAGCCCGGAGTGGAAGTAGGTGCCGTCGCCCAGGTTGGCGAACACGTGCTTGTCGCCCGCGAACGGCGCCTGGCCGATCCAGGCCACGCCTTCGCCGCCCATCTGGCTGAAGGTGCTGGTATTACGGTCCATCCACACCGTCATGTAGTGGCAGCCAATGCCGGCCAGCGCGCGCGAGCCTTCGGGCACATTGGTCGAGGTGTTGTGCGGGCAGCCCGAGCAGAACCACGGCTTGCGCTCGGCGGTCACGCGCGGCGTGGCCAACGCCTTTTCCTTGGCCTCGATGATGGCCAGGCGCGCAGTGATGCGCGCGCGCACGTCGATCGGCAGCTCGAACTTGTCCAGCCGCGTGGCGATGGCCTTGGCGATGATCGCCGGGGACAGCTCATAGTGCGCCGGCAGCAGCCAGTTGCTTTGCGGGATCGACCATTCGCCGCCCGCATTGTCCTTTTCGTCGAACTTGCCGTAGACCTTGGGGCGCACGTCGTCGCGCCAGTTGTACAGCTCTTCCTTGAGCGCGTACTCCATGATCTGGCGCTTCTCTTCGACCACCAGGATTTCCTGCAGGCCTTCGGCAAAGGCGCGCGCACCGTGCGCCTCCAGCGGCCACACGCAGCCGACCTTGTACAGGCGGATGCCGATCTGCGAGCAGGTGGCATCGTCCAGGCCCAGGTCGGCCAGCGCCTGGCGCGTGTCCAGGTAAGCCTTGCCGCCGGTCATGATGCCGAAGCGCGCGTGCGGCGAATCGATCTCGATGCGGTCGATCTTGTTGGCGCGCACATAGGCCAGGCCCGCATACCACTTGTAGTCGAGCAGGCGCGCTTCCTGTTCCAGCGGCGGGTCCGGCCAGCGGATGTTCAGGCCGCCCGGCGGCATGATGAAGTCGTCGGGCAGCACGATCTGCACGCGGTGCGGATCCAGCTCCACCGAGGCCGACGATTCCACCACGTCGGTCACGCACTTCATCGCCACCCATAGTCCGGAGTAGCGGCTCATGGCCCAGCCGTGCAGGCCGTAGTCCAGGTACTCCTGCACGTTCGACGGGTACAGCACCGGCAGGCCACAGGCCTTGAAGATGTGCTCGGACTGGTGCGCCAGCGTCGAGGACTTGGCCGAGTGGTCGTCACCGGCCAGCACCAGCACGCCGCCGTGCTTCGACGATCCCGCCGAGTTCGCGTGCTTGAACACGTCCCCGGTACGGTCCACGCCCGGCCCCTTGCCGTACCACATGCCGAACACGCCATCGAACTTGGCGTCCGGGTACATGTTCACCTGCTGCGACCCCCATACCGAGGTCGCGGCCAGGTCCTCATTGAGGCCGGCCTGGAACACGATGTGGTGCGCGGCGAGGTGCTTCTTGGCCTTCCACAGTGACAGGTCCAGCGCGCCCAGCGGCGAGCCCCGGTAGCCGGAGATAAAGCCGGCGGTGTTCAGCCCGGCGGCGCGGTTGCGCTCCTGCTGCAGCATCGGCAGGCGTACCAGGGCCTGCGTGCCGCTGATATAGATGCGGCCACGCTCCAGCGTGTATTTGTCTTCGAGGGAAACGTTTTCGAGCGCGCGGCGGATGGCGTCGCTGACCGGGGAGGTCAGGGGGGCATTCATAGGTGCTCCTCTATGGGCGTGCTGTCGGGATCACCGACACCTACAGTTGTGGGCGACCGCCTCATGACCTCTTGTGAAGGTGTTGGACGGTCGTGTCTCTGCGCGGCATGGTAGCACCGCCACAAAATCGGCGGTACCTTGCAATGCAGCACAAAGCGTGCCCGCCGCGCCCGTGATTTCCCGTATGGACAGGGGTTCGCGTGTACACTGCGTTGCATCGAGATGGCCCGTGCCGCTGCCGGGCTGCCTGCGATGCGCCACATCTGCACAGCCAGCCTGGTGCAACCTGATTTCCGATTGCCGTCCTGATGCACGCACGGGACGGGCAAACCAGTGACTACCTGAACATGACCAATTCCCCCCGCCAGGGCACCGCGACCCTGGCCGTGCTGATCGATGCCGACAACGCGGCGCCCGCCATTGTCGAGGGCCTGCTGGCCGAGGTCGCCAAGTACGGCGTGGCCGCCGTCAAGCGCATCTATGGCGACTGGACCCGGCCCAACCTGGCCGGCTGGAAGGAGCGGCTGTTGTCGCACTCGATCCAGCCGATCCAGCAGTTCCGCTACACCGTGGGCAAGAACGCCACCGACAGCGCCATGATCATCGACGCCATGGACCTGCTGTACACCGGGCGCTTCGACGGCTTCTGCATCGTCTCCAGCGACAGCGACTTCACCCGGCTGGCCTCGCGCATCCGCGAGCAGGGGCTGACCGTCTATGGCTTCGGCGAACGCAAGACCCCCAAGCCCTTTGTCACCGCCTGCGACAAGTTCATCTACTCCGACGTGCTGCGCGCCGACGCGGATACGGAAGGGGCCGAAGGCGTCGACGGGGCTGCCGCGCCCACGCGCAAGCGCAGCACCGGCGAGCTGCGCCAGGACTCGCGCCTGGTGCGCCTGCTGCAGAGTGCGGCGCAGGCGGTGTCGGACGAGGACGGCTGGCTGACGCTGGGCAGCATGGGCAACCACATCGCCAAGCAGGCGCCGGAATTCGACTCGCGCAACTACGGGTACGGCAAGCTTTCGGAGCTGGTGCAGGCCACCGGCCTGTTCGAGGTCGAGACCCGCAACGGCGGCAACAACAAGACCATCTGGGTGCGCCTGAAGAAGCGCGCCAAGGGCGGTGGCGAGGGCGATGGCCGCGGCCAGCAGCAGTCGCAGCACCAGCCGCAACAGCAACAGCAGCAGCGTCCGGCGCCGCCTGAAGCACGCCGCCAGCCGGCACCGGCGCCCGTGCCCGCGGATCCGCCTGCGCCCGTCGTGGCCCAGCCAGAGGCGGCGCCCGAGCCGGTGCCAGTGCGCGAACCCGAGATCGAGCTTTCCGTCGTCGCCGCCGAAGTGGTCGAGCCGGAGCCGATGGCCGAGCCAGTGGCGGAGGCAGCGCCGCAGGCTGAGTCCAAGGCCCGCTCCGCACGCAAGCGCGCCACGCGCCGCCCTGACGTGACGCTGAGCGAAACCCCGTGGCCAATCGACCAGTCGATCTTTGCCGCGCAGGGCACGACGGTGCTGTCGGCGCAGGTTGAAGCGCAGCCAGAGGCCCAGCCCCAGCCGGAGGCAGCCGCTGCCGAGGCGGCGCCAGCCCGGGCACCGGCCAGGAAGACGCGCAAGCGCCCGGCCAAGAAAGCGGAGTGATGTGGCTGGCCGGCGCAATGCCGGCCTTACCCGCCAAAGAAAACGCCGGCTTCGCGCCGGCGTTTTCTTTGGCAGAGGTCCTTACCGCACCAGCTGGTTGATCTCGATGATCGGCATCAGCACTGCCAGCACGATCAGCAGCACCACCACGCCCATGGTCAGGATCAGCAGCGGCTCCAGCAGGCTGGTCAGGAACAGCGTGCGGCGTTCCAGTTCCTGCGCCTCGCCCTGCGCGGCGCGGTCCAGCATCACCGGCAGGTTGCCGGTGGCCTCGCCGGAGCGGATCAGGTGCACCAGCACCGGCGGGAACTGGTTCTGCGCCGCCAGCGCGCGCGCCAGCGAGGCGCCTTCGCGCACGCGCGTGTTGGCGTCTTCCACGTTGGCGCGCAGCGCCTCGTTGGTCAGCGTCTCGCCCGCCGCCTGCAGGCTGCGCAGGATCGGCACGCCGGCCGACACCAGGATCGCCAGCGTGCCGGCGAACCGCGCGGTGTTGTAGCCGCGAATCAGCTTGCCCAGCAGCGGCGCGGTCAGCAGCCAGCGGTGCCATTCCAGCCGCACCGCGGGCTGCTTCAGCACGCGGCGGATCGTGAACGCTGCCGCCGCCAGCACCGCCAGCGCTGCCCACCACCAATTCCGCACGAAGTCCGACAGCGCCAGCATGATGATGGTCAGCATCGGCAGCTTCTGCTTGGTATTGGCGAACACGCTCACCACCTGCGGCACCACGTACGACAGCAGGAAGATCACGATGGCGAACGCCACCACCGTGACGATGGCGGGGTAGGTGAAGGCCAGCCGGATCTTGGAGGTCAGGGTGTTGCGCGACTCGATATAGCCCGCCAGCCGCTCCAGCACCAGTCCCAGGTGGCCGGAGTGCTCGCCGGCCGAGACCAGCGCACGGTAGATGTCGGGGAAGTCGCGCGGATGCTGGGCCAGCGCCACCGACAGCGAGCTGCCGCCCATCACCTCGGCGCGGATGCCGGCCAGCAGCTCGTGCACATAGGCGCGCTCGGCCTGGTCGGCCAGTGCCCCCAGCGCCTCGTCCAGCGGCAGCCCGGCCACGATCAGGCTGGCCAGCTGGCGCGTGAACAGCGCCTGTTCCTGCGTCGACAGCTTGCGCGCAAACAGCTGGCTGCCGCTGCGCGGCGCCAGGCCGGCACCGGCGAGCGGGTCGACGGTCAGCGGTGTCAGCCCGCGCGCGCGCAGCTGCGAGCGCGCCTGGCGCGGGCTGTCGGCCTCGATCACGCCGCGGTCGGTCTTGCCGGCGGCGTCGGCGGCTTCATAGCGGAAGGCTGGCATCCGGGCGGCTCCGCTTTAGTCGCGCGTCACGCGCAGCACTTCCTCAAGCGAGGTCGCGCCGCTGTCGACCCAGCGCTGCGCGTCGCCGCGCATGGTGTGCATGCCGTGCGCCAGCGCCACCTGCTTGATCTCGGACTCCGGCGCCTGCCGGTGGATCATGGTGCGGATCTCGTCACCGACGGTCAGCAGCTCATAGACGCCCATGCGCCCCTGGTACCCGGACTGGCCGCATTTGTCGCAGCCCACCGGGTGCCACACGGTCTGCAGCGGCTTGCCCTGCGCGTGCAGCACCTCGGCCTCGGCGGCAGTGACCTCGATCACCTCCTCGCGCTTGCAGTGCTGGCACAGGCGGCGTACCAGCCGCTGCGCCAGCACCCCCAGCAGCGAAGACGACAGCAGGAACGGCTCGATCCCCATGTCGACCAGCCGCGTCACCGCCGAGGCCGAGTCGTTGGTGTGCAGCGTGGCCAGCACCAGGTGGCCGGTCAGCGAGGCCTGCACCGCGATCTGCGCGGTTTCCAGGTCGCGGATTTCGCCGATCATGACCACGTCCGGATCCTGGCGCAGGATCGCGCGCAGGGCCTTGCCGAAAGTCATGTCGATGCGCGCGTTGACCTGGGTCTGGCCGATGCCGTCCAGGTCGTACTCGATCGGGTCTTCCACCGTCATGATGTTGGTGGTGCGCGCATCCAGCCGCGACAGCGCCGCATACAGCGTGGTGGTCTTGCCCGAGCCGGTCGGCCCGGTCACCAGCACGATGCCGTGCGGCTGGCGGATCAGGTGGTCGAAGCCGCGCAGCGTGCCGGGCGCCATGCCCAGCTTGGCCAGGTCGAGCCGGCCCGCTTCCTTGTCCAGCAGGCGCAGCACCGCGCGCTCGCCATGGCCGGTGGGCAGGGTCGAGACCCGCACGTCGACCGGGCGCCCGCCCACGCGCAGCGTGATGCGGCCGTCCTGCGGCAGGCGTTTCTCGGCGATGTCGAGCTGCGCCATGATCTTGATGCGCGAGATCAGTGCGCCGTGCAGCGCCTTTTTCGGCCGCACCACGTCGCGCAGCGTGCCGTCGACGCGGAAGCGCACCACCGACGACGACTCGAACGGCTCGATATGGATATCCGAGGCGCCTTCGCGCGCGGCCTGCGTCAGCAGCGCATTGATCATGCGGATGATCGGCGCGTCGTCCTCGGATTCAAGCAGGTCCTCCACCGCCGGGATGTCCTGCATCAGGCGCGACAGGTCGACCTCGCCCTCTACTTCTCCCACCACCTGCGCGGCGCTGCCGGCGTCCTGGCGGTTGTAGGCATCGGCCATGGCGCGCTCCAGCGCGTCGGGCTCCAGCACGCGCAGGCGCAGCGCGCCATGCACGCGCGCGACCTCGGCCAGCGCGGTCGGAGAGGTGGCGCGGGTCACCCAGACTTCCAGTCCGTCAGGGCGCTGGTGCGCGACCAGCAGCGGCGCCTCGCGCGCAAAGCCGTACGAGACCAGCCGCGCCGCCATCGGCGAGGGCGGCTCCAGGGTCTCGGCCGGCGCGCTGGCGCCGGCGGGCAGGGCAGTTTGGACTTCGCTGGCCATGTCGGGGCTTAGTTCTGGAGCGCAGACTCGCCGCGCGGGTTCAGCGGCTGGAGTGCGTTCGCCGGTGGTTGCGGCAGCTGCTGCGGTGCCGGCTGCATGGGCTGTGGCTGGCCCGGCACGCCGGGCTGCGGGGCATTCTGCGGAAGGGTCTGCTGCAGCGGCAGCGGGGCGGCAAGCGGACCGTTTGCACGCGGATCGACGAACGGCGTGGACGGGGCGTCGGCCGGCGGCAGCAACGGCGTGTTGGTATCACGCACCATGATGTTAGGCGAAACAAAGCCCTGCTGCTGCGCGCGCATATAGTCGTAGCGGTCCTGCGTCAGGCGGTCGGCGGCGCCGGCCGTGCGCATCACATAGGGGCGCAGGAACACCAGCAGGTTGGTCTTGGCGCGGTTCTTGTTCTCGTAGCGGAACAGGCCGCCGATCCATGGGATGTCGCCCAGCAGCGGCACCTTCTGCACGCCGTCGCCGTACGAGTCCTCGATCAGGCCGCCCAGCACGATGATCTGGCCGTCGTCGACCAGCACATTGGTCTCGATCGAGCGCACATTGGTGGTCGGGCCCTGGATCAGGTTGGCGGTCGCCTGCACCACGTTCGACGATTCCTGGAAGATCTGCATCTTCACCAGCCCGCCGTCGGTGATCTGCGGTTTCACGCGCAGCGTGATGCCCACGTCCTTGCGGTCGAAGGTCTGGAACGGCGTGACCGAGGCCGCGCCGCCGGTCTGGGCATAGGAGCCGGTGGTGATCGGGATGTTCTGGCCGATCAGGATCTTGGCTTCCTCGTTCTCCAGCGTGATCAGGTTCGGCGTGGACAGCAGGTTGACGCTGCCGTTGGAGCCCAGCGCGCGCAACAGCGCGCCCAGCCCCATGGCCTTGTTGACGATGCCCAGGTTGAGGCCGCCGATGTCCTGCACCAGCCCCTGCGCCGCGGCGATGCCGGCGGTGCGGTTGCTGTCGGCCAGCGCCCCGGCCAGGGTCAGGTTCAGGATGTTCTGTCCGCCGGTGCCGAAGTTGGTGCCGGCAAAGACGTTGTTGTTGCCGCCCGGCGAGCTGATCAGGCCCTGCCACTGGATGCCGAGCTCGCTGGCCTGCGTGGAGGTCACCTCGACGATCATCGATTCGATGTAGACCTGCGCGCGGCGCGCGTCGAGGTCGTCGATGACGCCGCGCAGGTTGCGGTAGACCGGTTCGCTGGCGGTGATGATGAGCGAGTTGGTGGACGGGTCGGCCTGGATGATGCCGCCGGTGGTCGGCTGGGTGCTGGTGCCGAACGACGCGGCGAAGGCCGAGTTGCCATAGGCGCCGCCCGTGCCTCCGGATGCGCCGGTGCCGCCGCGCATGCTGGCCTGGGTGCCGGTGGCGCCGCCGGTGAACTGCCCGCCGGCAGGCGTCGAGACATTGGTCATGCCCGCCGCGCCGCCGATGCCGCCGGCCTGCCCGCCGGGCTGGGTGGCGCTGGCGAAGCTGCTGTCGGCGGCGACGATGGCGCGCAGCGTGGCCGCCAGCTTGACCGCATCGGCGTTCTTCAGCGGCACTACCCAGATATTGCCCGGGCGTGCATAGGGCTGGTCGAGCTTCTCGATCAGGTGGCGCGCCTGCTGCAGGCGCGCGCGGCTGGTGGCGCGGATCATCAGCGAATTGCTGCGCGGCTCCGCCACCACCGAGGTGCGCAGGCTGGCATCGGCTCCCGGGGCGCCGCCGCCGGCGGCGCCCGCGGCGGCGGGGTCGAGCAGCTTTTGCAGCACCGCCGCGGTATCGCTGGCCAGCGCGTGCTTGAGCGGCACCAGCTCGACCTCGCCCGAGGCCGGCGCATCGACCGCGGCGATGATGCGCGCCAGCCGGCGCAGGTTGTCGGCGTAGTCGGTGATGACCAGCGTGTTGTTGGCCGGGTAGGCGGTGATGGTGTTGTTCGGCGCGATCATCGGCCGCAGCACCGGCACCAGGTTGTTGGCCGATTCATAGTTCAGCCGGAACACCTGCGTCACCACCTGGTCGCCGCGGCTGGGGCTGGCGCCGATCACCGTGGGCGAGCCCTGCAGCTTGGCGTCGGCCTCGGGCACGACCTTGGTGAAGCCGTTGCTCTCGACCATGGCATAGCCCTGCATGCGCAGCACCGAACCCAGCGTCTGCAGCGCCTGCGCGCGCGAGACCGGCTGCTCGGTGACCAGGTTGACCGTGCCCTTCACGCGCGGGTCGATCACGAAGTTCTTGCCGGTGGCCTGGCCGACCGCCTTGATCACCGAATCCAGGTCGGCGTTGACGAAGTTCAGCACCACCTGGTCGCGGTTGGACGGCGTGATGTCGGGCGGCGCGGGCGGGGTGCCGGTGCGCGCGCCGGACTGGGCCCACAACGGCGCGGGCGCCAGCAGCGAGAGCCCGCACAGCAGGGCCACGGCGCGGGCGCAGGCGGTATGGAAAACAGGTCGGATGGCGTGGGTTTTCATAGTCATTTCCGGGCGCTCCTGGATTGGCCTGGCATCAGAAGCGCAGCCTTGTCACATGGTTGTCTCGTCGTCCCAGCAGGCTCAGCAGGCTGGTCAGTTGGGTTGCCGCTTCGGGCTCGGCGTGCGCGGTGCCCTCGAAGCGCGCCTGCCGCCCCAGCGTGCCGCTGCCCTCCAGGTGCAGCGGCCCGGCGATGGTGCTCAGCTGCAGCTTGCCGCCAGCCTCGCCGGTCCAGTCGAGCTCGGCGCGGTAGCTGCCCAGCGGGCGCAGCCGGCTCACGGCCGACGACACCTGTTCGATGCGCAGCGTCATATGGCCGCTCATGCCCTGGCCCGAAAAGCGGCCCTGCAGCGTGGACCAGTCCACGCGCATCAGGCCGTCCGGGCGCAGCGTATTGAACGGCGCGCCGATGCCTTCGAGCAGCGCCGCGGGCAGCCGCATGGCGCCTGCCTGCGCGCTCCAGCCGCCGGGTGTCACGGTGATGGCGACCGGCGCGGCCATGGCCTCGGAGTGGCTCACCACCAGGCGCGCGCTGCCGCCCAGCAGCGGCCAGAACGCCAGCGTCCATTGCAGCCGGCCCGGCAGCACGGTCGCGGTCTGGCTGCCGGCGCCGGCCGACAGCGCCAGCGTGGCGCTGCCATGCCAGAGCGAGCCGCTGGCATCGGCGAGCAGTACCCGTCCCTGCGTCTGCGTGGCCACGCGCGCGGCGATCCATGCCGCCGGCAGCATCGCCACCACGGTCACCGCGGCGCTCGCCAGGCCAAGCCCCAGCCAGCGCAGACGCCGCCATGCGGCCGGCTGGCGCAGCTTGCGGCGCGGCAGGCGCAGCGTTTCCAGCCGTACCATCAGCTGCGGCCGCCCGGACCCTGCAGGGTCGCGCTGACGTTCACCAGCGCCGTGGCGCCGACATAGACGATACGGGCGTCGATCACCTTCATGCGCTGCTGCTGGCGCACGTCCTGCAGCCAGCCGCTGACCGCGCCGAACGGCACCTTGTCCAGCTGCACCTGCACGCTGTTGTCGGCGCCGGCGGCCAGCCGGGTCGCCTTCAGGCCGTGCTGGCCCAGGCTGTCCTGCAGCGCCTGCGTGAGCGCGTCACCGCGCAGCGACGGCGCCGGCGTGGCCTTCAGGCCGCGGGCTTCCTGAGCCAGGGATTCCATTTCGGCCAGGTCGGCGCGCAGCTTGGGCAGGTTGCGCGCCAGGCGCTCGCGGCCGTCGGCGGCTGGCTCCCACAGCACCAGGTACCCGATCACCAGCGCCAGCAGGGCGCCGCCGCCGGCCAGGATGGCCTGTTCGCGCGGGTTGCGCGCCAACCAGAAGGCGTTGAAGCGCTCCTGCCACGCCTGCGGCACGGACGGGCGTAGCCGCGCCAGGCGCGTGCGCAGCGCAGAGGTCGCGCCTGGCCGGCTGGCGCGTGGCGTCTGGCTTCGGACTGTGTCTTTCATCGGATTCATGCTTGCTGGTGGGCCCGCTTACAGGCCGGGCCTGACGGTCCAGCGCGAGCCGGGCGTCACCGGGGTGCCTGCGCTGCTGCTGGTACTGCCAGCGGCACCTCCGGTCTTGTCTTCTTCCATCTGCAGCCCGGCCTGGCGCGCGGCGCTGCGCAGTCCGGCCGTGTCCGTGCCCGGCTTGAGCGTCACCACCAGCATGCGGCCGCGGTATTCCAGCGCCTGCAGCGCGTCGGGCGGCAGCCTGCGCGCGGCCTGGGCAAAGCGGTCGGCCAGCGGCAGGAAGTCTTCCGGTGTGCTGCGGCCGCTGGCGGTGCGCAGCTGCTCGACCTGCCGCCGCATCTGCAGCGGCGCGTCGAGCACGGTCTGGATCTGCGGGAAGGCGCCGCGCAGCGCCTGCAGCTGCGCGGCTTCCAGCCGCTGCTGCTCGCGCCGCAGCAGCAGCCAGTGCGTGTTCATGCCAATGACCTGCACCAGCACGATGCCCGCCAGCAATGCCAGCGGCAAGCGCCATGCCACCAAATTCCAACGGTCGGCCCGGCCCTGCGCGAATTCAAACTGCGCCAGGTCCAGCGCCGGCTCGCGCAGGCATTCCTGCGCGCCTTCTATCCACAGGTGCCAGCTGGCGCGGGCAGCCTGGCGCAGATCGGGTACCGGCGCCGCGTCGGCAGCGTCGGCATCGGCATACCAGGTGCCGGCGGGCGCAAGCGCCTGCCACGCGGCCAGGGCATCGTCGCCCAGCAGCAACCCGTAGCCGGCGTGTGCGCCGGTGCGCACGGTCAGTTGCCACTGGCGCGCGGCGTCGGAGCCGGTGCCGGGCAGCTCGCCGCCTAACTCATCGCCCAACTCGGCGCTCCGGGCCAGGGCGCTGGCGGCGGCTTCGACCACCAGCGCGGCCGCCGGCGGCGGCGCGTCGGCGCTCGCCAGTGACGGCTCGGTGCTGGCTTCGGCGGCGGAAGCCAGCGGCACGCACAGCTGCGCGGCCAGCACATGGCGGCGCCGGTGGCGGTGTTCGGCAAAGGCGTCGAGCACGGCGCGCAGCCAGGCGCGGTCGGCCACCATCAGCAGCCGCTGGCGCGGTCCGCGCGCGGCGCTGCCGTCGAGGGCAGGGCCCACGCCGATATGGCACGGCTGCGCCTCGGTCGCGAGCGCGTCCTCGACCAGGTTGGGCAGCGCCTGTTTCAAACGGGCGGGCGGCAGCGGCGGCACGCTGGCGGTGGTCAGCAGTACGTCGCTCGCGGCGAGGATCAGCACCAGGCGCTCGGCCGCGGGCAGGTCAGCAATACGGGCGTGGCCTTCGCGCAACACTTCCGGCGTCGCACGGGCCTGGCCACGCCGCGCCGTATCGGCCGTGGCAGTGCGCACCAGCGCGAACGGCAGGGTGCCGAACTGCCACGGTTGCGGCTGGTCATGCGGCCGGTGTGGCAGGCGGACGTACAGGGTGGTGCTCAAGGTTTCCTTGCTTTGGCGTCAATGGAACGGCTCGGGCAGGCGCATGGCCGGTTGGGATGCGCCCTGGATCGCCCCGGAGTCGGAAACATGCCGGGGTGCGGGGACGCCGGCGGGCGGCCAGGAAGGCCGGACGGCGGCGGGTAGGCTGGTGCCACGCTCGCGCCAGCGCCGCAGCATACCTTGCCTGTGTGACTAAACCGCGTCAATACCATTCTCCCCGGTTGCCTGCGCGTGCAAATTCGGCCTGTCGCCTGGCCTGGTGGGCGCCGCCTAGCGCAGGTCCGGCAGCCGGTCCGCATCCTGGATCCAGACCACGCGGGTGGTGTTGGCCGTACCCAGCGGCTCGCCGCGGAAGACCAGCGACACCTGCAGCCGGGTGGCGCGCTCGTGCCGCACCAGTCCGTAGACCAGGAAGTAGTGCGTGCGCACGTCGAGCAGGTTGCCGAGGTTGGCGGCATCCGCCTGCGGCGCCACCGCGGCCAGCTGGGTCTGCAGGTTGCCCAGGTTGTTGAAGTAGGCGCGGTCGCGCTGGCGCACCAGTTCGCGCGCGCGCTCCAGCGGCAGCTTGTTGATGACCGCGGCCAGCACCTCGGCCTCGGCGGTGTTGGCGTTGACCGGCGTGCGCTCGGGCAGCACGGTGACAAAGGGCTCCAGCACCGCCACCATCTCCGGCGTGTAGCCGGGCAGCGCCATCAGCCCCTGCACGCTGTCCAGCGGGCGCGGCGCCGGCTGCCCGCTGGCATTGCCGCCCTGCGCGGCCTGCAGCATGTAGCGCGCCGTGGTCTCGGCCAGCTCCGGGTTCAGGCCGACCGTCTGCAGCAGGCGGCGGTATGCGGCCAGCGCCGCCGGGTCGACCGAGGCCGCGCGGCCTGGCTGGCCGTCTGCGCCGCCAGTGGCGGTCCATATCACCAGGTTGGCCAGGTTCAGGCGCGCCTGCGCATCCAGGATGCGGCCCGACAGGAACGAGGTCTCGCCCGCGACGTCGGTGCGCAGTGCCGCGCCGAGGAAGTCCGACAGCCGTGTCTCGGCGATCGGCACCGCCCACGGCTCGCCCAGTTCGTCGACGTTGGTGCGGCGCTGGTCGTCGCGCAGGATCAGCCGCGCCCAGTCCACGGCGGCGCGCTCGATCCAGGTGGCCTGGGCCAGCAGCCGCTGGTTCTCGATGGCGCGGATCTGCACCTGCTGGCGCCACAGCATGCCGGACACCACCACCACGGCCAGCGTCACGATCAGCAGCGCGGTGACCACGGCCGCGCCGCGCGGGCGGCGGCGCAACGGCGCCAGGCGAGGCGGGCGGCTGGCTTGCCTCATAGCCCGGTCATGCAGATCTTCTGGAACTGCCGCGGCGCATCGCCGTCGCCCATGCGGGCGAAGATGGTCAGTTCCACCGCGCGCACCGCGGTGTTGGGCAGCGCGGCGCCGGGCGCGGAGGCAGCCACGGCGCTGGCGGCGTTGCCTGTGAACAGCACGTTGCGGATGCGCCCGCTGTCGGCCTGCCAGCCGGCGGGCTCCACCCATGCGCGCGTGCTGATGCCGTCCACGTCGGCCAGCACGCGCCGCACCTGCGCGGTGTTGCCGCCGCCCTGGCGCAGCGCCAGCAGGGCCGACTGCAGGCCGGCGCGGCTGTTCACCGGCGGCGCGGCCACGCGCACCAGGGTATTGCCGTCGAGCTGGTATGACAGCGCCTGCCAGGTCGGCGGCTGGCCTTCGTCGCGGCGGTCGCGCACCAGCAGCAGCCGGTTCTGGCCGATCTCGACCGGGCTGGCCTGCAGCAGCGTGGGGTTGGCCAGGTGCTCGCAGTCGGCCTGGAGCTGGCCGTAGAGCACCTTCAGCGCGTCCAGGCGCGCATCGTGGTCGGTGAGGCGCTCGCGGCTGCGCGTCAGGCTGTCCAGCGCGCGCCAGCCGATCACCGCCATCACCGCCAGCAGCGTGATGGCGACCAGCATCTCCAGCAGCGTGAAGCCGCCGGGCTGGCGCGGGCGGCGGCGCTCAGAGCACGTTGCGGGTTTCATTGGGGACTATGGTGACCAGCCATGCCAGGCGTACGGATTTGTCCGTGGCGGACGGGTAGACCGCGATCTCGACGCGGCGGAAAACGGGATTGGGCGTGCCCGAGACGGATTGCTCGCAATACAGCGGCGTGCCGCCCTGCGGGCAGGCATAGCCGCTGACGCCGGGCTCGGGCCAGGTCTTGGCCAGGCGCAGCGCGGCCAGGTGGTTCTCGGCGCTCCACTCGGCCAGCATGCGCGCCTGCAGCGAAGCGCTGGCATCGACCATCGAGCCCATCGCGCGCATCGCCGCGGTCAGCGCGACTGCCAGGATGGTCAGCGCCACCAGCACTTCGATCAGCGTGAAGCCGGTGCGGCGCCCGCGCCGGGCCGGGCGGGGCAAAGCGCGAGGGCAGGGTTTCATGGCGTGCTGGCGAAATAGCGGCCGCTGCCGTCGCCGGCAACGTCCACGCGGATATCGCCGCGCACCAGGATCAGCCGCTGCGGGGCATCGATCAGCTCGCGCCCGAAGATGAGCCGGGGCGGGCTGCTGGTGCCGGTGCTGCGGCCCCCTTCGGCGACGATGACCTGGTCCAGCGCCAGGCGCCAGTGGCCCGGGGCAAACACGTCGGTACGCATGGGGATCCAGCCGTTGGGGGTCGATTCCAGGAAGCGCCAGCCGCTGGCATCGCCCTCCCAGGCGAGCGGGCGGGCGCCAAGCTGCGCCTCTTCCTGCGCCAGCTCGAACAGCCGCGCGATGCGCTGGCCGTCGTCGAGCACGCGGCTCCGTTCATTGGGCGAGGCGTTGACCGCCACCAGCGAGATCACGATGCCGGCGATCACCATGACCACCAGCAGCTCGAGCAGCGTAAAGCCGCGGCGCCGGGGGCCGGGCGCGCGGCGGCGCGGCGCCGTGGTCATGGTTGCAGGGGGCGGCGGCGGGGCTGCGCTTATTCCCAGTTGCCGATGTCGGCGTCGTTGCCGTTGCCGCCGGCCTGGCCGTCGGCGCCGAAGCTGAACACGTCGATCTCGCCGCGCACGCCCGGGTTCAGGTACTGGTACGGATGGCCCCAGGGATCCTTGGGCAGCTTTTCCAGGTAGCCGCCGCCCTTCCAGTTGTTGGGCACGGGCTCGGTGGTGGGCTTGGCCACCAGCGCGGCCAGGCCCTGTTCGGTGGTGGGGTAGCGGCTGTTGTCCAGGCGATACAGCTTGAGCGCCTGCATGACCGACGAGATGTCCTGGCGCGCGGCCACGATGCGGGCCTCGTCCGGACGGCTCATGATCTTGGGCACCACCAGCGCCGCCAGCACGCCAAGGATCACGATCACGACCATGATCTCGATCAGGGTGAAGCCGCGCGCACGGCGGGCGCGCACGGAGCGGGCGGGGCTGGCAATCTGGGGAGTGAATCTGCGCATCGTCGGTGGACCTCTTGGCTTGAATGGCTGGGCCCGCACCAGTGAGGAGGCGGCGGGCCGGGTTCGCCAGTCAGTATAACCGGCGCCACATGACTGTTTTATGGGCGGCCCCTTCGGCACCTCGGCAAAGTCTGATCCGGATCACAGCTCCTGGGAACGTGCATTCGGCAGCCAAATAACTTGCATCCTGGATGCATCTTTTTTAAGATGGCGTCACGATGCAACTGACCCGCTTTTCCGACTATGCGTTGCGCCTGCTGATGTACGTCGCCCGTGGCGACGGCAGCCGGCCGATCACCATTGCCGAGGTGGGGCAGCAGTTCGGCATCTCGCACAACCACCTCGTCAAGGTGGCGGCGCGGCTGTCGAAGCTGGGCTGGATCAGCGCCACGCGCGGCCGCCACGGCGGCCTGCAGCTGGGGCCCGGCGCGGAGCGGCTGACCATCGGCACCATCCTGCGCGAGCTGGAAGGGCACAAGGCGGTGATCGACTGCGACAACCCGCCCTGTGCGCTGAACGGCAACTGCCGCCTGAAGCGCGCGCTGGACGTGGCCGAGCAGGCTTTCTACGTTGCCCTGGACGACGTCACGCTGGCCGATGTCACCGGCAGCCAGACGGCCGAGTCGATCATCCGCCTGCATCGCGATTTCCTGAACCGGCGTTCGGCCTGAGCGGATCCTGTCCGCGCGGGCCGGCGAGAGCCGGTTTTATTTTGAGCAAAAACATGCATTTAATTTGCATGATTTAGAACGGAGTGTTTCCTGATGCTGTCCGCCGCTTCCCGCCCCTATATCGATGCAAGCGTCCCCGTGCTGCGCGAGCACGGCCTGGCCATCACCACGCATTTCTACCGCGAGATGTTCGCGGACCGGCCCGAGCTGACGCAGATTTTCAACATGGGCAACCAGGCCAACGGCAGCCAGCAGCAGTCGCTGGCTTCGGCCGTGTTCGCCTATGCGGCCAATATCGATAACGCGGCGGCGCTTGGGCCGGTGCTCGAGCGCATCGTCCACAAGCATGCGGCCGTAGGCCTGACGCCTTCGCACTACCCGATCGTCGGCCGCCACCTGCTGGGCGCCATCTCCGCGGTGCTGGGCGAGGCCGCCACGCCGCCGCTGCTGGCCGCCTGGGACGAGGCCTACTGGTTGCTGGCCGGCGAGCTGATCGCCGCCGAGGCGCGCCTGTACCAGCGCACCGGCGTGGCCGCAGGCGAGCTGACGCCGGTGCGCGTGGTGCGGCGCGAGGCGCAGGGCGACCAGGTGGTGGCGCTGACGCTGGCTGCCGCCGACGGCCAGCCGCTGCGTGCGTTCCGCCCAGGCCAGTACATCAGCGTCGAGGCGCGCCTGGACGATGGCCAGCGCCAGCTGCGCCAGTATTCGCTGTCGGCCGAAAGCGGGCTGCCGACCTGGCGCATCTCGGTCAAGCGCGAGGCGGGTGACCGCAGCACCCCGGCCGGCGCCGTGTCCAACTGGCTGCACGCCAATGCCCAGGAGGGCACTGAACTCAAGGTGAGCGCGCCGTTCGGCGAGTTCACGCCGGCGCTCGACGGCCGCCGTCCGCTGGTGCTGCTGTCGGCCGGCATCGGCATCACGCCGATGCTGTCGGTGCTGCGCACGCTGGCCGCGCAGCGCTCGCAGCGCCAGGTGCTGTTTGCCCATGCCGCGCGCGACGGCCGCCATCACGCCCATCGCGCCGACCTGCAATGGGCGCGCGAGCGCCTGCCGCAGCTGGCCACGCACATCAGCTATGAAACCCCGCAAGCGGGCGATGTCGCCGGTCGCGACTACGACCACGCCGGCACCATGCCGGTGGCCGAACTGCTGCGCCAGCCTGACCTGCAGCGCTTTGTCGACGGCAGCTTTTACCTGTGTGGACCGCTCGGCTTCATGCAGGCGCAGCGCCATGCGCTGGTCAGCGCAGGCGTGCCGGTGGCGCATATCGAGCGCGAGGTGTTCGGGCCGGACCTGCTCGACGACCTGCTCTAAGGGTCGGCGGCGCGGCACCGGCACGGCAGACAGTGTCATGGGGCTCTGGTAGGCTTGGCGCGTCCGCGCTCACGCGCCATTGCCCGCCCTGTGGGCATCCAGGGTCCCGATCCCATGCAACTGTCCCTCCGGCCTTCGCTCCGTTTCGATGCCTCCGCGCCCTGGCTGCCGCGCCTGGCCAGCCTGGTGCTGTTTATCGCGCTGTGTGCGCTCGCCACCCACTGGGTGCTGGCCTTCAGCGCGATGCGTACCATCCCGGTGCCGCAGAGCGCGCGCGTGGCCCAGACCGAGGCGGTCGAGACCGGCGCGGTCGCGACGCTGTTCGGCGGCTCGGCGCAGGGCGGCCCGCGCGACGTGCAGCTGATCGGCGTGGTGGCCGAGGTGGATGGCGGTGCGGGCGCGGCAATCGTGTCGATCGATGGCGGCCCGCCCAAGGCGGTGCGCGCCGGCGCCGAGCTGTCGCCGCAGATCCGGCTGGCGGAGATCCGCCAGCGTGCGGTGGTGATCGAGCGCAGCGGCGTGCGCCAGGAAATCGTGCTGCCGCTGCAGGCCGGTGCCGCGCGCGGCGCACCGGCAGCGGCCGGTGCCTTGCCCACGCCGCCCGCCGGCGCCGCGGCACCGATGGCAACGCCGATGCCGTCCCCGGCGCCGGTGGTGAGCCAGCCCGCCGCACCGGCCCAGCAGCCGCAAGGCCAGGCGCCGGCGCAGCAGGCCCAGCCCGCCCAACCGCAGCCGCAACCGGTCGATCCGCGCCAGTACCAGCCGGCGATGGCGCCGCAGGCGGCCGGCGAAGGCCAGCTGGCGCCGAAGGACTGATTCCGGGCGCCAAATATTCGCGCTTGCTTGCGTTCCCTTACGGCGCGCGGGCCTTTCTGTGAGCCCGGTAACATCGTATTAAAAGCGCCAACTTCCCCGCATCGTCTGCGTTCTAATCCGTACATGCCAAACGTGATGAAAAGGAGCAAGACATGCAACGCAATCACAAGCCGCAGATCCTGAAGCAGTTCCTGGCCGCATCGGCCGCCCTCCTGGTCGCCGGTGGCGCATTTGCCCAGGCCAGCGCCCCCGCACCATCCGCTGCGCCAGCCGCCAAGCCCGGCATGGGTCACCATCACCACCACGGTGGCGGCATGTGGATGAAGGCAATCGATACCGACGGCGATGGCGCGATCTCCAAGGCGGAAGCCGACGCCTGGTTCAACAAGCTCGACACCAACCGCGACGGCAAGATCGACAAGGCCGAGATGGACGCGCACCGCAAGGCCACCATGGCCGAGCGCCATGCGCGCATGCGGGCAGCGTTCGACGAGAAGTTCAAGGCTGCCGACAAGAACGGCGACGGCGCGCTGACCAAGGCTGAGGCCAACGCCGGCCTGCCGCGCCTGACCAAGCGTTTCGACCAGCTCGACGCCAACCGCGACGGCAAGCTGACCCGCGACGAAATCCGCGCCGGCATGGAAAAGATGCACCGCGACCATTCGCACCGCGGCCCGCGTGGCCAGGCGGCACCGGGCAGCCAGCCGGCGCCCGCGGCACCGGGCGCCCCGTCCACCAGCGGCGGCTGACCGGCCCGGGCAGGGCCGCACCAGCGGACCTTGCCAGGTCTCACCAAGCGCGCGAGCCTCCGGGTTCGCGCGCTTTTTCTTTGCGTGTTCGCCTTGTGCGTGCACTGGGAAGAATCTGACCTCGCCCGCAAACGCCCGTAGAATGCCGCTTCCCTGTTCGCCGGGCTTGGCACCATCCTTGCCTGCTTCCGGCCGGTGGGGCGCGGCCGCGATTTGCGGTGGCGCCACCCCACAGGTCTGCCCAGCCCGACCGGCTGCCGCGCGAGTGACCGATAAGGCTGCCAGCTCATCAGAATCGGCCCTGAATCGGACGTAATTTCACAAAAAATTGCGTACTTGTGCACGGCTTGCTAAATTTGCGCAAAAAAATTGCCAATAAACATATTGCGGAGCAACAATATCGTGAGCAAGGTGGAGTTGGACAAGATCGACCGGAAGATCCTGGAAGTGCTGCAGACCAACGGCCGGTTGACCAACCTGGAGGTGGCCGAGCGCGTCAACCTGTCGCCCAGCCCCTGCCTGCGCCGCATCCGGCGGCTGGAGGAGATCGGCGTGATCCGGCAGTACGCAGCGCTGCTGGAGCCCAACAAGATCGGACTTGGCCTGCTGGCCTATATCAATGTCCGGCTGGAAAAGCATGGCGGCGCGCCCAAGGGCAAGGCTCCGCTGGACCTGTTCCGCGCCTCGATCGCGGTCTGGCCGGAGGTAGCCGCGTGCCACGCCATGACCGGCGAGATGGACCTGCTGCTCAAGGTCTACGTGGAAGACATGGAACACTTCGCGCGCTTCATGCAGGAGCAGTTGCTGGCGCACCCGTCGGTGATCGACGTGCGCTCCAGCTTTGCGCTGGAAAGCATCAAGGACACCACGGCGCTGCCGGTGGGCGGCGCGGCTTGATGCGGCAAACCTGAGGCTGCAAACAAGAACGGCGCATCGTTACGATGCGCCGTTGGCGTGGAACCCGCATCAAGCGGGCCCGGGGGAGTTCAGCGGACTCAGGCAGTGTGCTTCTGCGGCACCATGGTGCGCCAGAAGCGCAGCCCGAAGCGGCGCGCGTCGCGCAGGTTGCGGCGCACCGCGTAGTCCAGGTCGGCGAGCTGCTCGTCCAGCGCTTCGGTCAGGCGGCTGGCGGTATCGGCCGGCGGCAGTTCCAGGTAGGCATCGGCCTCGCCGTAGGCGTACTGGACCTTCATGCCGGCCTTCTTGGCAATGTGCATCATCGCTGCGTTGCGCGACAGGCAGTGCATGTACAGCGTGCGCACATTGGTATTGCGGCCATGGATCGCGGCACGCTCGAACAGCGCGCTGCCGATGCCGCGCCCGCGGGCGCTGCCCGACACCGACACGCCGAACTCCGCCACGCGGCCCTGGGCGTTGTCGCGCAGGTTGGCGAAGTGGCCCACGCCGATCAGTTCGAGCTTGTCGTCGTAGACGCCGAACACGCTGTCATGGTCGAAGTCGATGCTGTCGACATAGGCTTCGATCACGTGGTCGCCCACGGACTGGCCAAAACGGAGCAGGCGATCCTCCTCGCCCAGGGCGAGGAAATGCTTCAGCAGGCGCGAGCGGTGGTGGGCCGCCAGCTCGCGCACCAGTACGGTGGCGCGGTGGGTGGCCTGTGCGGCTTCGGCTGCCTTGCGCAGATCTTCGTCGGTCAGTGCGCCGACGGCCTTGCTCAGTTCGAGCGGGTTCACGATTATTTCCTTCCTAGTGCAGTCACAGATAAAAATAGCACTGCGTTGGTGTTCCGCCAGGCACTTTTCCCTGGCTCGGTGCAAGACTCGGGGGAAACACCATCTTGATGCGGCGCCAAAAGTATTGTAGTGGAATTGTCAGTTCGGCGTAAGCTTCCCGCATCGCAGCAGGCCGCCGTCTCACCATAGCATCAATAAAAATCGAATAAAATCAACAGCTTGAAAAAATGTGATGAATTGTTGCGTGGTGCCGGATGTGGATTTGGTGCAACGCCGCAATCCCGCGTTCTCCCGCATGTCCGTCTGACTTCCCCTTGCCTAGCCGATCGCCTTTGATGACCGAGCCCCCAATCGTTGTGATCTACGCGCACCCCACGCCCAGCCGTTCGCGCGTCAACCGTCCGCTGGCCGATGCCTTGGCCGCGCTGCCGCAGGTACAGGTACGCGATCTCTACGGCAGCTATGTCGACTATGACATCGACGTCGTCGCCGAGCAGCGCGTGCTGTCGGTCTCCGACACCATCGTGCTGCAGTTCCCGGTGCGCTGGTACAGCGTGCCGGCGCTGCTCAAGCTGTGGCTCGACGAGGTACTGGAGCCAGGCTGGGCCTATGGCCCCGGCGGCACCGCGCTGCGTGGCAAGTCCTTGCTGGCGGTGGTGAGCACCGGCGGCACCGCCGATTCCTACGGGCCGGACGGCACCCATGGCCACCCGATCGGGGACTTCCTGCTGCCGCTGGAACAGACCGCTTTGCTGTGCGGCATGAGCTGGCTGCCGCCGGTGGTGCTGCACGACGCCAACAATGCCGATGCCCAGGCACTGGCCGAGCATATCGCCCACGTCTGCGGGCGGCTGGGCACCGGCGCCGCGCCGGCGGGGGGGCAGGCATGAACCAGCACGACTTCCTGATAGCGCTGCTGGTGTTCCTGGTGGCGGCGGTGGTGGCGGTGCCGCTGGCGCGGCGCAGTGGCCTGGGCGCGGTGCTGGGCTACCTGCTGGCGGGGGCGGCGATCGGGCCGTTTGCGTTGCGCCTGGTGACCAATGTCGAATCGATCCTGCATTTTTCCGAGTTCGGCGTGGTGCTGATGATGTTCGTCATCGGCCTGGAGCTGGAGCCGCGCAAGCTGTGGGCGCTGCGCCGGAGCATCTTTGGCTACGGCGGCGCGCAGCTGGCTGCGTGCGCGCTGGTGATCGGCGCGGCGGCGGCGCTGGCGGGTGCGCCGTGGCAGGTGGCGCTGGTGGCGGGCCTGGGACTGGCGTTGTCGTCCACCGCGATCGCGCTGGCGACACTGACCGAGCGCAATCTCTTCGGCACGCCGGCGGGGGCGGCCAGCTTCGGCATCCTGCTGTTCCAGGACATCGCCGCGATCCCGATGATCGCGCTGTTGCCGCTGCTGGCCACGCAGGGCGCCGCAGGCGCGGGTTCGGGCGCGGCCGGCTGGCTGGCGGCGGGCAAGGCGGTGGCGGTGATCGGTGCGGTGGTGGTCGGGGGCCGCTACCTGGTGCGCCCGGCGCTGCGCTTTATCGCCCGCACCGACATGCGCGAGATGTTCACGGCGTTTGCGCTGCTGCTGGTGGTGGGCATTGCGTTGATGATGGACGCGGTGGGCTTGTCGATGGCGCTGGGCACCTTCGTGGCCGGCGTGCTGCTGGCCGATTCGGAATACCGCCATGCGCTCGAGGCCGACCTGGAGCCGTTCAAGGGCCTGCTGCTGGGCCTGTTCTTCATGGCTGTCGGCATGTCGATCGACTTTGCCGTGCTGGCACACTCGCCCTGGCTGGTGCTGGGTCTGGTGGCCGCCTTCGTGGTTGCCAAGACCGCGGTGCTGGCGCTGCTGGCGCGGCATTTCGCCATCGCCCGCGGGCAGCGGCTGCTGTTTGCGCTGCTGATCTCGCAGGGCGGTGAGTTCGCTTTCGTGGTGTTCGGCGTGGCCGGCACCGCCGGCCTGCTGCCGCGCGAGACCGAGGCCCTGCTGGTGCTGGTGGTGGCGCTGTCGATGGTGGCCACGCCCTTGCTGCTGCTGGCCTATGACCGGCTGGTGGCGCCGCGCCTGGGCAGCGGCAAGGCCCGCCCGGACGAGGCCATCACGCCGCAGCACAATCCGGTGCTGATCGCCGGCTTCGGGCGCTTCGGCCAGATCGTCGGCCGCCTGCTGTACACGCAGGGTGTGGGCGTGACGGTGCTGGACCACGACCCCGACCAGATCGAGTTCCTGCGCCAGTACGGCTTCAAGGTCTTCTATGGCGACGCCACCCGGCTGGACCTGCTGGAGGCCGCGGGCATTGCCGACGCGCGCATCCTGGTGGTCGCCATCGACGGCATGGACGAAAGCCTGGAACTGATCGACCGCGTGCGCCAGCGCTTTCCGGAGCTGCAGATCTACGCCCGGGCGCGCCATGTGTCACATATCTACCAGCTCAAGGACCGCGGCGTGCACCTGTTCGAGCGCGAGATGTTCGAGGGCTCGCTGATGCTGGGCCGCCGCGTGCTGGAGGGGCTGGGTTTCGATCCGGCCGAGGCCCGCAACGTGGCACTGCGTTTCCGGCGCCACAACATCCAGGCGATCGACCGCTTCTATCCGCACTACACCGACCAGAAGAAGCTGGTCTCGCTGGCGCGCCAGGCGCGCGACGAACTGGAAGAGATGTTCCGCCAGGACCGCGAGCAGCGGCGCCAGCGCGAAGAGGCCGAGTGGATGTGAGCGGCAGGGCGGCGGGCCGGCGCCGCGTCAGCGCGCGGCCGCGGCCCGGCCGGGCAGGCCGCCTTCGAGCAGGTCGACCACCATCTCGGCAAACTCTGCATAGGACAACCGGCCGCCCGGCTTGAGCCAGGTGAAGGTCCAGTTGATCATGCCGAAGATGGTCATGGTCAGCGCAGTCTGGTTCTCGCGCGTGACGCGCTCCGGGTAGGCCCGGCGCAGCAGGCGCGAGAACGCCGCGACCACGTCGCGCTCGCGGCCCAGGATCAGGTCGCGCTGGGTCTCGGCCAGGAACTTGACGTCGTTGATCAGCGCGATATGGCGCGTCTGCGAGGTTTCGTACTCGGCCAGGAAGGCGCGGATCAGGTTGCCGAAGGCTTCCTTGTCGGTGCGCGCGTGGCGCTCGGCGTCGGCCTCCACTTCAGTGACGAGCAGCATCAGCCGGCGCGTGTAGCGGTCCAGCAGGTCGAACAGGATCGCTTCCTTGCTCTCGTAATAGTGGTACAGCCGCGCCTTGGAGGTGCCGCAGGCGGCGGCCAGGTCGGCCATCGAGGTGCTGGGGTAGCTGCTGTTGGCAAAGGCGGCGGCGGCCAGGTCAAGGATCTGCTCGCGCTGCGCCTCGAAATCGGGTGCCTTGGTACGGGCCATATTCTCGTTTATTCGCCGCCGGTGCCACCGCTGCCGAGATGGCGGCGCAGTTCGCAGGTATCGAGCGAGTCAGCATTGCCGCGCAGCACCAGCTGGCCCATGGCGATCAGCTCGCGGCAGCGCCAGAACACGAACCAGTCGCTGGCCAGCAGACCCTCGATCGCGCCCATCACGCTGCCCACCATCTGCGCCGCGGGCGTCCACTCGGACGGGGCGCGTTCCATGATGATCTCGTCGATGGTGTGGTAGGCCGCCGGCACCAGCGTGTTGCCCTTCCAGAGCCGCACGTCGGCGTTTTCCTTGACGTTCTGCTGCCACTCGTAGCCGAGGCGGCCCAGGCGCAGCACCGAGACCGGGGCGATGGTGGAAAAGCGCCGCGCCAGCCGCGCGGGCGTGTACATGCCGATCGCTGCCAGGTTGCCCTGCGCGGGCATTTCCAGCTCGCGCAGGTCCATGGCGACTTCATTGATCCGCTGCGGCGCCTGGTACAGGTGGAACACCACCCGGCGCAGCATCAGCTGGTCGGCCGCGCTCTGGCCGTGCCAGATGGCCACTTCCATGTTGTCCTGGCGCAGTCCCTGGAGCTGGTCCAGCGCCTGGCGCATCTCGGCGCCGAAATCGATGTCGGTATGCGGGGCGACCCGCTGCCAGAAGCCGGAGCGGATCAGACCGGTGCTGTCGATGTCGGCCAGCGGGCCTACCGCCAGGTCGTCGCGCAGCACCACGACAGGGTCCGGCCGCGCAGCCTGGGCCAGGGCCTGGCGCAGGGTCGTGCCTGCTACATCACCGTTGACGACGTGGATATATTGCATGGCCGTGATTGTATATGGGTGGACGGTTCGCTGGCACCGCCGCGGCGGCGGTGCGACAGGCGCGATCGCCGCCCGCCCGGTCACTGTCCTGCAAGCATCGGGCCAGCCGGAAGCCGCCTGCCGCCATTGTAGTCACGGCCGGTGCTGGCCAATGTCGGCAATTGTCTGAATACGCACGCCCCGGCGTGCCCGGATCAGCGTTCGTCGTAGCTGACCACCACCCGCGGCGTCAGCGCCCGCGCCTGGCAGGTGAGCACGAAGCCCTTTTCCATCTCCCACGGCTCGAGCGTGTAGTTCTTTTCCATGTCCACCTGGCCCTCCAGCACCTTGGCGCGGCAGGTGCAACAGACGCCGCTCTTGCAGGCAAAAGGCAGGTCCAGGCCGGCGGCCAGCGCGGTGTCCAGCACGGCGTCTTCCAGCGGCAGGCGCATGCTGTGCTGCTTGCCGTCGAGCACCACCACCAGCTCGGCGGTGCCGGCATGGTCGGCGTGTGCCGGGGCCGGCTTGCGCCTGGCCTGGGCCAGCGGCACACCGAAGCGCTCGGCGTGGATGCGGTGCGGGTCGACGCCCGCGTCGCGCAGCGCCGCCTCGGCCTCGTCGATCATCGAGGCCGGCCCGCAGACAAAGGCCGCGTCGATGTCTTCCACGGGGATCAGGGCCTGCAGGAAGGCGGTCACGCGGGCATGGTCGAGCCGGCCATGCAGCAGGTCCACCTCCTGCGGCTGGCGCGACAGCACGTGGTAGAGCGTGAAACGCGCCAGGTACTGGTTCTTCAGGTCTTCCAGCGCCTCGGAGAAGATGATGCTGTCGACGTTGCGGTTGCCATAGACCAGCGTGAAGCGGCTGTGCGGCTCGGCCTGCAGCGTGGTGCGGATCAGCGACAGCACCGGCGTGATGCCGCTGCCGGCGGCAAAGGCCACGTAGTGGCGCGCGGCGCCGGCATCGAGCGGCACGTGGAAGCGGCCGTCGGGGGTCATCACGTCGATCACCTGGCCCGGGGCGATGGAGTCATGCAGGTGCGTGGAAAAGAGTCCGTCCTCGACCAGCTTGACCGCCACGCGCAGCTCGCCGTGCTCGTCATAGTCCTGCACCGCCGAGCAGATCGAGTACGAGCGGCGCAGGTCCTTGCCTTCGACCGGCGCCTTCAGCGTCAGGAACTGGCCCTGGGTGAAGCGGTAGGCATCGCGCAGCGTGTCCGGCACCTCGAAGGCGATCGAAATGGTGTCGGCGGTCTCGGGGCGCACCTGCGCCACGCGCAGCGGATGGAACTGTGGAGTCATGGCAGCCTGGCTTCGGCCCGGCGGGGCTCAGTAGGGTTTGAAATAGTCGAACGGCTCGCGGCAGTCCAGGCACCGGTACAGCGCCTTGCAGGCGGTCGAGGCAAAGCGCGAGATTTCCTGCGTATGCATGCTGCCGCAGCGCGGGCAGGCCACGGCATCGGGCGCGCCCGCGCGGGCGGCGCGAGGCACAAAGCGCAATGGCTGCGCCGCGGCCGGCGTGCCGCACTGGCCCGGCGGCGCTATGCCGAAGGCGCGCAGGCGCTCGCGCGCGGCCGGGGTGATCCAGTCGGTGGTCCAGGCCGGCGCCAGCACGGTGCGGATGCGCCACGGCGCCAGCCCGGCGCCGTCCAGCGCCCGGCCGATGTCCTCGGCGATTTGCGACATCGCCGGGCAGCCGGAATAGGTGGGCGTGATAACGATCTCAAGCGTGCCGTCGGCGGCGGTCAGGACATCGCGCAGGATGCCCAGGTCGCGGATCGACACCACCGGGATCTCCGGGTCCGGCACCGCCTCCAGCGCCGCCCATGCACGCGCGATGCGGCCATCGGTGGCGCGGTCGTTGCGCAGGGGGAAGGCGGCGATATTCATGTTGGTCAACCCTTTACGCCGAAGCGTGCGCTTACCACTGCGCGCCCGGATGGGCCCGCGCCAGCCCCTGCATCTCGCCCAGCAGGTAGCTCATGTGTTCGGAGTGCACGCCGTGCTTGCCGGTCGAGACAAAGCTCGTGGCCTGGGGCAAGTCCAGCGTGGCGGCCTGCAGCGTCTCGGCGACGGTGGCGTTCCAGGCCGGGCGCAGCGTGGCCGTGACCACGCCGATGCCCTGCGCGGCGGCCTCGGTTTCGACCGCGTCCTCGGCAAAGCACTCGTTCATATAGGGCAGCAGGTGCTCCAGCGCGCGCTGCATGCGCGCGTGCGATGCCTCGGTGCCGTCGCCCAGGCGCACTACCCAGCCAGCCGCGTGGTGCAGGTGGTAGCGCGCTTCCTTGACCGACTTGGCGGCGATCGCGCCCAGCTGGTCGGCGCGGCTGGCCAGCAATGCTTCCCACAGCTCGACCATCAGCGCGCTGTACAGGAAGTTGCGCATGATGGTGACGGCGTAGTCGCGCTCGGCGGCGGCGTTGCCGGCCAGCGGGCCGCGGTGCGGCAGCTCCAGCAGCGTCCAGTTGCGGAAGTCGCGCTCGGCGCGCCAGTAGGCGTAGTCGTCCTCATGGCGGGGCAGGCCGGTCAGCTCGCCTTCCAGTTCGCCGGCGCGGCCGTACAGCAGCCGCGCCTGGCCGATCAGGTCCAGGCTGATGTTGGCCAGTGCGATGTCTTCTTCCAGCACCGGGCCGTGGCCACACCATTCGGCGTTGCGCTGGCCCAGGACCAGGGCGTTGTCGGCCAGGCGCAGCACGTAGCGCAAGCCCGCGGTGCGTGCCGGCGGCAGGTGGTCGAGCGAGGCGGGCGCGGTCGGCTGTGGGGACGCAGTCATGGTGCGGGCCTTACATGTGGTTGACTTCGTCGGGCAGCTGGTAGAACGTCGGATGCCGGTAGATCTTGTCGGCCATCGGGTCGAACAGCTCCGGCTTTTCCTCGGGCACGCTGGCGGTGATGGACGCTGACGGCACCACCCAGATCGACACGCCTTCCTGGCGCCGCGTATAGACGTCGCGCGCCATGTGCAGCGCCTGCTGCGCGTCGGCGGCGTGCAGGCTGCCGCAATGCTTGTGTTCCAGGCCTTGCTTGCTGCGTACGAACACTTCCCACAGCGGCCATTCCTTGCGTTGCATCGTTTGTCTCCGTCCTCGGGCGCGGTGTTCAGGCCGCGGCGCGGCTGGCGCGGGCTTCGCGTTCGGCCACCTTGGCGGCGTGCGCCAGCGCGGCCTCGCGCACCCAGGCGCCGTCCTCGTGCGCTTTCACGCGGGTGGCCAGGCGCTCCTTGTTGCAGGGGCCGTCGCCGTTGATCACACGCCAGAACTCATCCCAGTCCAGCGGGCTGTAGTCATAGTGGGCGCGCTCGGCATTCCATTGCAGGCCGGGGTCGGGCAGGGTCACGCCCAGCACGCGGGCCTGCTCGACCGTGGCATCGACAAACTTCTGGCGCAGGTCGTCGTTGGAGATGCGCTTGATGCCCCAGGCCATGGTCTGGGCGCTGTTGGTCGAGGCCGCGTCGGGCGGGCCGAACATCATCAGCACCGGGAACCACCAGCGGTCGACCGCGTCCTGCACCATCTCGCGCTGGGCCTCGGTGCCGCGCATCATCGCCAGCAGCGCGTCGAAGCCCTGGCGCTGGTGGAACGACTCTTCCTTGCAGATGCGGATCATGGCGCGCGCATACGGGCCGTACGAGCAGCGGCACAGCGGGATCTGGTTCATGATCGCCGCGCCGTCGACCAGCCAGCCGATCACGCCCACGTCGGCCCAGGTCAGCGTCGGGTAGTTGAAGATCGACGAATACTTGGCCTTGCCGCTGTGCAGCGCGTCGACCAGGTCATCGCGCGAGGCGTCGAGCGTCTCGGCGGCGGAATACAGGTAGAGCCCATGGCCGCCTTCATCCTGCACCTTGGCTAGCAGGATGGCCTTGCGCTTGAGCGACGGGGCCCGGCTGATCCAGTTGCCCTCCGGCAGCATGCCGACGATCTCCGAGTGCGCATGCTGCGAGATCTGGCGCACCAGGGTCTTGCGGTAGGCCTGCGGCATCCAGTCCTGCGGCTCGATCTTGCCGTCGGCGGCCATGCAGGCGTCGAACGCGGCCTGGCGGGCGGCTTCGTCCTGGGGCGCGCTGGCCGGTGCCGTATCGGCGTGCTGGCCGGGCAGGTCAAGACTCTGCGTGTACATGGTGTCTCCTCTGACGGGATGCCGCTCGGATCGCGGGCAGTGCTGGCCCTATTATATATATGCCGACCGGTCGGTCAATTTAAGGGAAAGCCCGCTACCGTGGCCGTGGCTTGATCCCGCTCGCCTCGTGGCGGCTGCCGCACGTGTAGTATCGAAGCCAGGCGGCGTTACCGCCGCCATCCCTTTCCAACGGAGGCAATTCCTATGACTAGCGCGGCATACAGCAAGATCGTGGTGGCGGTGGACGGCAGCAGCACGTCCGACCTGGCGCTGGGCGAAGCCATACGCGTGGCGGCCCCGGGCGGCGCCACCGTGCTGGCGCTCTATGTCGTGGACACCGGCACGCCCATGTTCGATGCCGGGTACTACGATCCGAGCCAGCTACAGAAGGCGTTCGAGGAAAGCGGGCAGCGCGCGCTGCAGGCCGCCTCGCAGCGGCTGGCCGCGGCCGGCGTGGCGCATGAAACCCGGCTGGTGACCGAAGCGCCGGTGCCAGGCGACATGGGGGCCTCGATCAACGAGGCCGCGCGCCAATGGGGCGCCGACCTGCTGGTGATCGGCACGCACGGACGCCGCGGCGTGCGCCGTCTGATGCTGGGCAGCGTGGCCGAGGCGGTGATACGCCAGTCCACCATGCCGGTGCTGCTGGTGCGCGGCGAGGCGAAGGCTGACTGAACGGCCGACTGAAATCATGCCCCCGATCGGGGGACGCCAGGGCACGCGACGGGACTCAGCCGGAGAAGCGGAAATGGCCGCTGCGCAGCACGATCTCGCGCGCCTCGGTCAGCTCGAACAGGCTTTCGGCCAGGCGCTCGATGCGCTGGCGGTTGCTGGTGAAGGCTGCGACCAGGTCTTCCTCGCGCGGCGAACGCGCGCCGAAATGGGCCTCGAGGGCCTCGGCGGTGACGGAATACAGGGTGGGACTGCCGTTGACCGTGGCGGGGCAGGACAGCGTGAGGCTGGCTGCGCAGTAGGTCGGGAGGCTGCGAGGGAACGTGATGTCGGACATGGCGTGCCTCGTGCTGGCGGCGGGCGTATTAGATCAATATAGGCCATTGCCGCGTTCCGTAAAGCCCGGCCAGTACGCTGGCCGGGCCGGCAAGCTTCTTTCTTGACGCCGCTCAGGTGCTGTGTGCCCGCCGGCGCACCGGCGGCTTGCGCGCGGCCGCGCCCAGCGTGCGCAGGTCCGCCACCGCGGCATGGGCGGCGGCGATATGCGCGGCGGCGTAGTCGGCCTGTTCCGCCAGGAAGGCGTCGAGCGCGGCAGCGGGTAGCAGCGCAGGGCGCTCGGTATCGCCGGCAGTGTCTGCCAGGCCCGGCCGCATCGCCAGCTCGGCCAGTTGGGCTTCCAGCTGCGTCAGGAGCGCGCGCACTTCAGCGCCGGCGGGAAGCGTGAAAACGCCCGACTCTACCCCGGCTCGCACCACGCCGGCCAGCGCGGCCATGCGGCGCGCGCTCGCATGCACGCGCTGGTAGGCCCCGGCATAGTCCGGCGCCAGCGCGCCGGCGGTCTGTGCCAGCGTGAGTTCGGCGCGGGTGGAAGCCCGTCCGGCGGCAATGCGCAAGGCTTCCAGCCGCGGCACGGCAAGCGGCGTCGTGGCCTCAGCCACGCGGCTGGCCGCGAAAGCGGCTCGCAGGTAGACCGCGTTGACCGCCACCGCGTCGACGGCATGGCGGAACACGCGCGACATCTCCACGCGCGGTGCCAGCACATAGTACGTGGCCAGCGCGATCAGGCAGCCCAGCGCGGTATCGATGCCGCGCAGCGCGGCAAAGTGGCTGCTGTCGACGGCCGGCGCGCCCACCCATGAGAACAGGATCACGGCCGGTGTCAGGCAGAACGCGAACGCCCCGGGCTGCCCGGCAAGGCGGCTGGCATAGGCTCCGGCCAGGAAGGCCGCGCTGATGCCCAGCGCTACCACCGGCGCCGGATGGAGCAGGCCGATCACACAGGCGCACAATGCGCCAGCCAGCGAGCCCGCAAAGCGTTTCACGGAAACCTGCCGGGTAGTCTGCAACTGGGGGCTGAGCACCATAATCACGGTCACCGCCACCCAATAGCCATGGTCCAGCCGCCACCACTGCGCCGGCAGCAGGCTGAGGCTGCCGGCCAGCGCCAGGCGCAGGGCGTGGCGCGTGGCCAGGGCATCGCCTGCGGCGTGGTCGGCCAGCCCGCGCAGCATCTGCGCCAGCCCGTGCCCGATGCCGCGCCGCGGCCAGCGGAAGCTCGCGCGCCATCGGTCGAAATCCGGATGGCGCGCCAGGGCGGATAGTGCCGACTGGTAGGGGGGCGGGGCGCTGGCATTGGCCACGGGCGCGGTCAGGCGCCGCAGTTCGTGGCGCAGCGCCGCGCTCAAGGCCGGCAGGTCGGGCGCGTGCCGCGCCAGGGCCTGGCCAACTTGCTCGCGGGCGTCGGCGATGCAGCGTGCGATATGACGCAACGGCGGCTGCATCGGCAAGCCCTGGGCGGTGCCGGCGCGCTCGCGCAGCTCGCCCGCGACGATCAGCAGCGCAAACAGGGCGTCGGCGACACCCACGGCATAGCCATAGTGCAGGAGCGTGCTGGCGTCGTGCAGGCTGCGTCGGGCCTCGATGGCCCCGCGCGCAGCCTCGATGCGGTTGCGGATGTCCTGCTTGCAGGCGGCGAGGTCATTGCCGTGGCGGGTGTCGGCGAGTGCCGTGGCGAGCCGGACCAGCGCGTCGTAGGCGGCCACGATCTCGGTGCGTGGCCGGTCGTCGCGGGTCGACGGGATCAGTGCCAGGCAAGCCAGGCACGCGAACACGCCGCCGCGCAGGAAGTCGAGCCCGCTTTGCAGGGCCTGCACGGCGAGCTCAGGCCCGGCCGCAGGCTGCAGGCACGCGGCCACCAGCACGACATAAAGCAGCTTGGCCGCCAGCGCACTGGCCGGGCCGCGCGTCTCTGCCAGGCCTGCGGCAAGCCCTCCCGCCATCACGACCAGTACGGCCAGCCAGGGCGAAGGCGCGACGGCCGCGCCCAGCGCGCTGGCTACCGCCCCGCCAATGCCGACCGCTCCCAGGCTGGATAGCCGTGCCGACGCCGTGCCTTGCCGGTCCGCCAGGCAGGTCCAGATCGAGGCCGTTGCCGACCACAGGTAGCCTGCATCCCCGGTCAGCCAGCCAATACCGGCAAGGGCCAGGAACGACAGTGCATAGATGATCCCGCGCCGGAGCAGCACGGGGTCAGGCCAATAGCGGGCAAGGAGGGCGGAGGCGAACATGCGGGCCGGGATCCACGCGGGCCTGCCCGGTCGGGCGCCCGTCGTGAGACCACTCTACGATACCGTTTGCTGCGTTGCAACAAAACTGGCCTGTCGGCCGCAGCATCAGGTCGCCGCACCAAGGTGGCGCGAGCAAGCCCCGTGGCGAGGATCCAAGCACGATTGCTGCGCCAGCAGGCGCAAACGTACACAGGGGTTGTGACAGTTTCGGCGCGAAGGCGAAAAAAAACCCACGCAGGTTGTGCGTGGGTTGGAATCCACCGAGGTGGTGGAGGAGACAGACTCCAATATACACGGTTTGTTGCGACGCACCAAGTGGTCATGTGTCAATGTCCGACATTGCGCACAATGGTGTTGTATCGATGCGACAAAATCCGGTTTCGGACCATTCATGTCCCTAGCGGAACAGATATGCGGCACCTACGGCACACATGATCCCGGCAGCATCGGCCACCAGTGCACAACCCAGTGCGTGGCGCGTATTGCGCACATTGATGCTGCCGAAGTAGACCGCCAGCACATAGAAAGTGGTCTCGGTCGAGCCCTGGATGATCGCCGCCAGCCTTCCCTGGAACGAGTCCACGCCATAGGTCGTCATCACATCCACCATCAGCCCGCGCGCGCCGGCGCCGGACAGGATCTTCATCAGCCCGACCGGCAGTGCCGGCACGAAGTCCGTATTGACGCCCAGCTGGGCAAAGCCCAGCGTCAGCCAGCCCATCAGCACGTCCATGCAGCCGGTGGCCCGGAACAGGCCGATGGCTACGAGGATCGCCACCAGGTAGGGAATGATCTGCACGGCGACGCCAAAACCTTCCTTGGCGCCATCGATAAAGGCTTCATAGACATTGACCCGCCGCAGCGCGCCGCAGACCAGGAACAGCGTGATCAGCGACAGGATGAAGCCGGCGCCGGCCAGTGCCGTCACGCTGCCCACCTGCTCCGGCGGCGCGTGCCGCAGCCAGGCGAACATCCCGCCCAGCAGCGCCGCGACCAGTCCGAACGCCACCAGCACGGCCGGGCGCAGCAGGTTCAGCCGCTGCACCCACGCCACCGCCAGCAGGCCGGCCAGGCATGAGCCGCCGGTGGCCAGCAGCGTCGGCAGGAAGATATCGGCCGCATTGAAACCCACCAGCCCCTGCTTGACCGCAATGGCCTGCCGGATCGCGATCACCGAGGTCGGGATCAGCGTCAGCCCGGCCGTATTCAGCACGATGAACATGATCTGCGCATTGGTGGCCACGTCCGGACGCCGGTTCAGCGTCTGCAGCTCGCGCATGGCATTCAGGCCGAGCGGCGTGGCGGCATTGTCCAGCCCGAGCAGGTTGGCCGACACGTTCATCATCATCGCCCCCTGGGCCGGATGCCCCTGCGGCACGCCGGGGAAGAAATGGCGCAGCAGCGGGTTCACCAGCCGGGCGAAGGCATCGACCACGCCGGCGCGCTCGCCGACCCGCATGATGCCGAGCCACAGGCTCATCACCCCGGCCAGGCCGAGCGCGATCTCGAAGGCCGTGCGCGCGCTGTCGAACAGGCTCGCCAGCATCGCCGGGAACACGGTGAGATCGCCGCTGGCCAGGCGGACGCAGGCGGCGACAAAGGAAATCAGGAAGAAACCGAGCCAGACAACGTTCAGGGCCATCGGAATGCGGGAAGCGGGGAAATCGAAGCCGGGGAGATTCCCGGCACGGCGTGCAGCTCAGCCGATCACGGCCCCGCGTTCGGCCAGCAGCTCGCGCAGGATCGAGCGGTGGCAGTGCGCCTCGTTCTCGCAGTAGCAGCCTACCGAGAAATTGGTCTGGTGCGACAGCGCCGCCAGCAGGTCGAGCGTGCGGCTGGCGTCCGGCTCGGCCATTTCCTTGCGGAAGTGCCGCACGAACGCCCGCCATTGCTTGTCATCGGTGGCCTGCAGCGCCTGGGCCACCAACTCGGGCGATGGCGACAGCACGGGATACCAGACATCGTAGAAATCGCGGCTGGCAAACTCGGATTTGGGCACGCCCCGCGGCGGCCGGCGCACAGTGCCGATGCGCAGGCCTTCATCGGCCGCGCGCGGCGTGCCCAGTCTTACGATTCGGATGGTCATGGAGGGGTCCCGCTCATGTCCGCCGACGCGTGTGCGTCCGGCTAAAGTCCCAGATCATGAATCATGGTGTCGCGCATGACAAACTTCTGCACCTTGCCCGTCACAGTCATCGGCATTTCCGAGACAAAGCGGATATAGCGCGGAATCTTGTAGTGGGCAATCTGGTCTCGGCAGAACGTCCGGATCTCTTCCTCGGTGGCGCTCTGGCCGGTTTTGAGCACGATCCAGGCGCAGACCTCCTCGCCGTACTTCTGGTCAGGCACGCCAAAGACCTGCACTGCCTGCACCTTGGGATGGCGGAACAGGAATTCCTCGATCTCGCGCGGGTAGATGTTCTCGCCGCCACGGATCAGCATGTCCTTGACCCGGCCGACGATGTTGCAGTAGCCCTCGTCGTCAATGGTGGCGAGGTCGCCGGTGTGCATCCAGCCGTCGCGGATGGCCTCGCGGGTGCGCTCGTCGTCTTCCCAGTAGCCTTGCATCACGGAATAGCCGCGGGTGCAGAGCTCGCCGGTGGCGCCGGTCGGCACGACCTCGCCGAGGGCGTCGACCACCTTGCATTCCAGGTGCGGCTGCACCCGGCCGACGGTGGCGACGCGCTTGTCCAGCGGATCGTCGGTGGCGCTCTGGAACGAGACCGGGCTGGTCTCGGTCATGCCATAGGCAATGGTGACCTCCGACATATGCATGTCCGCCACCACGCGTTTCATGACCTCGATCGGGCAGGGGGCGCCGGCCATGATGCCGGTGCGCAGGGTCGAGAAGTCGAAGCGGCTGAACTCCGGATGGTCCAGCTGGGCGATAAACATGGTCGGCACGCCATGCAGGGCGGTGCAGCGTTCCTCGCTGGCCGCCTGCATGGTCGCGAGCGGATCGAAGGCCTCGCCCGGGAACACCATGCAGGCGCCGACCGAGACGCAGGCCAGCACCGACAGCACCATGCCGAAGCAGTGATAGAGCGGCACCGGGATGCACAGTACGTCACTGTCGCCAAGTCGCATCGCCATGGCGACAAAGCGGCCGTTGTTGACCACGTTGTGATGCGTCAGGGTGGCGCCCTTGGGGTTGCCGGTGGTGCCGCTGGTGAACTGGATATTGATGGCGTCAAGCGCGGAGAGCGTGGCGGTCACCGCGTCCAGGCGCGCAGTATCGGGTTCGGCCAGCAGTGCGTCGTAATTGAGCATGCCGGGCGTCGCCTCGCCTCCCATGCGGATCACCCACTGCAGCCGGGGCAGCCGGGCGGCGCGCAGCGCACCCGGCTCGGCTTCGGCCAGCTCCGGTGCCAGCGCCTGGAGGGTGGCCAGGTAGTCGCTGGTCTTGAAACGCGCGGCCGTGATCAGCATGCGCACGCCCGCCTTGTTCAGCGCGTATTCCAGCTCCGCCTGGCGGTAGGCCGGATTGATATTGACCAGGATGGCGCCGATGCGCGCGGTGGCGAACTGGGTCACCAGCCATTCGGGCCGGTTCGGCGCCCAGATGCCGACGCGGTCGCCCGGCTGGATCCCGCGCCGGAGCAGGCCGCTGGCCAGGCGATCGACCTGGTCGCTGAACTCCGCCCAGCTCCAGCGCACACCATGCTCGCGGAACACCACCGCCGGGCCGCCCGGGTTTGCGGCGACCGTGCGCGCCAGCAATGCCGGAATCGTCTCATCAGACAGGGGGATGTCGGTGCTGCCGGCGACCAGGGAGAGGCCGGGCGTCACGGGTCGGGTCATCTTGTCTCCTTCAACTGCTCTGCTTGGCATTCGACGTCTATATATAAAGAAGGCGTCTCGGGTTGGGCCAACGCCCACGGCCTCAGCTTACGCCGAGGCGCCGCTGGATGCTGTCACCACCGCGACATTTGCGCCTCGTGCGCCGCTTTTGCGAGGACTTCGAATTATTTCGCGAAATCGCTTGCCAGTCGCTCCTGCGTCCCTTAATATTCGCCCCCTCGCAACACAACGCAGCGCTGCAAAGCAGACGCAGCAAGGGTTGCGGGGTCGACCGGGATG
>NZ_JBYTEG010000037.1:0-38446 GCF_058792255.1 Cupriavidus sp. CPT47-8839-RL05A | reverse complement strand
GGACAGCTGCCGCTCATAGCGATTCCCCTGCAGCCACCAGGCGAGCGCACCGCCTAGCACCGCGCCAACGGCCACCATAAAAAAAGCCGCCGCCAGGCGGCCCTTCCATGCGGCCAGGAACTCAAGTGCCTTTGCCATGCCGGCCCTCGCTCTGGCGCATCCTGCGCTTGAAGTAACTTTCCAGGGCCTGCGCGCCAACGATGCCGAATGCGCTGCCAAGTCCCACCAGTGCTACCGGGTTGATTTCCGGGAACTGAATGAGCGCCATACCGGCCACCATCGAGGCAGCGGCCCCCATCACCGCCCGAGCGAACACCAGGCGCACGGTGATGGCTTCGTCGCTGGCCAGCAACTTGCCCAGGCCAATCATGGCGCCGACGAACACCAACATAAACAAGCTCTTTTCTGGTTCTTGCATGTACCCGTTCCTTTGCGGTCGTTTATGCGTGGATGAATTGCTGGGCGCGCAGCCAGCGCTGCCGCCGGTCGTCGAGCCCGTTGATACCGCCGTTGATGCGGCGCGTGAGCTGCTCGAAGTCGCCCAGGTCCGCCAGCTGGTTGCAGCCCTTGGCGTACCAGAACCACGCCGCCGAGCGGGCGGCCAACTGGTCGTCGGTGGCCAGTAGATATGGCTGACTGACCAGGTCGACGCCGAGCGCGTGGCCACACTCCATATGGTTGTCGTGGAACGTGATCTGTTTGAGGCCGTGCCCGGCATACCGCCAGCCATCCCCACTACCGGCCTCACCATTACCGAAGCGCCCGGCGTAGACGATCGAGGCGATACGCTTCTGCCGCTCGAGCGGCACCGCGCGCTCACCCGGTTGCCGCCCCAGCGTGCCGGCCAGCGCCGGCGGCATGCGCGCACCGAACGTCCGCCGCAGCCCGTCGACGCTGTAGTCGAAGGACTCCTGCAGCCGAGTGAAGCCGGCCGACTCGGTACCGACCTGCGCGATCCAGGCAGCGACGCGATGGGGCGCGACGATACCGAACTCGAACAAGGCAGCCGACACCAACGGATACCAACGATCCGCCAGATCCGCCGACAACCCGGCCGCCTGCCGGAACAATTGCTTATCCATATTGGGCCTCCGCTGCAGCCAGGCCGACGATTGGTTCAGTCATGCAGCTCCCCGGAAATGAAAAAGCCCGCGCGGAGGCGGGCATGAAAAAATGCGATGTGGCGCGCGAGACGATGCTAGAGGCCTCATAATCTGGTCCGCCAATAACAGGAGGTTGTAGGGATGATGGGCGCCATAGCTCTGACGGGGGCGGTTTTTTTCTTTTGGCGGTTTGTGAGCAAGCGCGCGGGAATCGCCATCCTCGGGCTTATGTTGCTTGGTCCGCTTACGTATTGGCTCAGGGATGAGCAACGCCCGTGCGATGGGCGGGCGTGGTTCTGCGACTTCATTCCGACCGCAGCAGAGCCAGAAGCCGTGGCCGTGGTGCCCGAACCTTGCCCGTACGACGCGGCATTGACAACGGCGCGTATATTCACCGAGCCCCACGTAGACGCAGAGATCCATCGCCTTGTGTCGACCGGGGTCTGCCAGTACGAGGCGATTTTGCGCATAAACTCAGGGTGGAAACCCAAGTTCGCACCCGAATTCCTGGTGAGCGAACAGGGATGGCTTATCCGGTCCAGGCTCTAACTCGCGCGCCAGCGGCCAACGAAAACCCGCCACTAGGGCGGGTTACGTGCCTCGTATCCCATTTCAACGGTGTTCACTGGGGAGCATCTCCAGAATGAAGAAAGCCGCCCGAAGGCGGCTGTTTGGTGAGGACGGATGCCAACGTGGCCGGGTCGTATCGCCACGGCTCCGGATAGCCCATCGCGGCGGCGGCAGCCTCGCTGCAGAACCACCCGCGACGCGCGCCGGTGATCGGCCGGAACAGAAAGCCGATATTTCCGACCAGGTCGTACGGGCGTCCAACGTTCGCCGCGAACCACCGCCGGGCCGCCGCCTCGTCCGCGCCAGGCAGGTCCACCACGTCCCAGCGGTCGGCGTCGAAGTCGATCAGCTTCAGGCGCACGCCGCCGTCCGCGAACGAAGAGCTGGCGGCCATGCCGTCGCTGAACACCAGCTCGACGTGCGAGTAGGGCGACTGGAGCCACCAGCGCACCAGGCGGTTATAGATGCCGGCCAGGCCGGGCCGCGTCCCACGGTAGAACGCTGCGCGCATCCTCACCCCCAGTTGATGGCCTGGACCTGCTCGATGGTCGTCGCCGCGGCGAGCTGGGCCTTCAGCGCCTGCGCGTGGGCAAAGTTCTCGTTGCCGGCGGCCACCATGCTGCCGTAGAACGCTTTCCAGTCGTTCAGCGTGGCGATCGGTGTATAGCTGTTGTCGACCGATTTCCACGCGCCCGGCCAGTCCGCCGGCAGCCCGCCGAAAAGCACCACGTAGCCGTTGACGCCGTCGATGTCGCTGCGGCTCAGTTCGTCGCAGGCGAACACCTTTCCGGCGTGGACGAACGTGCTGCGGTTGGCCGCCAGGCGCGCGGCGTTGATCTCAGTGTTCTTCGCGGCGCGGACGGCTTCGAGCAGATCCGCTTCCAGGGCGCCGTCAAGCACCCACTCGTCGTCCACCCACTTGTGCGCCGCCGATGGGCGCGGCTCGTCGGTCAGGAACGGCGGCAGGTCGCCCAGGCCGGAGTACTCAGCGCCCAGTTCGAACGCCGAGCCGTCGGCAGTGCGGAACAGCGGCACGGCGCGATAGTCCGGAACCAGCGTCCAGGTGCCAGCCGGCCAGTTCTGCGGCGACAGGCCATTCGCGTCGCGGTAGACGGCGACTGATCGCAGGCCCGGGGTCGGCGGTGTGGTGGGCGTGGCGTAGCCCGACACGATCGGGTTGGCGGGGTCGAGGGGGTTCTCGTCGGCGGTGCCGATGCTCAGGAACTCGCCGGTAATCGGGTGGTAGTTGAAGATTTCCATGGCTGGTCCTTAGTACTTGATCAAAGCAAGCAGCGCGATGTTTCGCGGCCGCGTTTCGGTGCCGCTAGTGCGCGCCATCGAGGTCGTACTGACAATCATCGCCCCGGGGTTGGACGCGCTGCCGCCAAACGAAACGGTGTCCTGCCAAGACACACTCGAAATGCCTCTTTCAAGATCGGTCTGCGCAGAGCCAAATACACGACCACTGTCCACACCTCGGCTGTCATCCCAGCCGCGCAGGAACTCGCCACGCAGTTCCGGCAAGTTGAACGTGGTAGACCCATCGCCAGCACCGAAGGTCGTGCCGATCTCCGCGAACAAATCGGCATACGTGGTACGGGACACCGCCGCGCCGTTCGCTTTCAGGAACCCCGCAGGCGTGGCGCTCTTTGCGTGGAACACGATGGCGCCGGGCAGGATGTGCCCGAAGTTCTGAACCCCGAGCAGGCCGATCGTGATCCATGCGTTGTTGGCCGCATTGCGCATCTTGAGCAGGCCCGCACTGGTATCGGCCCAAAACTGATAGGCGTAGGTCGTGACCGGCCCCGACGAACCGGACTGGTTTGTCGCGACAGCCTGCAGCGCATTGTTCAGGTCCGCGCGAAACGAGGCACCCGACTGGTTGTCGAGCACCATATCGTGTTGTGACATGCTTACCTCTCTGAGTTAGTAGGCGATGGCGTCCCAGTCGAACTTGCGGGAAACCGCAGCGCTGGCACTGTTTTTGAAGCTGATGGTGAAACCGGCCTCTGACTTGCTGGTAATGACGTAGTAGTCGCCCTGCGCCATGTCCTGAGCGGTGATGCCGAGGCCTGGCGTGACGCGAAAGGGCTTATCGAACGTGACGACCTTCGGCCCTGCGCCCGAGATGACATCGAGGCCGGACTCTCTCCGGTCCGGCATGTCGATCCCGACTGTCAGGCCGGTCACAACGACGTTATGCGTTGCCGACGCGCTCTCCAGCACCACCTTCCACTCGAAGGCGCGCGCCTCGTAGTCACCCATCGAGAAACGCTGCCATTCGGTCCACGTCGGCGCCCCCGAGGGGTTGTCGTTCGTCGTGCGAACGTACAGCGACACCGCGGTGTCATTGATGCGGCCGCCATCGATCGATTCCCAGGTGTCGATGAAGTCGTACCGGAAATCGATCAGGTCGCCGGTATCGAACGACACAGCGTCGATTGCTGCCGTCAGCCTGGATTTCTCCACGGCGCCAAGATCGAGCGAACCGGCGAAGGTGTAGGTGCCGGCATCGACGATCCCGCCCAGCGAGTCGACAAGTCCCCAGCCCCCAACCCCGACCACCGTATCGATCGGCCCCAGCCCGTCGAGCAGCGGCTGGTCATCCCATAGGCCGGTGGCATCGATCAGCCCTTGATCGTCGATCAGGCCGACCCCGATTAGCTTGATGCCGTTCAGCGCCGAGTCAAAGACGAGGTTCGTCTTGCCGCCGGCGAAGCTGGGCTGCTCCTGAACCGTTGCCACGATGTTCAGGTCCAGCAGCGAGGGTGCCGTCGTAATCACCATCGCCGCAGTCGGCGACTCATGACCGGTGGAATCGATCCACTTGGCGAGATACACGCCGGTGAGCAGCGGCAGCTGCGCGGAGTTGGCGGCGCCAGAGATATAGCCACCGATGTCGACGGCGCTTCCCCAGCTAGGCTGAACCAAGTCTGTCGTGTGCCGAATGCGCGCCTGGCCGCCGTTCTTTACATCCAGGTCTGTGGCTGCATTCCATGTCAGGTTGGCAAATCCGTTCAAGGCAGCCAGAGAAAACCCTGTCAGACTTGCTGGCGGCGCCAGCTTGCCGATCACCCGGTGCGCCGGCGAGTACGTCCAGTCCCTGCTGCGGACGCCGAGCGCCGACACCAGCCGCCCACGCACAAGGTAGGGCACCCCATCTTCCACGGGCGACAGATGTTGTCTCGTCGTGTCGGCGGTCAACGGCGGCAAGACAATCCAATCTGGCTGATCGGCGCGCTTGTATTGCATCTCGATTCGGCCGGTCTGCCTTAGCGCCTCATCCCGCGGTGCAGCCCAACTCGCTTGGATGCGGGAGGTCACCACCCCGCTCTGGCTGACGATTAGCTGATCCTCGCCGGATTCCAGGCTGATCTGCCCAAGGCTTTCAACGTTGAATGCGCTTGGCAGATTCGTGTCGGGCGCAGGGTCAATAATCGTGGCATTGCCGGAATTCCAGTCATAGACCGCGGCCGCCTCTTCGTTGAGGACTAGGTCCACGCCGCCGTCATCGCTCATCTTCCACGACATCACCCGGAATACCTTGTTGGACCAGCCGAACTTGGCGAGCGTCAGCTTCACGGTGCTGTAGGCGGTGAGCTGAAACGCCGTGAGCTTCGCCGGAAACTCCACCACGATGCTCTGGCGCGAGCGTTCGAGGATGATCTTCGCCAGGCGCTGCGCCATCACGCTGTCGGTCGTGAACGGCAATTCGATGTCGCGCTCGATCACCTCCCCATCGTTTGCCGAATAGGCGGCATTCCTCATCGCCGGGAAATCCCCCGGCTGCCAGTACTTCTTCGGATCAACGAAGGTGCCCTTCACCACGTTGAAGAGATCCTTGCGCGACGTACGCGGCTGGACCTTGATGGGCCCGCGCAGATCCGACTCGGTTAGCGTCACAGTCGGGATGTCATACGCACCAGCAAAGACGCGGAACACGCCCCCGGAGATCACGACTGCGCCGGCGCCCGCCGTGGTCATCTCGGTCAGGTTGTCGCGCGGTGACTTGTCGCTCATCACGATGCCGTCGCAGCGGTAGCGGGACTGGAAGATGCCGCCGCCAAGGTCCAGCCACTCGTCGCTCACGTTGGCCGCAGCGATGACCGTTGGCAGGTCGATGTCGCTATCGCTGCAACCAAAGCCCCGCTCGTCCCGCAGGTAGTCGTAGACGCACAGCGCCCAGTTGTTAGACCAGGAGGTGGTGGACGTCCGCGGATCATAGACCCGCTTTCCCTTCACTACCGCCTTGATATTGGGCAGCCCGCTAGGGAACAGATCGGCGTCGTACTCCAGCCGCACGTACAGATAGCACACGCCGCGAAGCCGGTGATCCCAGGTCCAGCCAGGCACCTCCGCCACCAGATCGCCATCGGCGGACTGGTCGGGATGCCCGAGATGCTTCTTCACGCGCACATAGCGGTACGCGTTCTCGACCTCATAGGTGATTGCGATGCCGTTGGCCCCTTCCGGCAATCCGCGCACGGTCACCGTGTCGCCCCCCGGGCTCCAGGTCACGTCGCTTACCGCATATTGGGTTTCGGGATCACTCCCGACTCCCACCACCACGGAAGTGAGGCTGCGGATAGGCTCCCCGACAGAAACGGTCATCTCCGTGCCGCCCGTCCCCGGGAATCCCTTCGTCTTCGACTCTCCCCAGACCTTCCGGAACTTGCCTCCTGTCGGCTGTCCCCACTCATCAAGCGGTCCGATCGCATCCTCGCCCAGGTACACCTCCTCGATCGCGTCGCACTCATGGTCGGCCAACGCGATCACCAGGTGCATGAACTGGTTCTTCTTGCCGTTGCCATCGGTGCTCGCCGCGAAGATCAGCGGCCCGGACGTCATCGCCCGGCCATAGATCATGTTGCGCGGCTGGACGTTGGAGCGGACGACCTGCGTGCGGCCTTGGGCCTCGGCCGCGAAACCGTTGTTCGTTCGCGGCTTGAAGACAGCGCCCATCAGGGAGCCGATTGCAAATGAGACCGCCAGAGAGACGGCCGCATATGCGACGCCGTACGCAATCGTGGCCGCAACGACGGCTGCGGTGCCGGCTGCCACGCCGCCTGCGGCTGAGAAGACTGCCGCCGCAATCGCTGCTGCTGCTTCCGCCATATTGAACTCCTAGACTTTCCATGCGGCCTTAGCCGCTGTCATTGGGAAGAAGATCAGCCCAGTGCCGCCTTGGGCCGCGATCTGCCCGCCCAGGCAAATGGCAAGAGCCTCACCCTCTGGAGCCTCAATCAGCACGACGTCGCCGCGTCCTGCCAGCGGCGCCGGTATCGGCGGCCCGAGAACCAGCGAGCAAAGTCCAACTACCCCGCCGTTGTCGCGCAGCAGTCGGTGCGCCCCCTTGTCGGTGGAGTACAGGCCGCGCCATCGCGCTGCCGGATCAGTCCCGGTCATTGCCTCGATGGCATCTGCCACGAACATGCAGCAGTCGCTGATACCACGTGAAAAAGCCCGCTCGTGGCGGGCTTCGATGAACTCGGCGAGCCGAGTCGGCCAGTCTTCAAAACGCTGCATCAGCGGCCCCACATAAGATTTTTTTCCACCATCTGCGGCACGAACTCGAACCCCCGATCACCGGGATACCGGCTCTGCTGGTCCTCGTTGTTGTAGCGGCGCACCTTCGGGCGATCCCATGTCACCATGCGCGACTCGGCCGACAGCGTGATCGTGGCGGTGTCGCCCACCTCCGTCGCCATCGTGTCCATACGGCCGGAGAACAGGCGAATCGGCTGCGCCGCCAACTGCAGGTCTTCGCGCAGCGGCGCGAACCAGATCTGGCACGACCGGCCCTGATACTGCTCGGCGAGGGAAATCGCAACCAGTTCACTCGGCACGCCGGAAAGCGTCAAGCGCACGCCAGTCGCCTCCAGGCTCGCCTGCTCCTGGATCGGCTCGATGTTGCCGAGCGCGCCGAGCCCCAGCCAGGTCGCGCCGCTCCAGTCGATGTCGTAGCCGGCGCTGCATACGCGCAACGGAACCGAGAAATCCAACTGCACGAAGAACAGATAGGGGACGTGCCCCCCGGTAACCGCAGCGACAGTGCTGCCATCCAGCGCGCGCGTCACAGGAACACCTCCACGGCGCTGATCGTGACGGTATCGGACACCATGCCCGGCAGCACAGAGACCGAGTACTCGTCACTGGACAGCATCATCGTCGCCCGCGGCCTGTCCAGCGTGACCGCAGAATCACCGGATGGCGCCTTGCGAAAGGCCGGGGCCACCGGCACTGCGGCGAGCCCGCCTGCATCGCTGGTCACGTCCGCCGTGACCATCTTCAGCTCGCCGCCCGCCGCCAGGAAATCCCCGGCGCGGAGCACCAGCGTATTGGCCGGCCATGCCTTGGTCGGCAGCGACTTAAAGTTGCTCATCGCGCCATTCACCAGCGGGGCATACAGCGACGACCCCGGGCGAGCGTGCGGCCACAGCGTGAAGCGCCCGGCCATGCCGCCCAGGGACGCCAGAAACGCCTCCAGCCGGCCGCGGTTGACGCTGTCCATGTGCGGCATTTCCAGCGTCACCTTCCAGCGCGCGCCGGGGCGCTCCACCGTCTGCGCGGAACGGTTCAGCGGCGACGTGAAGCTCTCCGTGTTGGACTGCAGGCCCCAGGTCGCCTTCGACGGCTTCAGGCCAATCGGCCAATCCAGCGTTGTCATTCCTTACCTCCAGACCAGTCTGGTCATGTCGCCGCCGCGCGCGAGATTGGCCTTGATCTCGGCAATCGCCGCGTTCTTCGCCTGCACCATCGCCTGAAGGATCGACGCCTGGTCCGAGCGACTGTCCACTTTGATATGCTGCGTAATACTCACGCCACCGCCGCCGCTGCTGCCACCGCCAACGCCGCCGATCTGATGGTTCGGGATGATGTTCCCCGATGCATTGGGCTTGAAAATCTCCGGACCACGCTCGCCGACGAGGTACGCACTGCCGGCGCTGACCGGGCCGCCGTCCGCGCGCATCGGCAGGCCCGACACGTTGCTCATGTCCACCGGGGTGCCGGACATGTCCGTGCTGCCCTGGAGGCCACCGTAACCGGACTGCACCGTTCCACTTGCCGCGCCGATCACCGCATTCCCGAGCATCTGGAACAAGCCGGACAGCGCCGCCCGCGCCTGGATGCGGAGCAGGTCGGCGATCACCGACTTGGCGAAGTCGCCGAAATTCAGCTTGCCGGTCATCGAGAACTGAACCAGCGCATCCTCCATGCCCTGGAAGGCGCTGCCGAAGGACCGCTGCGCCTGCGCCGCGACGTTGGCCGTTCCGGTCTGAAAGTCGGCCATCGCCGTCAGCGCGCCGTTCTTCCAGTCCGTTTGCTTTTCCTTGAGGGCTTCGTAGTAGTCGGCGTAGTCCTGCAGCGAGCGCTGCAAGCCGTCGCGGATCACCGCCTGCTCGGACAAGTACTCGGCACTGCCTAGCTTCGACTTCGGCGTGGCGTTGGTCAGGTCCATCTGCCGGCGCTCGTACTCGCGATAGATCGACTTGACCGCCTCGGCATTGCGCTGCGCCTCAGTGCCGGTACCGAAGGCTTCCAGTTGCCGGCCGTACTGCTCGCGCTGGCTCTGCTGGTAGCTCGCCATCTGCGCGTTGATCTGCGCCGACCGCTCGTCCAGCTTCAGCCCGTCCTGCTTGAGCTTCAGCTCCTTCTCGTGGCCGACGTTCAGCTCGAGCTGCGCCTTAATGCGCTCCTCGGCGGCCAGGTAGCTCTTCTGCTCGGCCGTGAGGATCGACTTCCCCTTCAGGTCGGCAATCTTCTCCAGCCACTCGGCCTGCGACTTCTCGGCGCCGGTCAGCTTCTCGTTGGACTCCAGCGCGGCGCGCGTGGCGGCATCCTGGTCGCGCAGTTGCTGCAGCAGGCGCGTGGCGGCGTCGTCTTGGTACGCCTTTTCCTTCGTGGCCTTGGGGCCCTTCGGATCCTTGTACTTTTCCTCGATGTCGGCGACGCGCTTGTTGTACTCCTCCGCCGCCATGCCGACCTTCTCGGCGTCGCGCTTGAGCTGGTCGATCTCGTCCTTGCGCTGCTCGGCGCGGCTGCGCGTGGCCTTGGCCTGCGACGCCAGCCGCGCCCGCGCCTCGATCTCCTCCGCATCAGCCTTCTTCTGCTGACCTTCGGCTGCGGTCTTCGTCGCGGATTGCTCTAGCACCGCGGCCTGCGCCTCCAGCGCCTTCAGGCGAGCCTGCGCCGCCGCGATACGGCGGTTGCCGTTACCGGTCGCCGCGCCGCCGGCCGTGTTGTCGAAGCCGACCGTGGCCGGGCCCATCTTCTCCAGCTCGGCCTTCGTCTCGGCGATCTTGGACTTGATGTCCGACAGCGTGTCCGGGCGGCCGAGGCCGACCATGGCATCCCAGGCCGATTTCGCGGCGCCGGCCACGGCGTTCCAGCCGCGCTCCATGTAGCCGAGGTTCTCGCGCACCTGGTTCGCGCGCGCCGTCAGCGCATCGGCCAGCGCCTTCTGCGCCAGCGCCGCGGCCTCATCCTTGCGGCCCTGCTCCTCCAGCGCGCGGATCTGCTCGTAGACCGAGGCCGTGAGGTAGTGATACTGCTCGTTCAGCTTGGCCGACGCCTTGGTCGGCTCCTCGCCCAGCGACACGAACAACTTGACGGTGTCCTCCACCGCCGCGCCGGTCGCCTTGTTCATGGATACCGCAGCCAGGCCGATTGCTTCGATCTGGTCGCCGGCGATCTTGCCGGTGGAGGCGATCTGCGTCAGGGCATCCGCCGCCGCGCCATGGGTGCCGATGCTGCCGCTGATCCGGTCTGCCATGACCTGGATCTGCTCGGAACTCTTGCCGGCGTAGCTTCCGGTCAGGATCAGGGCGTTATTAAACGCCGTCGACTCCTGCGCGCCCTTGTATGCCGCCAGCGAGAACGTGGCCGCCGCCGCCGCCGCGACTGTGAATGGGTTCACCAGGCCGACTACGTACGAGCCGAAGCCGCGCAGCGCCGGCCCGATGCCGCCGAAGGAGTCTTTAAGCTGCCCGCCCTGCTGCGCCAGCACCAGCAGCGGGTTCTGGCCGCCTGCAAGCGACGTCACGATGTCGGTCATCTGCGCCGGCACCATGCGAATCGCGGCAGCGGTTTGCGCCGCCGACACGCCGGTTTTGGCGAACTGCGTCTCGGCCGCGCGCAGCCTCTCGATCATCGGCGCCGCGGCGTCCCCCACGCCCAGTTGCTGGGCGCGGAAGGCCGCGTATTCCGACGCGGTCTTGCCGGCCCGGTCAGCCTGGCGCTCGAGCGAGGTGATGAACCGCTTGGCGCTCGCGTCCATTTTCTGCGACGCATCGTTGGCCGCTTCGTTGACGGTCTTGAAGCTGCCGGCGGTCTTCTGCGCCGAGGCGGCGGCGGTCTTCTCAAACTGCTGGACTGACTCACCCGCCTTGGCAAAGCCGGATTCCAGCGACGACGCATCCGCGCCAATTTCCAGTGTTGCCTTGCCGATCACCTCAGCCATGTCATTCCTCGTTCATTACCGTCAGCGCGGCGTTTTCCATCACCCGCACGCTTTCGAACACCTCCGGCCAGTCAGCGCGCGGTACGCCATTCATGCGCAGCACGAACGGCAGCGGGGAATAGTCCAGCCCGATCGGGCCGCCCATCCCCATGCGCCACTGCGTGCTCATTTGGCCGAACGCCATCACCGCCGCATCGTTGTCCGGCCACACCTCGGAGTCCGCAGGCGCCACGTCCTCTGCTGTCAGCCCGAAGGCCGCCAATTCGTCGTCCTTCGGCGGCTTCCAGTAGAGGGCGCGGGCTGCGGCGATCAGTTTCCCCGGCGCGCGGCGCTCAGCTCATCCGTGTAGGCCTCGAAGATCGCCTGCGGCGCGGTGTGGTAGTTCTGCACCACGCGCTTCAGCGCCGCCTGCGAGAACGCCTCGTCGACGTCCTCCCAGCCGGCCAGGATCTCCATCAGGACCACGGACGGGCACTCTTCCGACTTGGCCGCGCGCGCGAAGAAATCGCGGGCCTCGTCGCGCGTCTTGTGCTTGAACACCAGACGCAGCTTCGCGGGCTCGCCGCCGGGCACCGTGATGGTTGCGGTGCCGACGAAAGTGGGGTTGGGATTGACCTTGAACATGGGCGATTACGCTGCGTAGCGGGTCGGCTCGCCGGTCAGCGAGATGGTCACGGTCACGGCCATGGCCTGGTTCTTGGTGGTGGTCGGCATCTTCGACATGGCGATGTAGCCGCGGAAGTAGATCGTCGAGCCGCTGGGCAGCTGGAACTTCACCGTACGCGGCAGGCGGTCGTCGTTCGCGGCGGACAGCACCGCGTACTGCGGCAGCGAGTCGTCATCGGCGATGTTCAGCGTGATCGTGCGGGCCGAGCGGGTCGTCGGGATCTGCTTCTCGTCGCCCGAGTCCTCCAGGAACGAATAGCTGTAGAACTGCTGCTCGCCGCCCGACGAGGACGACTCCAGCACCTGCGAGATTTGCTGCCAGGCGGTCACGGCGCGCACCGAGCCGCCGCCGGAACCGGCCGGGTACACGTTGGTGTCGGTCGTGTTGATACCTTCCAGCGCGAAGTTGTCGGCTGCGGCGGCGCTCACGCGGGCCACGCGACCATCGAGGCGCGTCCAGCCGGACGTGGCTTCGACGATGGTGCCGTTGGCCAGGCCGTGCGCCGTCGAGCTGGCAACGCCCGGGTTGGCGTTCGTCACAGCGGTGACGGTCTTCGCTGCGCCATAGGTAGATGCGATCGAGAAAATGGCGCCGTTCGGCAGTTTCACAGACATGGGTGTCGCTCCAGAAATGAAAAAACCCGCTGACGCGGGCTGGTGGTGGATGCCCGAACGGGCGTTAATTCGTGAACCAGATGGAAAAATCCTGCGAAGCGCCAAGCCAGCCGGTTGCCGGGTCTTTCGTGGCGATCACGCCGGTCATGGTGTTGGCGTTCAGCACGGCATCGGCGCGCAGCGCGTCCTCCGCCTGGCGGATCAGTGCGGCGGCGTCCTTGCGGGTTGCCGCCCACACATCGACCTGAAACCGGCCGTTGCGCTTGTCCGGCACGCCAGCCAGGAAGTTGAGCGGATCGCCGCCGACCTGCTGGTAGATGATGAACGGCAGCGTGACGCCAGCCGGCGCCTCGTCCGGGTAGACGCGGTCCGCCACCAGGCCCTTCAGCGCGTTGAAGATGTCGGTTTCGACTGTCATGCCTTGCTCTCCGCAAGTACTTCCGCCGTGCGCTCGTTCGCGCGCTCGAGCATCGCGTTCATGGCCGCGTTACGCTGATCGAAGGCCCGGCGGATGAACCCGACAGCCGGCACCCAAACCGGGACCGGCAGTCGCTCGGTGGTCGCCATCCACCGGCCGTTGACCCGGATCACCTTGTTGACCCGCCAGTGCCCGCGTTCGATCAAGTGGCCGTGCGGCGCCTTCTTGGCATTCCAGCTGACCTCGTAGATCTTCTGCTCCTCACCCGACTTGGCGTTCGAGAACACGTGATAGATCGCATTCCGCAGCTGGCCAGGCTTGACGCCCTTCCGCTCCGGGCCGTCATAAACGGGCGCGAGACGGCGCGCCTCCTCGTACAGCACCAAGGCGCCGGCGCGCGCGGCGGAACGGATGACGTGCTCCTTCATCTCATCTTCCAGCCGATCCAGCGCCCCGCGCAGGTCACCGGTCAGACTAAAACCAACTTGCATGGCATCACCTTTTGGCCCCGGTTTCACAAACCAGGTCAACGTGCGCGCGGCCCGCCTCGTCCGGTAGCACCGCCTTGATGTCATAGACCGTCGCGCCGTGCATGACGCGCATGCTGGCGTCAAGGCCGGTGCGCCAACGAATGCGGATGCTGGCGCGCACGATCGACACCTCGGCATCGGATTTGATGGTCTCCAGCCCGGACTTGCGGGCGATGTTGGCCCACACGGTCGCCACATCGATCCAGCCCGGTACCGAGCCACCGATGTCATCCCGGACGGTGCCGGGCTGCTGGATCGTGATCCGGCTGTTCAGTTTTCCGGCTTCCATGGTCACACCACGTAGTTGCGCCAGGGATCGAGCAGGCCATCGACGAACCGCCCGGGCGGCTCGTACAGCTGACCTGCCGACACCGCCTCGCGTTGCGCGTACATCGCGCCGATATGCAGCAGCATCCAGGACCGCAGCGCGGCCGGCACCGTGGTGTCCGTAAAGGCGCCACAGGTGAAGGTGATCTTCACCGTGTCGCCACACGGCCACGCCCCCACCGGCACCAGGCGGCGCTCCTCAACCAGACGGTAGGCGGTGCCAGCCAGCGTCTGCGTCGCGCCGTCGGCGTCGCGGTAAGTGACCGAGGTGATGGCGGTTACGTTCGGGCCGAGCTCGACCTGGTCGGGAAAGCTGTCCGTGAGCGCGATGCGCCGCTGCGGGATCAAGGCACGCGCGAGCGCCCCTTCGCAGCGCTGGCGGGCGGCCGAGATCAGCGCCGTGATCAGCGTATCCTCGGCCACCCCATCGACGCGCAGGTGCAGCTTCGCTTCGGCCAGCGTGATCGGCTCGCCGGACAGCATCGCGTCTACCTTGATCTCCATGGCGCGGCCTTACTCGCTGGCCGACTGGCCGTCGGTGGAGGCCTCCGGCGTCGCGGCCGGCGCGTGCTCGACCACCTCGGCGCCCAGCTCGCCCTTGCAGTAAGCCACCGCCTCGGCGGTCGCGTCGACCGCGCCGGCGGCCTCCAGCGCCTTGGCGCGCTTGTCATCCAGCTTCACGAGCGTGTTCGGCTGGTATTTCTTGCCGTCGAGCGGCAGCTCGGACAGCACACGTACGATTTTCGGCATGGGAAATTTCCTGTTGCGTGTTGAGGATTCGGGCCGGCAGCGCGCCGGCCCGCGGGAGACTCAAGCGGCTTAGGTCGCCGAGTGCTGGTACTGCTTGACCGCGTTGACGTCGAGCAGATTGCCGCCCATGCGCGCCCAGGCCAGGAAGCCGACCTGACCCTTGGTCAGGAAGGCGCTGTCCTCGAAGCGGAACAGGGTGACCTGCATCGCGTCGCGGATCATGTACTGGCTGAGATCGCCAAACGCGATCGACTTGGCGTTGGCCGCCGGCGCCGGCATGTCGTTGTTGATCTCGACCGGGTAGCCCAGCAGCAGATCCGGGGTCTTGGCGGTCAGGCCCGCGTCGTAGCTCGGCGTCCAGATCGGGCGGCCGGCGGTGTCCTTGAGCTTGCGGACCGTGCGACGGATGGCCTGGCTGAACATGAACTTGCAGGCATCGCTCTGGTAAGCCACGTCCAGGCTGTCGATCAGGTCGACCAGGTCGTCGTAAATGACGGTGGTGGTCTGGCCGGTGGTGCCGGTCTTGCCCACGCCTCCCGCCACGCTCAGACCCTTGGGCGCGCCGGTGCCGGTGCCGATGGTGAACTGCTTGTTGGCATGGCGGCCGATGCGGTCACGGATACGCTTCTGGATCAGCGCAATGATGTCGACCGTGGTGTCCTGCAGCAGCTCGAGCGGCACCGTGATGGTCTTCGAGCCGAACTTGAACACGTTCAGCGGCACGGTACCGAAGCCGATGTCCGCTGTGGCGGCCGTCGTGTTCTGCGCGACGATCTCGCCTTCCTCGCTGGTACCGTCGCTCGACGGGTAGCTCAGCTCCGCGCCGTTGCCGGTCCCGATCGAGCTGGCCACGCGGCGCATGGCGCCGTAGTCCTTCATGGCGTCGATGATCTGCTTGGCGACCTCGGTCTGCACCGTGTAGCCACCCTCGGCCGGCGTGGTGGTGCTCATCGTGTTGCGGATGAGCAGCGCCTCCTCCTGGCTGAGGTCCTTGGTCAGCTTACGCAGGAACAGCTCCACGCCCTGACGGGCTTGGGTCTTGTCCTTGTTCGGATCGTTGCGCGGCACGTTGTCGAAGCGGCGCTCGGCCTCGTCGTCCAACATGCGCTGGTGGGCCGAGATCTGCTTCTCGACGCGCTCGGCCTCGTCGACCAGGTTGTCGAACTTGCCCTGGTCTTCCTTGGACCAGGCGGTCGAGCCTTTCTCGTCCAGCAGGTGGCGGGCGTCTTTCTTGAGGGCGGCGAGGCGCTCCCGGAGGGCTTGCATGCTCATGCGGGTTCCTTTCAGGGTGAAGTGAGCAAGAAAAAAGGCCGCCCGAAGGCGGCCCGTGTCGCTGATGCGGAAGCGCGTCAGGCGAAGGCAGAAAACAGGCTGAGTCGCCGCTCGTTCGCGGCGCGCAGGGCAGCGGCGTCGATCTCCGGCTCCGGCTGTGGAGGCGGAGCCAGGAGCGCCTGCGGCGTCTTGCTGAATGCCGCCAGGTTGAACTGGCGCGCCGAGGCGTTCTTGGCATCGCCGGCTGGCTGGGCAATCCGGTCGGCAAAGCCGTTGTCGACCGCCTCCTGGGCGGTGAACCACGTCTCCGCATCCATCCAGGCGGCGACCTCCTCTTTGCTCTTGCCGGTGCGCTTGGTGTAGTCGGCCACGATGGCGCCGTCGACCTTGTCCAACAGCTCGGCCGTGGTCGTCATGTCGTGCTTGTTGCCCATGGCGAGCGTCCAGGCGTTGTGGATCATGTAGAAGCCGCCGTCGACGATCTCCACCTCATCGGCTGCCGCAGCGATCGTGGTGGCAGCGCTCGCCGCCAGGCCGTCGATGGCAGCGATGGTCTTGCCCGGGTGCTGCTGAATCGCGGCCGCGATCGCCCGCGCCTCGAACACATCGCCGCCAGGGCTATTGATCCGCAGGCGCAGCGTGGTGGCGGCGTCCAGCCCGGAGATCACCTTCGACACGTCCGCCGCGGCGACCCCCCAGTAGGCGTCGATCACGTCGTAGATGTAGAGGGTGGCCACGGCCGCCGCCTCGTCGCGGATCAGGTTGAGCGGCTTGCGCTCGGCTGCGGCGTTGTCCCGCAGCAGTTGCATCAGTTTCTTCATGGCTTGGCTCCGGCGCCGCTCGCGGCGGCCTCGTTCGCAGGGTTGAAAAGCTCGGCGGCAGCGCCGCCCTCGGGTGGCAGGTTCTTGATCCGACGCACCTCGTCGGGCGTCATCCAGCCAGCGCCCGAACCCGGCCCGCCCAGCGCCGCACGGAAGTACTCCGACTGCGCCTTGCTGTTGCCTTCCAGCAAGGCGTCGCGGTTGAACTCGACGTAGTACTTCGCCGTGCGGAAGAGCTTGCGGTTCAGCTCCTGCTCGATGCGCACCAGGTGCTGCTGCAGCGTGAAAGTGACAAAGCCGCGGCTCATCTCCTCGAGACCCGACCCCCAGCTGGTGGAGGCGCTGGTCTCGCCGATCAGGTGCGGCGGCACGCCGAAGGCCCGCGCGATGTCGACCACCTGGAACTTGCGCGCGTCGAGCAGCTGCGCGTCCTCGGCCGACAGGCTCAGGTTTTCCGCCGACAGGCCCTCGGTCAGCACCAGCGGCAGCTTGTGGGCGTTGTCCAGGCCGCTGTACTTCGCCGCGAACGCCGCCTGCAGGTTGCCGACCTGGTCCGAACTCATCTTGCCCGGCGCCTTGAGCACGATGGACGGATGGGCGCCGCCGGCAAAAAACCGCCCGCTGTACTCGTCCATGGCCAGCGCATTTCCGGCGGCGTTGCGCGCCGCCCACTGGATCACGCTCATGCTGCGCAGGCCGTCGAAACCGAAGCCGGGGAAGTGCAGCATGTCGTCTTGATCGGCACCGTACCGGCGCACGTCATTGACGTAGTACTTGAGCCGGTCGCCGCTATCCGTAGTCTCGCGCTCGACCTCCACGGCCTCCCACGGCAACGGGACCAGCTCGCGGATTTCTCCGGCACGGCCACGGCCAATGAACGCGAAGCCATCACCACGCAGCAGCGTGTTGGACACCCGTCCCTCCCACATGCTGGCGGCGGAGTAGCGCGCCGTCGGCTGCTCGTTCAGAAGCCACCACAGCGGCGCGTTCTCCACCGGCACGCGCCCTGCCGAGGTGCGCTCGTACTGATGGATTGGCATGCTGGCGATCGAGCCCGCGATGCGCTGCACGCAGGCGAAGACCGCCGACACGCGCATGGCGCTGTCGGCGGTCACGGCCACGCCGGACGCCGCGCGGCTGGCGCCGAACAGCTCCAGCACGCGCGGATCGCTGGAGGCGATCACATCATTGCGCACGGCCGCAGTCTGGCGCTTGGCCTCCCGGTCAGCTCGCCAGGCAGTGAGGATGGGAGATCCAGGCGCAGCGGCAAGCTGCCGCGCCCTGTCCCAGGTATCTGTTGCGGTCATAGTTCGACGAAGCCCTGTGTGATGTCATTGGTTTCCTGCGTCACCATCGCCCGTCCGAGCGCCATGATCGCGGCGACCGGACCATCGATCTTGTTCTCCGGACGCTCCTTGTTCGGATAGATGTTGTCTTTCCTATCCAGGTGGGCGACCACGTTGCTGATCATCCAGGTCATCACCGGATCACCGTTGTGCTCGATCTTTCCCTCGAGCACGAGCGCCTCCAGTTGCTTCATGGGCTCGCTGAAGTTCAGCACGGTCGGGCGCATCTCGGTCATCGGGATGCCCTCGGCGATCAGATGTCCCGACAGCTGCGTGGCCTGGAACGGGTCAAAGGCGACCTCCACCACCGAGAAGGCAGCGCAATCCGCGCGGATGTCATCCTCGATCTCGTCGTAGTCGGTCACCTCGCCGTCCGTGACGGTGAGCAACCCGCGGCGGCGCCAGCCGTCGTACTGGCTGTTGGTGCTGTTCTCGACGGCACGTTCCGGAAGGTAGTAGCGGCCGAAAAGCGCCCACTTCTCGCGTCCGGCCTGCGGCGGGAACAGCTTCACCTCGGCCGCGATGTCGATCTTGCTGGCCAGGTCGAGACCGATGTAGCACTCCAGCCCGCGCATGTCCTCGATACGCAGATTTGGGTTCGCGCACCGGTCCCAGGCGCGCATGTCCATCCAGGCAGAATCCGCGTTGACCCAGACGTTCAGACGCTTGGTCAGGAAGTTCGCCACCGCGCTGGACATGGACACAGCCTTTCGGCACGCCATCTCCATGTCATCGACCAGCACCGACACGCCCAGGTTCGGATTGGCCTTGATCCACACCGCCGGATCGGTCCAGTCGTCACCATCGTCGAGCGTGAAGATGATCGCGAAGAAGGTGTGATCCTCGACGACACGATCGAGGATCTTGGTCGCATGCGTGCGCTGCTCGTAGCAGATGCCGGTGCGGTCCGTACCGGCGGTGGTGATCATCCACAGCAGCGACTGGTCGCGCGCGCCCGTGGCCGAGTCGATCACGTCGAACACGTCGCGCGTCTTGTGCGCGTGCAGCTCGTCGATGATGCCGCCGTGGATGTTCAGGCCGTCCAGCGTGCTGCCCTCAGCGGACAGCGGCAGGAACTTGCTCGCCTCCTCCTCGATGAGCAGCTGGTGCTGCAGCACCTCGATGCCCAGCGCCTCGCACATTTCCGGCTCGCGCAGGGCCATGCGCCGCGCGTCGTCGAAGACGATGCGCGCCTGGTCGCGCGTAGTGGCCGCGCTGTAGACCTCGGCGCCCGGCTCGTTGTCCGCACCGAACAGGTACAGGGCGATGCCCGAACTCTTCGCCGACTTGCCGTTCTTGCGCGCGACCTCTTCGTAGGCACGCCGGTACCGGCGCAGGCCGGTGTCGCGATGCAGCCAGCCGAATACCGTGGTCAGGATGAACACCTGCCACGGCTCCAGCCGGATGCGCTCCTTCGTGCGCGCCCAGCGACCCTTGGTGTGCGGCAGCAGCTCGATGAAATCGCAGATCCGCGCCGCCGCCGCCTCGTCGAAGCGATATGGGAAGGCCGGATCGGCGGCCGCGGCGCGCTCCAGGTCGAGCTGCTGACGCTCGCACGCGAGCTTTACCCACTTGCACGCGACGATCGCGCCCGACAGCACGTCCGCGACGTACTGGTTGGCGACGTCGACGTAGCTCATTTCTGGAATTTCCCCCAACCGGCCGGGGCCGCCGTCGCCGCCTCCATGCCAGGCAGCTGCGGCTGATTGCTCGACGGCGTGATGCGCGCGCGCTGCGACGGCGACATGCCAAAATGGCCCGAGTAACGGGCGACCGCGTCGGCCTGCTGGCGAATCATGTTGACCAGAGCCGCCTGCTGGCGGAAGCCCTTGGGCGTGATGTCGTAGCAGCAGTCCTCGACGGCGGCCTCGTACGTGTAGCCCTTCTCGACCTGCACGGCGATCTTGGCGTTGAGCGCCGCCTCCAGTTCAGCCATGCGGCCCCACGCCTGGCAGTACAGCGCCAGCATGGCGCGGTCCATCTTGGCGATCAGCCCCTCCTCGACCAGCAGCGGCGTGATGCGCTTCCATTCCTTGCGCGCCTCGCGGCTCAGATGCTTCGGAATGTCCGGCACTTCGACCAGCGGGTTGACCCCGTCAGCCAGGTTCATCGGTCGCTTGCCCGGGTTGCCCCGTACCAGCTTCAGCACATTCGGCGTCGGTTGCGGTCCACGTTTTCCCATCTCTCCTCAGGGAGGCATAGCACCCCCCCCTCCAAAACCTGCGCACACAAAAAAAGCACGGAACGGTCGGTCAGGTGGCCGGGCGCCCCAGAGATCACATACCCCCCGGGGTGTGGGTGCAGCATCGCGCACCCGGAAGGCCATCAGGACCGCCGCCGTGCGGCCGGAATCGGCCGCCCCCTGGCATCGATCAACACCACGCACGTCCCTGCGCGCACGACGCGCTCGACCTTGCGCATGTTCGGGGACAGACCATGCAGCTTCGCGAACGTCGACACAGACCGCAGGTACAGCCTCACCCACCAGGCCACGCGCACCACGACACGCACTTCAAGTTCCGCCATGCTGACGCTCCCTCGCTGTCTTCGCCTTATGGCAGGTCACGCAGATCGCCTGCAGGTTGGCCGGGTCATCTGTTCCGCCGTTCGCCTTCGACACGATGTGGTCGACGTCCGTCGCCTCGGTCACGCGAGCCAGCTTGATGCAGGGCTGGCACAGGCCACCATCACGCTGCAACACTGATGCGCGCAGCTTCTGCCACTGCCAGCCATAGCCGCGCTGCGTGGTGCTGCCCTTGCGGTCCTGCCGCCGCGACCACTGCGACGCAAGGTGCGCGTGCGTCTCGCAGTAGCCCGGCTCAGCGATACGCCGGCCACAGCCAGGTGCTCGGCAGATCGATGCAGCACGCCCCGGCATCAACGCACCGCCAACCAGATCCCGCCTACCACCAGCAGCGCAACCGACATCACGGCGACGGCCGCCACCTCACCACTGCATGCACCGCGACTGGCAGGTTGCGGCAACAGGATCGTGGACGGCACGTCCTGTTGCCGCGCCAGGCGATACTCGGCAAGTACCGGAACCGGATCGAACCCGGTCGCATCATCCCGGCCTGGGAAGTACTCGCACTTGACCGTCACCACCTCATCGACTGCGCATCGCAGCTCAAACGATCGTGTGCTGCGCGGCAGCCCCAACACCTTGACGAGCTGCTGCACGAATGGGTCGTACGACCCCATGAGTCGAGCCATGTCGAACCCCAAAAAGAAAGGCCAGCGCGAACGGGGAGAACGCGCCGGCCTATCGGGAACGGCCCGCCAGTGCGAGCCAGGGAGAAAAAGAAAAGGGCCGAGACACGCGCCTCGGCCCCGGAAACCCTGATCGCGACCGACTCGCTTTCAGGGGAGGAGACACCGTCAATCCGACGAGAAGCTACTCGCCGGATCCGATCCACCTGCATCCCAGTTGCCCGTCGCCCCACCACCATCGAACGAGCCACCGGCGCCCAGCGGCACCGCATCGCGCAGACCGAACGAGCCTTCGTCGGCAGCAGCCCCATCGCAGCTGTATGACGCCAGCAGCATCGCGGCCGGCAGCATCGACATGCCCTCATCGTCCCCACTCGCGCGGGAAGCACTTGGAACCGCCGCGACACGCGGCACCGGCGCGCGACGCGGGACTGACACCGCAGCCTGCAGCAGCGCGCGCGAGGCGAAAACGTCAGGGCTGCGCACACCCATCAGGGTCGGCTCCGGTGAGCGCGCCACCGCCGGCATTGCTGGCACCGGCATGCGGATCAGCGGCAGCTGGTTGCTTCCTCGCCACCAGGCGATCAGTCTGCGAATTCCTTTCATGTCGTCGCTGCCTCCGTTCTGCGCGTGCCGCGCCGTGATCCAGCAGTTCGCGAGTCATGATCGAGCCCACGGCCATTCCAAGCAGACACAGGTACATGACGCGCTCCGGAAATGAAAAAACCCGACGCGGAGGACCGGGCCGGGCTTTCATCTTCACCGCACGCACCGAGCGCACAGCGTAGCGGAAATCTACTGATTCACTGCACGGATTGCAAGAGCAGGTGAAAGGGGGGGCTCTTAACGTTCTGATTCTCAAGGCAATATTTCACCATCACATGCAGCGTCTTTTTCATGTGGTACGCCTGGCGTTCGCTGACCTTCACGCGCTTGGCCACATCGCGCGCCGGCAGGCCGTCGACGTAGAAGCCCATTGCTACCTTGCGCATGTCCAGCGGCAGCTTCAGCACGGCCTTGTGCGTGCGCTCGCACTCATCCTCGAAGGTGGCCACGAACGGGCGCACCGGCACCGTGCGCGCCTCGTCGATCGTCAGGCTGCTTTCCCCGTAGCCGCGCCCGCCATTCCCCTTGTGCAGCCAGGCTGCCCAGGAGCGCAGTCGATCCTTGACCCAGTCATTACTCGCCATGCTCACCTCCGTTTCCCGACGATGGCCCGGACCGACGCGATCCCGCGTTCAGCTACCGAGGCCGTTGCCGGCAGGTTTTCGACTTCGGGAATGCCGGGAATCGGCGGCAGGTGTTCACGCCGCGCGACTTCCCACAGCCTGGTCCAGCGCGCCGCAGCCACCGACCAGATGCCGGGCCGGATCTCGCCCACGCCATAGCGCACCGCCGTCCAGAACGCCGCGCGGCTGCTCCACTGATCGCGCCGCGCAGCGCGCAGCGGCAGCTGCTCGACCGCTTCAGCGTACGCCGCCTCCGGACTCAATTCGCGCACTGTCATCGCTGGGCACCGCCACGCACCAACTTGCGCAACTCGCCCTTACCAGGGTAACCAGGCACACCGCCGATCGATGCCGCGTACGCGGCGTCCTCGACCTTCTGCTGCGCCATGGTCCGCGCAACATTCTGTCGTGCGAGGGCGATTTTTTCGGCATAGACCGTCTGCCACGCATCGCCCTTCTCTTTCGCATTTCGCAACAATACGTGGAAGTACGCCCACTCGTCTTTGATGCCGCCGGGCACGGAGGCCACAGCGCCTCGCAGTTCGTCCAAAACACGCTGGAGCAGCGTTTCGCCCTCCTCGCGCTTCACCTGTGCAAGGTAGGCCCGCTGTTCCGGCGTCACGCGCACCGGCCAAGCCAGATGCTCCTCCCACTCGAGCGCACCCACCCCCCTCTCTGCAAGCTGGGCCGGAGGCCCCTCCCCGCCGCCGTTCTCGTGCTCGTGACGTTCCTCTGAGAGCTGCTGCGCTGTTGCGCGAGGGGGTTGGGGGTCCGACTCGCCCCCCGCGCCGCAGGCGTGGGGGGGTGGCGTAATTGCCTTCTCACTGGACTCTGCCGACCGCGGCGGCTGATCGGCACCGTTATCGGTACCCGCCTGGTGGTGTTGGGGGTCCATCTCACCTCCCGCGCCGCAGGCGTGGGGGGCTGGATGAACACCCTGCGAATCGCGGGGAGGGTTGGGAGGGGTATTGGTTTTACCGGAGACCTGATGTGTGCCGGCTTTCCGCCCCGACCTCCCCTGTGCATAACCCTTGGAACCCTTGCCCGGCGCTGGTTTCGAGGCAGTTCTAGATACTTCCGCACCCCCTCCGGCTTTTTTCGGGTCGAACGAAGACCGGCGGGCGAGCAGCAGGCGGAACCGCAGCTGCAGCTTGGTGCCGATGGACTCCACCAGGCCCACCTTCTCCAGCTGCTCGACGCGGCGGCGCAGCGCCTGCTCGGACGGCTTGCCGCCCCTCACCCCGGGGCGGCTCTCCAGCTCGGTGTCCTCACGCAGCGCATACCAGGAGATCCGCCGCGTCGGCAACCCGCCCACGATGCCGGTAGCGAAGTCCATACGCCGGCGCAGCGCGTTGTACAGGTCGCGCGCGAGGTGGTCGACCTTGCGCGTAGCGGCCCACTCCTCATCACCAATGGCAAACGCGGTCATGCGGCGGCACCTCGCTGGTTAGCACTGCGCGCATCGATCGCCTGGCGCACGCTGAGGCTGACTAGCACACCGAACGCATAGCCAACGCCCCAGGCCTCATGGTGATCCGTACCCGCTGCATAGGGATTTACATAGGGAGACTCGCCGCTCTTGGCGGCGCGAGCGCCCTCCTGCTGAAGGGCGCCGATTGATGCGATGGGATAATCCATAGGGAAATGAGCTACGGCCGCACAGCGGCGGCCTCACAGAGAAAATCGAACGTGGCCACGAATGCAGCCGGGTTGTCGGGCCCGCACTCCACGCGATACGCCTGCGTGGCGGCGACCACTTCCGAACGGTAGGCGGCACGGGCCACGGCGTCGGGCATCCGCTCCCAGCGCTCGCTGCAGATCTGCGCCAGCGCCGACATCTGGCCGGCTGCAGCAAAGACCCAGAACACGTCGCGCAACGGCCAAAAGCCAAGCAGATGCTTGGCGAAGGCGCTCAGACCGCGCAGCCCCTTTTCGTCCGCCAAGCGGCACGTCTCATGCCAGGCGCAGCACAACTGATAGGGCTGCGCGCAGGACAGGCCGATCGCTTCGCGCGTCGACTTGCAGCACGCCATGTCCGGCCGGAAGCGGACTTCCATCTTCATGCGGCCGACAGCCGATCAAAGTGGTACAGGTCGTCATAGACATCGCTCAGCTCGGCGCTGCCGTCGTAGATCCCGACCATGTGCTGCAGCGCCTTGTTGACGCGGAATTGCGCTTCAAAGTTGGGATCTCGGATGCTGAGCAGCCGGAAGACGCGCCCCTCCCCGTGCTTGATGACAAAGATGCCGAAGGGCTCACCACCCTTCAGAACGCGCTTTCTGACGCGGCCGAAGACCGAAGTCAGCTCGCGCTTGGTGAGGGGCTTGCGCGGCCGCAGGACGAGTTTCGGGCGCACGTGACCCTTCGGCGCCACGCTCGGGGCGCCGGGCAACAGATCGATTCGCGTCATGTGAGCTTGCGGATTTCGTCGGAGACAGTAACCGCTTCAATCGACTCCCGAAGCATCGTCAGCGCGGTCATCGCATGCTGGATCTCGGTCAGCACCCGCTCCCCTTCACCGCGCGTGATCATCCCATCGGCCGCGGCCAGGGAGAATTCGGCCATCATTTCGCCGAATTCACGCGCCGCTGCGCCCGCCTGCCGCATGGCGACAGCCACACTCGGCGCCGCCGCATCCACTTGCGGCAGGGGAATGGCAACCATGCCATGGCGCCAGCATATGGCCTGCACCGGGACACTGGATCCAGCAACGCCAGCCTCCTGGCACAGCTCGACAACCAATGAGTACTCTTCAGCGTTAAGAAAATGCGTGTCAATACCGGGCCGCAGCTTGTTACGCAGCACGTTTGGCGAGACCGTCTTGTTTTGGCGCCGGCCCATCGCGTGCGCAAGAGCCTCAATGCTGCCCGGATACCTACGCGCGAGGCTGTAGAGAGCCTCGTGCTGATCGATGTCTGAATACTGGTTCGTCACGTTCGGTAAACCCCCGGAATTTGGCCGTGTCGCCTCCACGTCACAGCCGTATATGCTTCGTCTCAAACGCGGCGCCATGACCGCGAACTTAGGGAGAAACGATGTTCCAACCCAAGCCAAAACTTCTCCGCCTTTTATCCCCTCTGGAGAGACGGCGAATTGCCTCCCAGCGTCGGGGGCGGGCGCAACGCACCCCGGGCAGCTCCCCTGCCACAACCCCTATTCACGCCCCGGCATCCGATGTAGCTGGATCGTGACGTAAGTCATTTCGGGCCAAACCTTCGCCCAGTCTTCCCGCAGGTCCTTCCGGGTCACCATGGCACCGGAATGAAGCTCGATCGCGACGCACAGCTCACACTTGAAATGCCGTGCGCGCCCGGTGCTGATGGCCTTGCGGAGATAGCCCTCTGTCGTACCGATCGCCCTGCAAAACGCCGCGCGGTCGGTCTTGTTGAGGCTGTTGAGATAGGCGAGCAACTTGTCCATGTTCGACCGGAGATTACCATAAAGTAATGCCGGCGAGTACTTTTTAGTGTTTTACCTAAAAGTAATAGCTAGGGATAATTCGCCCTATGACCACCATCGCTGACAACCGCCGCGCGCGCCTCCAACGCCTGATCGAGCTGAAGTACAAGACGCAGGCCGAGTTCATCCGCCAGACCGGCGAGAACCAGGGGGAGATTTCTGCCATCCTGCGCGGCACCAAAGGCTTTGGAGAGAAGAAAGCACGCAAGCTGGAAGACAAGGCTGAGATGCCGACCGGCTGGCTCGACATCCCCTACGACCCGAACGCCCCTCTGTTGCCCCAAATAAGTGCCGCCTCCTCAGCGCATGCTTACAATTTCCCTTCATCGGGAGATAACTTTGAGGCGGGGCCGGATCTGAAGCCGCGCCCTTATCCCGAAATTTCATGGGTGCAAGCGGGGATGTGGACTGAGATTGCCGATAACTTCGAGCCTGCTACGGCGCAGGCGTATCACTATTGCCACAAGGACCTGAGCCCCCACGGCTTCGTCCTGCGGGTAAAGGGTTTTTCGATGACCGCACCAGCCGGCCAGTCGCCCTCTTTCCCGGAAGGCATGCTGTTGTTTGTCAATCCCGACGCGGAAGCGATGCCGGGCAAGTTTGTAATCGTGCGCCGCAACGGCAACGAAGCAACTTTCAAGAAGCTCGTCCAGGTCGACGGCGAGCCATACCTCGAAGCGCTCAACCCCGAATGGCCAAATCGCTTTCTGCGCATGCAGAGCGACGACCACATCTGCGGAGTTGTCGTGACAGCCACTTTCGAGTTGCTGTAACCACTAGCGCTGGCGGGCCTGCACCGAGAGCGACCTAGAGCGCCGGCGGGCCAACCACTCCCACAAAAGGATCTGCGGCGGGGGAGCGGCCACTCTTCCAAAATGCCAAGGGGTGGCGCCTAAGGCACCAGTACGCGCACAAATATCACCTTTTGGTATTGCGGTGAAAATTACCCTTTGGTAATCTATGTCCCGTTTGCGCCATTCGGCGCGGCCCATCGGAGAACCACCATGAAAAAGAGCAAGCGCATCAAAGGCTGGATCCTCGCCACCATCATTTCGGCCGGCATTGCTGGCGCCCACGCCTACGCCGTCCACCAGGACGGTCACGCAGAACCCGCCACGCCCGTCTACCACGCGTGATGCCGGTGCGGCCATACGCCGCGCCACCGCCTCCCGGCGCCCGCCTGGCATGAATCGCCGCCCCTTCTCCAATGCCGCCTTGATCGCTGAGTTCCTGCGCGTCAAGGGCAGCGGCATTGCCGAGGAGGAGGTCAAGAAGCCAGCGATCCGCAAGGCGTTGATCCGCCAGATAACGGCCCGCCTGAAGGCCCAGCGCCTCGCCGAACGCCAGCGTGATCGCAAGACACGTGATGCGATCGACCTGAAGCGCTTGCAGGCCAATGACCTCGACTGAGGACTTCACCATGCTGATAGCACTCACCGGCCAGCCCGGTGTCGGCCAGGATCTCGTAGCCGATTACCTGATGCGCACCCATGCCTTTATCACCACGCCACTCGTCACCGATGACCTACTCATCGAGCACGATGCCGGCCACCACGTTCTGGTCCTCGACGTAAGCAGCCAGATCGAGGCGCAGGAGGTCTATGTCCGCGGCGGCGTCATCGTGCACCTGCTCGACCCCAGCATGCCGAGCTTTGGACCGACGAACGGAATCGTGCTGCGCGCCATCGACCGCGAAGTCGACGCCACGCGCGGCGGCTTCCGCGCCTTCGACGTGCTCGATGCACTCGTCGGCGAGGCCGAGTTTCTCACCACCTGACCGCCATGAGCCGCAACAAGAAGCCACGCAAAGCCCATCGCCCCGCGTGGAACGGCGACGGAATAAAGGTGCGCGCCGAGCCGTGGCGCTGCGCTTCCATATTCGACCCGCTTGACCACATCCTGACCTCCATGGAGACCGACGGCTGCACTGACGCGACACCGGATGGCGTGCCGATTTTCCAAGCCCGCGGAGAGCAGACCTGGTACCAGCTCTGCCCCTCTCTCGAAGGCGTCATCGGCTTCTACGAGATCCACAGCAAGCGACAGCGGCGCCAGGTTCCACTGCGCCCGCTGCAGGTTTTCAAGGCAAAGCTAGAGCACTGCATGCCGCTCGCAGAAGGCGACCTCGCCGCGCTGCGAGACGCCATCCCCACCCTGCGCGCCGAAGCCATGCAGATGACCGTCGCTTACGCGCGCGATTTAGTGAAGACCTTTCAGCTGCGCGACGCCATGGACACCGCGCAGATCCCCACCTCCCCCAGCGCCTAACCGATAGGAGTACCCGTGAACGCCCATCAGTCCGTCGACACACTTCGTCAGATCCCCCTCTCGCAACTCATCCTCTCCCCGCGCAACGCCCGCAAAACCAACCCGGCCGCGCTGGCTGAGCTGGCCGCATCAATCGCCGCGCACGGCCTGCTGCAGAACCTGGTTGTAGCCGACGAGCCCGACGACGGGCCATCGACGGGCCGCCATGAAGTCGTCGCCGGCGGCCGCAGGCTGCGCGCGATGCAGATGCTGGTCAAGCAGGGCCGCCTCGACGCCGACCACCTGGTCCCCTGCACCCTGCGCCAAGGCCTCGACGCAGAAGAAGCCAGCATCGCGGAGAACAGCGCACGCGAGGCCATGCACCCGGCCGATGAGTTCGAAGCATTCAAGCGCCTGGTCGACGCCGGCATCGCCACCGAGGACATTGCCGCCCGCTTTGGTGTCACGCCGCTGGTGGTGCAGCGCCGCCTCAAGCTGGCCAATGTGTCGCCGAAGATGATCCAGATCTATCGCGCCGGCGAGGCCTCGCTCGAGCAGCTGATGGCATTGGCCATCAGCTACCTAAGCCTCGTGCCGAAGACGATGGCGATCGCGGCTGTCACCGAGGCCTGCGGCAAGAAGGCCGCTGCGCCGCTGGCCAGCATGAAGAAGGCTGACCTGGCCGCCAACGCTGAGCAGCTGCTCGCCGGCACCGGCTGGCTGCCGAAGATCCTGCGCGGCCCGAAGAAGGCGGCGCCGAAGCCAACCGCCACAAACAAGCCAGCACGACCACCGGTGCGCTACCGCGACGAGAACGGCAACACCTGGACCGGCCGCGGCAAACGCCCAGGCTGGGTCGAGCAGGCACTCAAAGACGGCAAGACCCTCGACGAACTGCTGGCCAGCTGAACCATCACACCGGAGATCTCCATGCCAAAGCATCACCGCACCAACCGCGCGCCATCCATCACCAGCATCGGCGCACGCATCCCTGAAGAACAAGGCTTGCGACTCGCCGCCACCTCGCGCGAGGCGCACACCCTCCGACAAACGCGCCGCCCCAACGTCGACGACATCGCCGTAGACCAGATGGCCGACGCCATGAAAGCCAAGCTGGCCGAGAAGCGCAAGGAAGGTGCTGGCGGCTGGGACAACCCGCTCGAATGCTCCATCGAGCGGCTTTCGCAGCTGATGGCCGAAGCCATGTGCAAAGGCAAGCTGATCAACGTGGCCAACTATGCCGCGATGTTGCGCGCCCGCGGCGCCGATGAGCAGGTGGTAGCCGAGCACGCCAGGCGCGCTTTTCTTCATGGCAGTCGCGAAGCCATGGCCACCGAGGTCAAGCAGCTCGAAACACTCACCTCATCGCTCTCAAACATCGTGCATGACCAGGTCGTCGTGATGCAGGCCGCCTGGATCGAGTGGGAACACGGGCGCGGCGCCGACGATGCCATGAGCTGGATCCACAACACCCTATGTGGACCGGGTCACATCCCGGACGAAGACGCGCTGTACGGCAAGGAAGCACAGGCCTGGTTCGATGCCAACCAGTCTAATCCCATGCCGCAATGCTTCTGCGGCCGACCCTCGCACATCGGCTGGATGAAGCAAGGGTTCTGCAGTGAGGCGCACTACGCCGAGGCCAAAGCCCGGGCCACGACGAATAGCGAGGCCCCAGCATGAGCGCCCAAGCACAACCGCGCGAATGGTATGCCGCGATCACCAGCCCGATCCGCGGCGTGATGTGCATGGACCGCAGCGCCTGGAACCGCAGCTCGGCCGAGATCGAGCGTGTGCTGGTGCGCGAGGTCCTGCCAGGCGAGCAGCCGACTGCGATCGCCGCCGCAGCGTGCGGAAACGCTGACGTGGCTAGCGCCATCGAGGCCGCCATGACGGATCTCGCGCGCGAGCTGGGCTGCGCCTGGAGCGAGCTCATCCCGCACAACGCTGGGCTTTTCATCCCCGGCCAAGCAAAGGCCTGCGCGAATCCGGTCGACGCCATCCGCCAGCTGTTCGCGCACGTCTACGCCGGCGGCCACGTCATGCGGCCGCCGCGACTTATGCCGGACGCCTCACTGCAGCGCGCCGGCAAGGCCGAGCCCTCCCCTACCGAAGTTGACACGCGCCAGGTGGCGCTTTTCGAGGAATGACCATGAATCCATTTCGCGCATTGATCGCCAACGACGGCTACGCCGCCACGTTTCAATCTCTCGGCCAGTACCGCACTGCGCTGCTAAACGCATGGCCCAGCTTCATCGACCTCGAAAACTTGGCCGACGAGCTGCTCTCCCCGCGGGAGATTCGCCGCGACGCGAACGGCCACCTGCAACACCCCGCCATGCCCTCCCTCGGCGAAAACGTCTGCATCGCTGAGTTCCTTAGCGCATTCGGACTGGAATGCGATGCGGTCGCAATGGAGGACGATGACAGAGTCGCGTGGGACCGCTACACCGAAGCCGAGAACACTGATTGCAGCTTCTGGAATCCATCCATGCCGGCCGGCGACGGCTGGGTGCTGCTGGAGATCTTCGAATCCGAAGACGGCCCCAGCGCCCTCTATGCACGCCGCAAGCCCGAATTGCCGCGCTACTCGCGCCGGGCCCATCCATCACCGTTCGCCGCAAAGGTCACGCGCATCAAACGCCGCAGCGGTGAGCTTGTCGTGCAGCTCGGCCATCAGGCGCCAGATCGCATGTACGCCGGGACCTCGATCACACTTCATTGGGGCACCGATACCACCGCCGCCGACGATGACACAGACCCGACCACGAAGGCACAGTATCGACGCATGTTCCAGGCCGCCTGCTCTGACCTCGGGCTCATTAACGAGAAGCTGGGCCTTGATCCCAATGACGGTGGCGCCGAGCCGATTCTCGCCGCGATCGACGAGCTGCTGGCCACCTCCACGGCAGTCGGCCAAGGCGACCTGGTGGCAGCTGTCAGAGCAATGCTGACCATGCTCGACAGCGGGGAGTGGGCAGAGCATGCCGCCGCCATTACGGGCCGCGGGAACGCACTCGCGCAGCGCCTCGAAGACGCCATCACCGATCTGCACAACGAGGCCTCCGCCAACCGCGACATGCTGGACGACGTGCGCACTGAGCTGGACATGCTTCGCCAAGCGTTGGGCGTGTCCTACGAACCGCACCAGACGCTGCGCGAGCGACTGCTGGACGCCGCGCAGCGTGCCATCAAGGCGGAGACGATCAATGGCTGAACGACACAAGCAACGCATCCGCACCACCACAGTAGCCACCGTTTCACTGACTGTCGAGGTCCACGTCGGCAGCTGGGGCCCTGAATGCGCCCTCTCACAGGTCTACGGGCAGGCGGCAGAAGAAGCGATCAACTCTGTTCGCAACATCGCCCACAAGGCCGGCCAGCAGCACCGGATGCGCGTGATTTCCGTGGATGGAATCAAGGCGATCACCACCAACGTGGAGCACGGCAATGGCTGAAGAGCTTGAGGACCTGACTCCGAACCAGCGCCGCGCACTCGGCAAAGCCCTGTCCGCGCTGCAGACGATGGCAGCCATGTGGGGGGCCGAAATCCGCCTCAGCGAGGTCGCGCAGCGCCTGGCCAATTACCAGCCCGAAGCAGAACGAGCAAAGGCCATTGCCGCGTTCATCGAGCAGGCTTTTATCGAGGGCGCGTATCGCCACTACCTGGACCGTGATCCCGCCGCGCAAACGGAGACCCGACATGGCTGAGCGCCCCATCCTCTTCAGCGGCGCCATGGTGCGCTCCATCCTGGATGGCCAGAAGTCTCAGACACGGCGCGTGGTGAAGCCGCGAAAGGATCGCACTATTGGCTGCGAGTTGGCCGCCAATGAGCTGGCCGGCGAGGTGAACAGCGGCGACTACACCAATAGCCCGTATCAGCCAGGCGACCGCCTGTGGGTGCGCGAGACCTGGCAAGGTCCGATGTGGGATGGTGACTGGGAGGATCGCCCCGCAGACGCGAAATCTCCGAAGTACTGCCAGTATGCGGCCGACGGCGGCCCAATCCCCGAGTACCTGGACGCCGAAGACAACCTGCGCCAAGGCTGGAGGCCCAGCATCCACATGCCGCGCTGGGCCTGCCGTCTGACGCTGGAGATCACCGGCGTGCGGGTGGAGAAGTTGAACGACTGCAGCGAGGCGGATTCCATCGCAGAAGGAGTCACCACGAACATGGCTGGCGACCACCACATCGATGGCACTGACGCACGCCATGCCACCGCGGTCGGCGACCCCGCAGTCAACGCATTCCGCTCGTTGTGGGACAGCATCAACGGTGCCGGAGCATGGGATGCCAACCCGTGGGTCTGGGTGGTGGAGTTCCGGAGGGTTGCCCCATGACGGTCTACGTTGACGACATGGAAGCCAGCTATGGCCGCATGGTGATGTGCCACATGCTGGCCGACTCATCCGAGGAGCTGCTGGCCATGGCCGACAAGATCGGCGTGGCCCGTAAATGGCTCCAGAAGGCCGGCACGCACCACGAACACTTCGACATCGCCAAGAGCAAGCGCGCGCTCGCAATACGGCTTGGTGCCGTCGAGATCGACCGAGAAGGACTGGTTGCCATCCTTCGCCAGAAGCGCGCCACCCTTCGCCCCACCACCACCCCGGAGAAGACACTGTGAGCGAGATCAAGGTGAATCGGTCAGAGGTCAACGAGGAGCGATATTTCGCTCACCTGGACCAGATGCAGTTAGAGATCCTGATAGCAAAGGCTGTTGCGGAGAGCGCCGGACTGGATTTGACCAGCGGCAATGTCAGCATCAGCCGCCTCCGGCTGTCATCGAGGAGCAACAGCACAGGCTACGCATACGAGGCGCAATGCGAGATCGTGGTAGATCGCCGGCCTCAGTCCGCACCCGAGGAGCAACCATGACCCACCCAGCCCTCGCCCGCACCGCGGGCATCCTGTGCAGCAACCCGCAGTTCCAGCGCTTCCTGTCGCACCGCTTTTCGGCGCTCTGGCTCCAGCACAACACTCTCCACGACAAAGAACGTGCCGCGGCTGTTGTTCGCGATGCGTGCGGCATTCAATCACGAACAGAGCTTGATTCAGACACGGAAGCCCGTCATCGATACAACCGATTGATCGGCCTCCCCTTTAGCACGTGGAAGAATAGCCCACAAAACAACGCCTCGTAGCGCGGCTGCAACGTCACAGCGAAAAGTGTCCCCAAGTGGGACACTTTTTTATTTGCGCCTTGCCATTCACGTTTTCAACATATATCGTTCACGCGTGTCAACTACAACGCACACGGAATCCATGAACGAAGAAACGAAGAAGGCCAAGGTCATCGCCATCGTCAACCACAAGGGCGGTTGCGGCAAGACCACATCCACCGTCAACCTGGCCAGCGAATTCGCGCGCCAGGGCAACAGCGTTCTGGTCGTCGACCTCGACCCGCAAGCCAACGCCACGCTGCACATCGGCAATACCCACCCCTCCAAAGTGCCCGTGTCGTCGGCCGAGCTGCTCACAGGCGACGACTCGATGCTGCCGCTCGCCGTACAGGAGGAAACCACCATCGAGGGCGTGAGCCTGATCTCCGGCAGCCTCGCCCTGGGCAAGGCCGAGGACGAACTCAAGGACCTCTCCCCTCGACCCAACGAAGAACTGCGCAGCAAGCTGCAGCCCGCGATCGCGGTGTTTGACGTGATCCTGATCGACTGCCCGCCCAGCCTCAAACTGCTGGCCAGCAACGCGCTAGCCGCCGCCACGCACGTGATCGTCCCGATCGAGGCCGGCGACCAGTACGGCCTCTATGGCGCCGAGGATCTGCTCAAGAAGGTCACGCAAATCCGCCGCATCAATCCGGATCTCGAAATGCTTGGCGCACTGCTGATCAAGTACGACGATCGACAAACGATCTGCAAGCTGCTCGCCGGCCAAGCCGAGAAGACGTTCGGCAAGCTACTGCCCGAGAAGATCTCACAAGGCACCGCAGTGCAAAAGGCCGCCGTCCTGAAGACCAGCACGCACGGCGTGGATCGCAGCTCGAAGCCGGCCCGACAGTTCCGCCAGCTGGCCGCCACACTGGCTAAGCAGCTGCAGCTCAAGGTCAGCGACGACGTTCTGGCCGAGGAGGCCGCAGCGTGAGCAAGAACCTCATGGCGCGGCTCGCGCAGCAGGCGGAGATCAACCGGAAGACCCACCACGAGGCGGAGTTCGCTGACGACTTCGACATCGGCCGCAAGCACACCAAGATCCCGCTCGACCGGATCACCCCCAATCGCTTCCAGCCGCGGCTGGCATTTTCCGACGAGGGTATCCGCGACCTGGCCGAATCCATCGCACAGATCGGCCTGACGCAACCCATTACGGTGCGATCTCTCGATGACGGCTACGAGCTGATCGCCGGCGAGCGCCGCCTGCGCGCCCATCGCCTGCTGAACAAGCCAACCATCGAGGCCATCGTGGTCGATGCCGATGACGGCCAGGCGGCCGCCATGGCGCTGTCGGAGAACATCGACCGCGAGGGCCTCACGGACTTTGAAATTGCCGAGGGCATGCGCCAGCTCGAAGAGCAGTTCCCCAAGCGCAGCCATCTGGCGAAAGCTCTGAACCTCGCCCGGTCCGAGCTGTATCGCTATCTCGCGTTCCGCGATCTACCCGACGAGGTCACCGAGCGCCTGCGCAAACAGCCCGACCTGATCGGGAGAAGGGCGGCCAGCGACATCGTCCAGGCAATCAAGGATGCCCCAGCAATCGCCGGCCGACTGAATGAAGCACTGGATCTGGTCGCCGACAACAAGCTGGAGCAGGGCAGGGTAGTCGCATTCCTGCAGCAGCCGGAAGCCAAACCTTCGGACAAGCCGGAAGCCGCCAAGCCAATCATCCTGAAGCAGGGCAGGGCGCGCATCGGAACCATTGCACGAACCCCGACCGAACTGGTGATCAAGGTCTCGCATCAGGCGCTGCCGCAAGAGAAGGCCGACAAGTTGCAGGCCTTCCTGCAGGAGCTACTGGAAGAGGGCGCCTGAAAAGTGTCCCACCTGGGGACACTTTTTCTGGAGGGAGGAGGGCAGGGCTGTGGACAACTATCGGAATTTGACCGATGCACGATGATAGAGGGCTATCGGATTTCAGCCGATGCGGTATCGGATTCCAGCCGATGCGGTATCGGACTTCAGCCGATGCACTATCGGTTTTTAGCCGATGGTGGATAACTCGCAAAGCCACGCCAGATAAGGGTTTCAGGCGGTTTTCCACAGGGCGCTAACCTTCTTTAACCTCCTTTAACCAAAGGCACGAACCATCGGCTGAAATCCGATAGTGGTCATTCCCGCTATGGACATGTCGCTACGCGACACCGTGAGGACAAGCCATGGACGGGCGATGGCCCGCCCACAGCTTGCCCACACTTGCCCACAGCAGCACAAGGCTTACCACGCACCGGCACGCCCCATGGTTGATAGACAGAAACGGCAAAACCATCGGCCAAAAACCGATAGGCGAGGGCGCCTGACCATCGGCTGAAATCCGATAGTCGCCGCTTTCCACCTTAGTATCGAGACCCTAAACTGACCGCCATGGATCTGATCGAGTTCACCAAGAACGCGCAGGAGCGCGCACTCGCCAAGCAAGAGCAACTGGCCCTGTTCCCGAACTGGGGCCAGAACGTCCGCGGCTTCCCCAACTCCCTGGCTCGCTGCGCGCTGTTCAACGTGACCCACGCCAGGCCAAAGCGACGCATGTTCAAGGACGAGCCGATTGCCAGCATGGAGGGCCTGGACATCCAGTACACCGGCGAGGAACTGCGCCAGGACGACGAAGACGTGTTCCTGCAGCTGCTGCATCTGGCCCGCCACTCACCGGCCGGCACCCGCATCGAATTTACCGGCTACGCCATGCTGAAGCAGCTCGGCTGGGACGTGAGCCAGGCCTACTATGACCGCCTCTACAAGAGCCTCAAGCGGATGACACCGACCATGGTCCGGATCCGGCATGATGCACTGCCGGTGGCATACCATGGCTCCCTCATTCGCAAGTTCCTAACGCCAGCGGATGGCCTCACGGATGGTAAGCGCAGCTGCGTGGTCTACCTGGAGCGCGAGATCGTGACGCTCTTCGGCGGCGACGAGTACTCACGCATCGAGTGGGAACAGCGCCTCAAGCTGGGGCGCCTGGCCAAATGGCTGCACTCTTTCTATCACTCCCACCGCGATCCGCTGCCATTCAAGGTGGCCACCATTCATAAGCTGTGCGGATCGACTGCCAAGAACCTGTTTCACTTCCGCTCGGACATCAAGTGCGCCTTGGCCGAGCTGGTGGAGGTTGGCTTCCTGCGTGATGGCCGAGTAGATGAAAACGACCTAGTGCAAGTAAAACGCGCGCCGCGCCGCATCACTCCATAACAAAGCGGGCACAGTCAGGGAAAGCCTTATCTGGCGCGGCTTCCAGCCAAGGGCAAATCGATCCAGCCAAAAATGCCGCGCAAACGGCAATGCCGATAATTCACCAGCCGCGCCGGTGCCGCCGCTGCGCCGGACAAGGCACTTTAGCCGCAAGACGCGGCGCCGCCTCACCCCAGTTTATGGCGAGTAAGACGCTTTTCGCGTAAGGTTCCTTATGTGAAATCCCCGTTATCGGGATGCCGATATCGGAAAGTGTCACGCCAGCGGCGCCCCATAGATGAAGCGGTAAGCCGAGTAGAGGTTTTGTCAGCGGCGGCGCAGCGCGGCATGCCACCCCAGCCGCGCACCGTCGCGGTCGACCGCAGCCGGCAGCGTGGCCAGCCACGCCTCGCAGCGCTGCCAGGCGGTGGCACGGCGCGCCGCCTCATGGGCGATTGTGGATGCGCACTTGGCGACCTGGCACGTGGCCAGGCGCGGATCGTCGCCACAGTCGTTCAGACAGTCGCAGGGCGCGGGATGCACAGGCGTCGTCATTTGGCGCGCCTCCGGGTCGGGGTGGTGGGCGCCGGGGCCGGCGTGGCGGGCTCGTCGGCGGCCTCGTTTGGCTGGGCCGGCTGCAGCGCCGCCAGTTGGGCGCGCACGGCCGCCAGCTCGTCCTGCGCGTGGCGCAGCTGCTCGTCGGCGTAGGCGTGCTTGGCGTTGGCCTGATAGAGCTCACCCTGCATCTGGTGATATTTATCACTGAGGCCATAGATATGCGCCTGACGCTTCTCCAGCTCGGCGTGCGCGGCGGCAAGTTCCTTTTCCGCCTTGGCCAGCGCCTTGGCTTCTGCCTCCTGCGTGGCGCGCGCCACCGCCGCCGCCTGCTCGGCCGCGGCGCGCTGGGTGCGCTCCTGCTCGAGCGCGGCGCGCAGCGCCGCCAGCTCTTCCTCCAGCCGCGGCATCGCCTCCAGCCGCAGCAGCGCCTTGGCCAGCTCGGTGCGCGCGCCCTCGGCCGCGGCGCGCTCCTCGTCGGCCGATTCCCGGACGGTGGCGAGATCCTCCTCCAGCTGCAGGCCGCGCCCGGCCAGCGCATCGCGCTCGCGCCGTGACGCCTCCAGGTCCTGCTCGAGCGCCTCGATCGTCGCCGCCTGGCGCTCGCTCTCGCCGGCCAGATCGGCATTGACCTGCTGGAGCTCGGCCAGCTCGGCAGCCAGCGCGGCCTTGCCCTCGGCCACCGCCTGACCGACGTAGTCGACCAGCGCGCGCTGCAGCGCCGCCGGCAGCGTGATCGGGGTCTCGGCGGGCTTGACCTGCGCGCCCTGCCATACCGCCAGCAACCGCATCACGGTGGCATTGCTGCCGGTGTTGCCCAGCCGCTCGCGCACCGCGCGCACCGTCGGCTTGGCGCCCGCGGCGCGCAGCGCGTCGGCGGCGGCGTTGACCTGCTCCTGGGTGATGGTCGCTTCCCGTGCCATAACATTCTCCGTTATTCGTTACGTTATGTTTCGTTACGAATGTTATGTTATGGAACACGGGAAGGCAAGAACTACCCACCACCCCCAGGCGGATCCGCTACGGCGTTAAGCTGGTCGCGGACGGCGTTGTAGAGGTCGATGCAGGTGTTGGCATCGCGAATGCCCCGGTTGCCGTCGACGGCAATGGCGTAGAGAGCTGCTCCAGCCGCTGGATCAAGTTCGGCTCGCGCTTCACCAGGTCGACCGGCAGCGCCGGCATCCGCGGCGGCGGCACCGGATCCGGCCTGATAGGCACGGATGGCGAGGGACAGCCGGCGAGTCCCAGCGCGATACTCAGCCAGAGCAGCAGCAGCGGCCATTTTTTCATCGTCAGCTTCCTTCCTGGCTTGCGCCATGATGTTGTCGCGGGCTAGGCCCGCATTGCGCTCCGCCTCGCGGTAGCGCTCGCTCCATTCCCGCGTCAGGTCTGCGGCAGCCGCGAGCTCCCAGGCGTGTGTCGCGCGCAGCTCTGCCAGCTCACGGCCGCGCTCGGACAGCTGCCGCTCATAGCGATTCCCCTGCAGCCACCAGGCGAGCGCACCGCCTAGCACCGCGCCAACGGCCACCA
>NZ_JBYTEG010000036.1:1968-45113 GCF_058792255.1 Cupriavidus sp. CPT47-8839-RL05A | reverse complement strand
AAGTAGGTCATCGCCAGGCTCTTATACTGCAGAACCCCCAGCCCCAAAAGGCTGGGGGTTTTTGCTTTGGCGCGGCGCAAACGCCCGGGGGCCGGCGCAGGCACGCATGTCCTCGTTGTTTTCATGCCGCATCGCGGGTCGCCGAGCATTCCGGGACTGTCCGCCTTCTGCTATGGTCGACACCCAAGTGCCCACATGCGGCACGAAGGCGGTTGCAACGCGTGTTTGCAGCAAGTAGTGAGCAATAGCCGGACCCTTGCCAACAGAGCAGGTCCGGATTCGGGTTTCGAGGGGTTACATGACGGCCAAGGTGTTTCGGCTGGTTTTGACTGGCGCCGCCGGCGCGCTGCTGCTGGCAGGATGCGCATCCACTCCCCCTGTTTCCACGGTTCCCCCGGGTGACACGGCCACTATGGCCGACACTTCCGCGATCGATTGCCAGGCATTCGCCAGGCGCATGGCCGGGTACGCGGCAGCGCAGACGGACCCGGCGGTGACTGCGGTGTCGTCGCCCGATCCGCTGGCTGCCGCCGATCCGCTGGCTGCCGCCAACACCAGTGCGGCCGAAGCCGAGGCGGGCGACGACGGCGAAGCCGCCGATGCCGCGCCGCCGCTGACCCTGGCCACGCTGCCGTTGTTCTCGGTGTCACCGCATCGCGACCAGTTGCCGATCGGCTGGCAGCCTTGGACCATCAACCGCAACAAGACGCCCACCCGTTATTCGATGGCAGAGGTCGACCAGCGCGTGGTCGTCCATGCGCAGGCCGAGAGTTCGGCCTCCGGCCTGTATGTCCCGCTGCGCGATCGCGATGCCGGCATGCTGCGCTGGACCTGGAAGACCAGCGGCATTATCCGCAACGCCGACAACAGCCACGGCCCGCGCGAGGATTCGCCGTTGCGCCTGTTCGTCGCCTTCGACGGCGACAAGGGTGCACTGCCCTTGAAAGACCAGCTGATGTACGAGATGGCGCGGCTGACTACCGGCCGCGAAATGCCCTACGCCACGCTGATGTACATCTGGGGCGGACGGCGCGCGGAAGGCTCGTTGGTGAGGAATCCGCACACCGACCGGGTACGCATGATCGTGGTGGATAGCGGCATGAAGCACGCCAATGAGTGGCGTTGCCATGAGCGCGACCTGCGCGCCGACTACCGCAAGGCCTTCGGGACCGACCCCGGCCCGGTCATCGCCGTGGGCATCATGACCGATACCGACAACACCAAGAGCAAGGCCGAGTCCTGGTACGGCGACATCGCGCTGGACTGAAGCCCCCGCGGCGCCTTCAGCCGCCGATAGGCTCGGCCAGCGCGAGCACCGCGAACGAGGCCAGCCAGTGCGTGGACACATACTCGCCCTCGACCGCCTGCGGCAGCGATGCCTCGAGATGATCGGACCATGCCCGGATGGCCAGCGGCCGCAGCGGCTCGGGCAGGGCGGGCTCCAGCATGCGCCAGCACCAGGCGCGCGAAAGGTTGAGCCCGTCCAGGTGCGAGGTCTTGGGGTCGCTGCGATTGGTCACTTCCACCGGCGTCAGCCAGTTGGCCAGTTCCGCCTGCCCCGGCACGAACAAATCCCACCATTCTGAAAACGCGCAGCCGTCCATCACGGCGTGCATCAGCACGGCTTCGGTCAGCCCGCCGGACAGGAATTCATCGCCGCCGGGCTCATATCGCGCCGGGTATTTCTGATCATGTCCGAACCAGCGGTGGGCGCGCCGCACGATGGCGCGCCGCAAGGTGAAGTCCTGGTGTGCGCGCGCATAGGCCATGGCCATCACCAGGGCGAAGGCGCTGTTGTAATGGGTGCCGGTGCGCACCGGGAATACCGCTGCATCCAGGAAATCCGCCAGTTGCCGTGACAGGTGCGATGCCAGCGGCGCGCATGCCTCGGCCCAGGTGGCTGCCTGGGCGTCCTGCCGCGCCAGCGCCAGCAACTCCGCCTGCAGTTTCAGCATCCAGCCCCAGCCATAGGGGCGTTCGAAGGTGCGCGAAAGGGGCTGCTGGAAGTAGGCCAGTTCGACCGCGATGTGCTCTGGACGCAGTTGGGCGTCCAGCGTTGCGCGGATGCGGGGCGCCTCCTCCAGGTCCGGCGACAGCGCCAGCAGCCGCGCCAGCAACCAGTGCATGTGCACGCTGGAGTGCCAGTCGTAGCTGCCGCAGAAGACCGGATGCCAGGCCGACGGTTCGGCCAGGTCACCGGCACTGGCCATCATGTGGTCCAGCTTGTACGGATAGCGGCGCAGGATATTGTCCAGCGCCACGCGCGCGAAGCTGCGCGCTGTCTCGCGATCCAGCGCCAGGCGGCCCATCGCGGATGCTCCCCAGTTTTTTATCGTTGTGCTGTGCTCAGGTACGTAACGTCACGCAGGCGCCAGCCACTTTTCCACCAGCCGCACGAAGAACGTCGAGCCGACCGGCAGCAGTTCGTCGTTGAAATCGTAGCTCGGGTTGTGCAGCATGCAGGGCCCGATGCCATGGCCGGCGTCGCGATGGCCGCCGTCGCCGTTGCCCAGGAACAGGTAGCAGCCCGGCTTGTGCTGCAGCATGAACGAGAAGTCCTCGGCGCCCATGGTGGGCTCGATATTGCTGTCGACGTTGTCCGCACCGACCAGTTCCGCGGCGACCGTGGCCGCAAAGCCGGTCTCGGCCTCGCTGTTGATGGTCGGCGGATAGTTGCGGTGGAATTCGTATCCGATGGTGCAGTCGAATGCCGCCGCCACCGCGCGCGCCACTTCTTCCATGCGCCGTTCGATCAGGTCCAGCACCGGCACCGTGAACGTGCGCACCGTGCCGCCGATCCAGGCCTGGTCCGGCACGATATTGGTGGCGTCGCCTGCGTGGAACTGCGTGACCGAGATCACCGCGGTATCGATCGGGCGCTTGTTGCGCGTGATGATGCCCTGCAGCGCCGACACGATCTGCGCAGCGGTGAAGACCGGGTCGTTGCCGTTGTTGGGCATGGCCGCATGCGCACCCTTGCCGCGCACCACGATGCGGAACTCGTTGCTCGATGCCATCAGCGGGCCCGCGCGCGTGCCGAACGAGCCGACCGGCATGCCCGGCCAGTTGTGCACGCCGAACACCGCGTCGCACGGAAAGCGCTCGAACAGCCCGTCCTTGATCATTTCGCGGGCGCCGCCGCCGCCTTCCTCGGCCGGCTGGAAAATCAGGTGCACGGTGCCGTCGAAGGGCTTATGCTGCGCCAGGTAGCGCGCCGCGCCGAGCAGCATGGCGGTGTGGCCGTCGTGGCCGCAGGCGTGCATCTTGCCGGTGTGCTGCGAGCGGTGATCAAAGGTGTTCGCTTCCTGCAGCGGCAGCGCGTCCATGTCGGCGCGCAGGCCGATGGTGCGCGGGCTGTTGCCGTTGCGGATCACGCCCACCAGGCCTGTGGTGCCCAGGCCGCGATGCACTTCGATGCCCCACGATTCCAGGTTCTGCGCGACCACGTCGGCAGTGCGCTGTTCTTCGAAGCAGAGTTCCGGGTGGGCGTGGATGTCGCGCCGGATCGCGCGGATTTCGGCTTGTGCCTGCAGGATTTCGGGGATGAGCTTCATGATGCCTGGCTGCCCTGGACGTTAGGGGCGTTAGCGTTGGATACCCCGATCATACGATGCCTCTCCGCAAAGCGCCAAAATGCGGCGATTTCCTGCGCGCTTGCCAGGTTGGCGCAGTGCAATATGCCAGCGCGGGTGGGTTTCCCCGCATTGCCGCGACATGCGCACTGCTGGAACAGTTCATGCTTGAAGTGCCCGGCCGGCAAATTCGTCGCTTTGTGATGCGCAACCGCACCCCAAACCGCACCAAAACGCAGCGCCGCCGCGTGACCCGCGGCGCGGCGCATTGCCGATCCTAAAACGTCTGCTTCACTTCCTACAGGGAGAATTGCGCGATGTCCCTTCGCACTTTCAAGAAGGCAATTGGTGTGGTGGCGGTAGCCGGGGCCCTTGGCCTGGCGCTCGCCGGCACCGCCCAGGCCGCGGACCTCAAACTGGCCATGAGTTCGCCGCCAACCTCGATGGATCCGCACTTCTACAACCTGTTCTCCAACATCAACGTCTCCGAGCATATCTTTGACTCGCTGACCAAGATGGACCCGGACAGCCGCATCATCCCGGGCCTGGCCGAGTCGTGGAAGCTGGTCAACAACCTCACCTGGGAATTCAAGATCCGCAAGGGCGTGAAGTTCCACGACGGCTCCGAGCTGACCGCCGAAGACGTGATCTGGTCGCTGGACCGCCCGGCCACCATCCAGAACAGCCCGGGCAAGTTCGATGTCTACACCAAGGCGATCGTCAACAAGAAGATCATCGACAAGCACACCATCCAGCTGACCACCAGCCAGCCTTATCCGCTGATGCTGAACGACCTCACGTCGATCTTCATCGTGCAGAAGAAGGCGACGCAGGGGCTGAGCTCGGATGACTTCGCGCAGGGCAAGGGCATGGTCGGCACCGGGCCGTTCAAGTTCGTCAGCTATGCCCGCGACGACCGGGTCGAGCTGGTGCGCAACAACGACTACTGGGGCGCCAAGCCGGCCTGGGACAAGGTCACGCTGCGCTTCATCCCCAATCCGGCGACGCGCCTGGCGGCGCTGCTGTCGGGCGACGTGCAGGCGATCGAGAACGTGCCCACGCCTGACCTGCCCAAGGTGCGCCAGGATCCCAAGCTGTCGTTCTTCTCCAAGATCTCGCACCGCGTGATCTACCTGTATTTCGATGCCAAGCGCGACAAGTCGCCCTATGTCACGACGAAGGAAGGCGCACCGCTGGACAAGAACCCGCTGAAGGACGCGCGCGTGCGCAATGCCATCAGCATGGCGATCAACCGGCAGGGCATCAAGGACCGACTGATGGAAGGCCTGTCCGAGCCGACCAACAACCTGGTGCCGCCGACGCTGTTCGGCTACAACCCCAACCTGAAGACGGTCAAGTACGACCCCGAGGCCGCCAAGAAGCTGCTGGCCGAGGCCGGCTTCCCGAACGGCTTCGGCGTGACGCTGCACACGCCCAACAACCGCTACGTCAACGACGAGAAGATCGCGCAGACCATTGCGCAGAACCTGACCCGGATCGGCATCGCCACCAAGGTCGAAGGCATGCCGATGGCGACGTACTCGTCCAAGGGCATCAAGCACGAGTGGTCGTTCGGGCTGCTGGGATGGGGCGCGCAGACCGGCGAGGTCAGCTCGCCGCTGCGCGCGCTGCTGGCGTGCGAGGACAGCAAGAAGGGCTTCGGCACCACCAACTGGGGCGAGTACTGCAACCCCAAGATGGACGTGGTGCTGGAGAAGGCGCTGTCCACCGTGGACGACAACGAGCGCTCCAAGCTGCTGCAGGAGGCCACCGCGATCGCGATCAACGATGGCGGTATCATCCCGATCCACCAGCAGGTGACCACCTGGGCCACGCAAAAGGGCATCGTCTACGTGCCGCGTACCGACGAGCGCACCTACGCGCATAACTTCAAGCCCCAGTAAGCTCCGGTCAGCCCAGACAACAGGAGCCTCGGCCGGCGGATGGTCTGCTGGCCGAGTTTGCGGTGCCGCGCATGGCTGCCGCGCCACACCCGGGAGCGCCACGGCGCGGCCCGGGCGTGGCGTGCATTCGCGCGCGAAAGGAAAGTGGTTCGAACATGCTGGTCTTTATCATCCGGCGCCTGATGCAGAGCGTGGTCGTGCTCTTCGTCATGTCGCTGCTGGTTTTCCTCGGCGTCTTTGCCATCGGCAATCCCGTCGACATCCTGATCAACCCGCAGGCCGACCAGGAGGACATCAAGCGCACCATCGCGGCGCTGGGCCTGGACAAGCCGCTGTGGGAGCAGTACTGGGTGTTCCTGCAGAATGCGCTGCAAGGCAACCTGGGCACCTCGTTCGCGCACGGCACGCCGGCGCTCAAGCTGATCTTCGAGCGCATGCCCGCCACCATGGAGCTGGCCATCTGCGCGATCCTGCTGGCGATCGTGCTGGGCATCCCGCTGGGCCTGTGGGCCGGGCTGCGGCCCAAGGGCATGGCCGGCAAGTCGATCATGGCGGTGTCGATCCTGGGCTTCTCGCTGCCCACCTTCTGGGTCGGGCTGATGCTGATCATGGTGTTCGCGGTGCAGCTCGGCTGGCTGCCCTCCAACGGGCGCGGCGAGACCGTGCGCGTGCTCGGCATCCCGCTCAGCTTCCTGACTGCCGACGGCATCCGCCACCTGATCCTGCCGGCGGTAACGCTGTCGCTCCTGAATATCGCCATGGTGATCCGGCTCACGCGCGCCGGCACGCAGGAGGCGATGATGCAGGACTACGTCAAGTTCGCGCGCGCCAAGGGCCTGTCGAACACGCGCATTGTCGGCGTGCATGTGCTGAAGAACATCCTGATCCCGATCGTCACGGTGATCGCGCTGCAGTTCGGCTCGATCATCGCGTTTGCGATCGTGACCGAGACCATCTTCGCCTGGCCCGGCATGGGCAAGCTCATCATCGACTCGATCCAGCTGCTGGACCGGCCGGTGATCGTCGCCTACCTGATGGTGATCGTGACGCTGTTCATCCTGATCAACCTGGTGGTGGACATCATCTACAGCATGCTCGATCCGCGCGTGCGCATTGCCGACAACAAGGGCTGAGCCATGAGTGCCGTATCTGTAGAACAAGAGGACAAGACCCCGCCGCCCGCCGCGGCGCGCGAACAGTCGCCGTGGCGGCGCTTTGCCGCGGAGTTCTTCTCCAGCAAGATTGCCGTGGCCGGACTGGCCACGCTGGTCATCATCATCCTGATCGCCATCTTCGCGCCGTGGCTGGCGCCGCAGAACCCCTATGACCTGGCCACGCTGGACGTGCTCGACGCGCGCCTGGCGCCGGGCGAGCAGGCCGGCACCGGCATGACCTTCCTGCTGGGTTCGGACGAGCAGGGCCGCGACATCCTGTCGGCGGTGATGTACGGCCTGCGCATCAGCATCGGCGTGGGCGTGGTCAGCACCGTGATCGCGCTGCTGCTGGGCGCCACGCTCGGCCTGCTGGCCGGCTTCCTGGGCGGGCGCACCGAGGCCTTCATCATGCGCGTGGCCGACCTGCAGCTGTCGTTCCCGCCGATCCTGCTGGCGCTGATCCTGCTGGCCTTCCTGCGCCCGGGCCTGGGCAATATCGTGATCGCGCTGGTGGCGGTGCAGTGGGCCTACTACGCCCGCACCACGCGCAGCGCCGCGCTGGTGGAGCGCCGCAAGGAATATATCGAGGCCGCCACCTGCCTGGGCCTGCCGCCGATGCGCATCATGTTCCGCCACCTGCTGCCCAACTGCCTGCCGCCGCTGATCGTGATCGCGGCGCTGCAGGTGGCCTCGGCGATCACGCTGGAAGCGACGCTGTCCTTCCTCGGGCTGGGCGTGCCGGTCACCGAGCCCTCGCTGGGATCGCTGATCTCCAACGGGCAGCAGTACATGCTGTCGGGCAAGTACTGGATCAGCTTCTTCCCGGGCATCGCGCTGGTGGTCACCATCGTGGCGATGAACCTGGTGGCCGACCAGCTGCGCGATGTCCTCAACCCGCGCCTGCAGACGCAATAACCAGGAGCGGAACATGGCACAACCGACGTTGGTGGTTGAACACCTGAAGACGCAATTCCACACGCGCGGCGGCATCGCCAAGGCCGTCGACGACGTGTCCTTTACCGTGGGCCGCGGCGAGATCATGGGGCTGGTGGGCGAGTCCGGCTCGGGCAAGTCCATGACCGGCTATTCGATCATGGGCCTGATCGACCCGCCCGGGAAGATCGTCGACGGCCGCATCGCGCTGACCAGCCGCGACGGCATCACCCGCGACCTGCGCGCGCTCACGCCCGCGCAGCAGCGCGACGTGCGCGGCAACCGCATCGCGATGATCTTCCAGGACCCGATGATGACGCTGAACCCGGTCCTGCGCATCGACACGCAGATGATCGAGGCGGTCCTGGCGCATGAAAAGGTGGGCAAGGCGGTGGCGCGCGAACGCGCGCGCAATGCGCTCGCGCGGGTCGGCATCCCGTCGCCGGACGAGCGCCTGCAGGCCTATCCGCACCAGTTCTCGGGCGGCATGCGCCAGCGCGTGGCGATCGCGATCGCGCTGTTGAACAAGCCCGACCTGATCATTGCCGACGAACCGACCACCGCGCTGGACGTCACCATCCAGGGCCAGATCCTGTACGAGATGCAGACCCTGTGCCGCGAATCGGGTACGGCGCTGATCTGGATCACGCACGACCTGTCGGTGGTGGCGGGGCTGGCCGATACCGTGTGCGTGATGTACGCCGGCAAGATCGTCGAGGCCGGCGACGTGCGCCAGGTGCTGGAACACCCCGAACACCCCTACACCCACGGGCTGATCAGCTCGGCGCCGTCGCGCAATCCGCGCGGCACGCCGCTGCGGCAGATCCCGGGCATGACGCCGTCGCTGCTGAACCTGCCGGGCGGCTGTGCGTTCCGCGAACGCTGTCCCTACGCCACCGCTGCCTGCAAGACCGAGCCGCCGCTGGAGACCGCCGCCGACGGCCGCCGCCTGCGCTGCTTCCATCCGGTGCTGGCCAACCAGGAGGCAGCATGAGCGCAACTGAACTGCAATCCCGACCGATGACGAATCCTGCAGCGGAAGAGGGGGGCACGCCGAGCGCGCCGATCCTGGAGCTGCGCGGCGTGTCCAAGCGCTTCGTCAAGTCGCTCGACACCGCCGCGCGCATCGCCAACCTGTTCGGCGCCCATGCGCACGACGAGGTGGTGCACGCGGTCGACCGCGTCGACCTGAGCATCCGCGCCGGCGAAGTGGTGGGCCTGGTCGGCGAGTCCGGCTGCGGCAAGTCCACGCTCGGGCGCATGGCCGTGGGCCTGCACTCGCTGACCGAGGGCGAGCGCCTGTGGCGCGGCATCAACCTGGACCACCTGCCGCCCGACAAGCGCCGCGAGAAGCAGCTGGCAATCCAGATGATCTTCCAGGACCCGTACGCCTCGCTCAATCCGCGGCTGCGCGTGCTGGATATCGTGGGCGAGGCGCCGGTGGTGCACGGCATGGTCGAGCGCGGCGCGCAGAAGGGCTATGTGGAAGACATGCTGGTGCGCGTGGGCATGGACCCGACCGTGCTGCGGCGCTTTCCGCACCAGTTTTCCGGCGGGCAGCGCGCGCGCATCGGCATTGCCCGGGCGCTGGCGGTGAAGCCCGAGTTCCTGGTGTGCGACGAGTCGGTGGCGGCGCTGGACGTGTCGATCCAGGCCCAGGTGCTGAACCTGTTCATGCGCCTGCGTGAAGACCTGAACCTGACCTACCTGTTCATCAGCCATGACCTGGGCGTGGTCAAGCACATCAGCGACCGCGTGGTGATCATGTACCTGGGGCGGGTGGTGGAATCCGCGCCGACAGAAGACGTGTTCGCCGCGCCCAACCATCCCTATACCCAGGCCCTGCTGGCCGAGGCGCCCAAGCTGGAGGTGGCCCGCAAGACCTATGTGGCGATCCGCGGCGAGATCCCGTCGCCGCTGAACCCGCCGCCAGGCTGCCATTTCCACCCGCGCTGCCCGCATGCGATGCCGCGTTGCCGGGAAGAGCAGCCGCTGCTGAAGGAGATTGCGCCGATGCGGTTCTCGGCGTGTCACCTGAACGACATGGAGTAGGGCCTGGTTTTCTCCTCCCTGCGCGAGGGAGGAGAAAACCTTGAGTCTCAGCGGATCACCTGCCCCTTCGAATTGATGATCGTCATCTCCACGAACTTCGAGCCCACGTGATTCTCCGGCGTGAAGTTGACGATAAACCCGCCGAGGTCATAGCTGCGCATTGACTCGAGGGCGGTCACCAGCTTTTCGCGCGTCAGGTCCTTGCCCGCGCGGCGCAGGCCCTCGGTGAACGCCTTGGCGGCGATAAAGCCTTCGATGCTGGCGTAGTCGAATTCACTGGGCTTGCCGGCGGCCTGCAGCAGGCGCAGGTACTCCCGCACGATCGGCAGCGTGGCGTTGCCCGGGTGCGGCATCACCTGCGAGATGATCACGCCGCTGCCCTGCGCGCCGACCTCGTTGGCCAGCGCCTGCGTGCCGACGAAGGAGACGTTGTAGAACTGGCCGTTGTAGCCGCGGCGCAGCGCTTCCTTCACGAAGGCGCCGGCGGTGCGGTAGGCACTGATCATCACCACGGCGTCGGGCCTGGCCTTCATCGAACCCTGGATGGCGTCGCCGATTTCCGTGGTGTTGCGGACCACGGGTTCGCGCGCGACGATCTGCACGCCGCTGTCGGGCGCGGCCTTGAGCGCGCGCTCCAGACCATCCAGTCCGGCCTTGCCGTAGGCGTCCTCGTTGTAGACCACGGCCACGCGCCTGAGCCCGGTGGTCTGGATCTGGCGCAGGATGGCCGCGGTTTCCTCGTTGTAGCCGGCGCGCACATGGAAGACGTAGCGGCTGCGCGGCTCGCGCAGCGACTGCGCCCCGGTGTACGGGCCAAAGAACGGCACCCTGGCCTGGATTGCCAGCGGCAGCGCGGCCTGGCTGGTGGGCGTGCCGACATAGCCGAAGAGGGCGAAGACGCGGTCTTCCTCGATCAGCTTCCTGGTGTTCCTGGCGGCGGGCTCGGGTTCGTAGTAGTCGTCTAGCGCCTCCAACCGGATCTTGCGGCCGTGGATGCCGCCCTGCTGGTTGATATGGTCGAAATACAGCCGTGCGCCCGAGTTCATCTGCTTGCCGAGCACGGCGGTCGGGCCGGTCAGCGCGGCGGACTGGCCCAGCAGGATGGTGTCGGCGGTGACGCCGTTTTCGGATGTGGCGGGGATGCCCGCCGTGTTGGCCGCGAAGGCAGCGCAGGATGCGCCACCCGTGCCGATGGCGCACGCCACCAGCAGGCCGGCAAGCCGGCCATTGACCCCGGATCGGAACGACATAAACCCCCCGCGAAATGTGGTTCGATTACCCGTTTGCCGCGTCGGCCGGTCTCTCGCCGGCGAATTGCTCACGTCGTGCGGCATGGTGCGCGTACCGGTCTGTGCCGGCAGCGCGCCGGCACATCATAATCGAATACAATCGGATCGAGATACTCCCCGCCATCCCCCCGCACGGCCGGGAAAGCGCCGCCCGCCGGCGCGGCTCGGGCGCCGCTACCAGCGCGCCTGCGCCGGCATCTCCAGTTCCGTACGACCGAACGAAAAAACAACACACCCCGCCCGGAGACCCCATGGCTTCCCGCATCGTCCGCGCCGCCTGCCCGCATGACTGCCCCGACACTTGTGCTTTGCTCGTCACCGTCGAGGACGGCCGTGCCGTCAAGGTAGCGGGCGATCCCGACCATCCCGGCACGCAGGGCGTGCTGTGCACCAAGGTGTCGCGCTACACCGAGCGCACCTACCACCCGGACCGGCTGCTGACACCGATGAAGCGCATCGGCAGGAAGGGCGAAGGGAAGTTCGCGCCGATCTCCTGGGACGAGGCGCTCGACACCATCGCCACCCGCCTGCAGGCGATCGCGGCGCGCGATCCGCAGGCGATCGTGCCGTACAGCTACGCCGGCACCATGGGGCTGGTGCAGGGCGAGAGCATGGCCGCGCGCTTCTTCAACAAGCTGGGCGCGTCGCGGCTGGACCGCACCATCTGCGCCAGCGCCGGCGCCACCGCGCTGCGCTACACCTACGGCGCCAGCGTGGGCATGGACATGGAGCACGTGGTCGATGCCAGGCTGGTGATCATCTGGGGCGGCAACCCGATTGCCTCCAACCTGCATTTCTGGACCCGCGCGCAGGAAGCCAAGCGGCGCGGCGCCACGCTGGTCGCGATCGACCCGTACCGCTCGCTGAGCGCCGAGAAGTGCCTCCGCCATATCGCGCCGATGCCCGGCACCGACGGCGCGCTGGCGCTGGCGCTGATCCATGTGCTGATCCGCGACGACCTGCTCGACCACGACTACATCGAACGCCACACCGTCGGCTTCGAGGCGCTGCGCGAGCGCGCGCAGGCCTACACCCCGGCACGCGCGGCCGAGATCTGCGCCATCCCGGCCGAGGACATCGAATGGCTGGCCGGCCTCTACGGCCAGCTGGCGGTGCGCGAGCGTCAGCCGGTGGCGATCCGCCTGAACTACGGCATGCAGCGCGTGCACGGCGGCGGCCAGGCGGTGCGCGCGGTGGCGTGCCTGCCGTCGCTGGTGGGCGCCTGGCGCCAGCCCGCGGGCGGGCTGCAGCTGTCGACCTCGGGCTTCTTCCCGATCAACGAAGCCGCCCTGCAGCGCCCCGACCTGCTGCCTGGCTGGCCGCAGCAGCTGCCGCGCATCGTCAACATGAGCACCATCGGCGACGCGCTGCTGGCCGAGCCGGCGCCCGGCGCGCCGCGCATCGAGGCCGTGGTGGTCTACAACAGCAACCCGGTCGCGGTGGCGCCGGAATCCGGCAAGGTCGCCGCGGGCTTCGCTCGCGAGGACCTGTTCACGGTGGTGCTGGAGCACTTCCGCACCGACACCGCCGACTATGCCGACATCCTGCTGCCGGCGACCACGCAGCTTGAGCACACCGACGTGCACAAGGCCTACGGCCACACCTATTTCCTGGCCAACAACGCCGCCATCGCGCCGATGGGCGAGGCCCTGCCCAATACCGAGATCTTCCGCCGGCTGGCGCAGCGCCTGGGCTTCACTGAAGCGTGCTTTGCCGACAGCGACGAGGCCATCGCCGCGCAGGCCATCATTCCGGGCGATGCGCGCGCGGCCGGCATCAGCTGGGAATCATTGAAGGAGCAGGGCTGGCAGAAGCTGGCGCTGCCGGCGGCGCCGTTCGCCGAGGGTGGCTTCCCGACCGTATCGGGCAAGTGCCAGTTCTATTCGGAGCCGATGGCGCGCGACGGCCTCGACCCGCTGCCTGACTACGTGCCGCAGTACGAGGCGCCGCTGACCGCGCCCGAACTTGCGGCGCGCTATCCGCTGGCGATGATCTCGCCGCCGGCGCGCAACTTCCTCAACAGCTCCTTCGTCAACGTCGACAGCCTGCGCGCCACCGAGGGCGAGCCGCACCTGGACATCCACCCGGCTGACGCCGCCGAGCGCGGCATCGTGCACGGCGCCATGGTGCGCGTCTTCAACGACCGCGGCAGCATGGTGGCGCGCGCCCGCGTCACCGACCGCGCCCGGCGCGGGCTGGTGGTGGGCCTGTCGATCTGGTGGAAGAAGCTGGCTTCGGACGGCAAGAACGCCAATGAGCTGACCAGCCAGCGCCTGACCGACCTGGGCCGCGCGCCGGTGTTCTATGACTGCCTGGTGCAGGTCGAGGCCTGCACGGAAGGGGCAGTCCGGCCGGCATGACGCCGCAGCCTGGCCGCCGGCGCTGGGCGGCACTCCTGGCGGCGACCGGCCTCACCGCGGTGGTCCTGGTGACGGCCGGGTGTGAGGCCGTCGGCTACTACGCGCAGTCGATCGGCGGCCACTTGGGCGTGATGGCCCAGGCACAACCGCTGACCGACGCCATCGCCAGCGCGCGCGACGCCAACGATGCGCGCCTGGCGCAGCGGCTGGCGCTGGCCGGCCGCATGCGCGACTTCGCCTCGCGCGAACTGAAGCTGCCCGAGAACGGCAGCTACCGCCGCTACGCCAACCTGCACCGGCCCTATGTGGTGTGGAGCGTGTTCGCCACGCCCGAGCTGTCGATGGACCTGCGCAAGTGGTGCTTCCCCATCGTCGGCTGCATCAGCTACCGCGGCTACTACGCCCAGTCCGATGCCGAGCAGTATGCGCAGGGATTGCGCCGCGACGGGTTTGAGACGTACGTGGCTGGCATCCCCGCCTATTCGACGCTGGGCTATTTCGACGACCCGCTGCTCAATACCTTCGTCTATCTGCCCGAGGGCGAACTGGCGCGGCTGATCTTCCACGAACTGGCGCACCAGGTGGTGTACGTGCGCAACGACACCGCCTTCAACGAGTCCTTCGCCACCGCGGTGGAAGCCGCGGGCGTGGAGCGCTGGCTGGCCGAGGATGCGTCGGAGGACGCGCGCGCCAGCTATCGGCAGTACGATGCCCGGCGCCAGCAGTTCCGCGCGCTGTTGCTGGGCACGCGCGACCGGCTGGTGGCGCTGTACCAGACCCCGCTCGATGACGGCGCCAAGCGAGAGGGCAAGGCCAAAATCTTCGCCGACCTGCGCACCGAGTACGCGCGGCTGCGCACGGAGTGGGGCGGCTTCAGCGGCTATGACCGCTGGTTCGACCAGCCGCTGACCAACGCCCACCTGGCCGCGGTGGCCACCTACCAGCAGTGGGTGCCGGCCTTCACCGCGTTGCTGGCGCAGTGCAACGGCGACTGGCAGCGCTTCTATGACGAGGCCGCCCGTATCGGCGCGCTGCCCGCCGCCGAGCGCGAGGCCGCGCTGCAGCGGCTGGTGCCGCCGGCCACGCGCACCGGCACGCTGACCGCGGGCGGCAAGACCGCGGCCAACTAAGCTGACGCGCCGCTTACCAGGTATCGATGAAACGTCTCGGTGCGTTGGCCAGGCGGCCGAGGCTCCCCGGCGGCACCGAGGCCAGCCCGCGCAGCAGCCAGCGCCGCGTGTCGGCAGGGTCGATCACCGCATCGATCTCCAGGTGGCTGGCCATGTTGAGCGCGCGGCCGCGCTGGTAGGCGCCGTCGACCATGCGCGCGAACAACGCCGCGCGCTCGTCGGGGTCGGCCACGGCCTCCAGCTCCTTGCGAAAGCCCAGCCGGATCGAGCCCTCGATGCCCATTGCGCCGAACTCGCCGCTGGGCCAGGCCGCGGTGAAGAAGGGCGCGGCAAAGCTGCCGCCGGCCATGGCCTGCGCGCCCAGCCCGTAGCCCTTGCGCAGCACCACCGTGAAGAACGGCACGCGCAGCGCGCCAGCGGTGACAAAGAGGCGCGACACGTGCCGCACCGTGGCGGTTTTCTCGGCCTGCGGCCCGACCATGAAGCCCGGGGTGTCGCACAGCGACACCATCGGCAGCCCGTGCGCGTCGCACAGCTGCATGAAGCGCGCGGCCTTGTCGGCGGCGGCGCTGTCGATGGCGCCGCCGAGGTGGCGCGGGTTGTTGGCGATGCAGCCGAAGGCGCGGCCTTCGATGCGGATCAGTGCGGTGATGATGCCGGTGCCGAACGCCGCGCGCAGCTCCAGCACCGAGCCGCTGTCCGCCATGGCGGCGATCACCGCGCGCATGTCGTAGCTGCGCAGGCGGTTCTCGGGGATGGCGTGGCGCAGGTGGCGCGGGTCATCCGCCTGCCAGTCATGGACGTCGCCCTGGAAGTAGGACAGGTAGCGTTGCGCGGCATCGACCGCGGCCGCTTCGTCATCGACCAGCACGTCGATCACGCCGTTGGGCCCCTGCACGCTGACCGGGCCCACTTCCTCGGGCGCGAACACGCCCAGCCCGCCGCCTTCAATCATGGCCGGCCCGCCCATGCCGATGGTGGCGCTGCGCGTGGCGATGATGACGTCGGCGCAGCCCAGCAGCGCGGCGTTGCCGGCAAAGCAGCGGCCGGACACGATGCCCACCAGCGGCACCTGGCCCGACAGCCGCGCGAACTGGATGAACGAGGTGCAGTCCAGCCCGGCCACCACCGGCATGTCGGTATCGCCCGGCCGGCCGCCGCCGCCCTCGGCAAACAGCACCACCGGCACCTGCCACTGGCGCGCCAGCGCCAGCATCCGGTCCAGCTTCTTGTGGCCATAGAAGCCCTGCGTGCCGGCCAGCACGGTGTAGTCGTAGGCCAGCACCATGCAGCGCGCATCGGCACCGGGAAAGCGCGCCGCGTTGACGGTGCCGATACCGGTGACGATGCCGTCGGCGGGCGTGGCGCTGACCAGGTCCTCGACGCTGCGGCGCTGCCGTTGCGCGGCGATGGCGAGCGCGCCGTACTCGATGAAGGAGTTGTCGTCGCACAGCTGGGCGATGTTCTCGCGCGCCGTGCGGCCACCCTGGGCGTGGCGCCTGGTGACGGCCTGGGCGCGTGCGGCGTCGTGGCCAAGGGCGTGGCGCTCCAGCGTTTCGCGAAGGTCCGCGCGCACATGGCCGAGGTCGGCCGCTGCGGCGGTCTCGGCGGCATGGCCGGCATCGTCGCCGGGCGCCAGCACGATCACCGCGGCCCCGGCGCGCAGCGTGGCACCTGCAACGGCCAGCACGCGCAGCACCGTGCCGGCGGCGGGCGCCTCCAGCGGATGCTCCATCTTCATCGCTTCGATGATGGCCAGCGGCTGGCCGCGCCTGACCGTGTCGCCTTCGCACACGTGGATGGCGGCGAGCGCGCCGTCCATGGGCGCCGGCACGGCGATGGCGTCGTCGGGGAGGTCGGCCAGCGCCTGGTCCGCATCGGCCAGCGCGCCGTCGGCGAGGGCGGGCGGCGCGTGCAGCACCGGGTGGTCGGCCTCGGCAGTCGCCAGTGCAGCCAGCGCCTGGTCCAGGTACTGCGTGTGCACGGCATTGCGGCGCACGTCGTCCAGCTGCAGCAGGTCCTGCAGCAAGCGGCGGTTGGTATCGATGCCTTCGATGCGGAACTCGCACAGCGCGCGGTAGGCGACCGCCAGCGCACGCGCGTAGTCGCCCCCGGGTTCGTGCACGATCAGCTTGGCCAGCAGCGAATCGAAGCGCGGATTCGCCGTCATGCCGGCAAAGCCCGCGCTGTCCACGCGCACGCCTGGCCCATTGGGCGGCTCGAACGCCGTCAGCGTGCCGCTGGCCGGGCGCAGCTGGCCCTGCGCGTCGAGGTGCTCGGCATTGATGCGCAACTGCACCGCGATGCCGCGCGGCGCGGGTGCCTGCTCCAGGCCCAGGTCGGCCAGGCGTGCGCCGGCGGCGATGGCCAGCTGGGTTTGCACGAGGTCGACGCCGGTCACCATCTCGGTCACCGTGTGCTCGACCTGCAGGCGCGGGTTGGCCTCCATGAACCAGAACGATGGGCCGCCAGCGCCGCCGTCTGCCACCAGGAATTCGAACGTGCCGATGCCGCGATAGGCGGCGGCGCGCGCCAGTGTGGCGGCGGCATCGGCCAGCCTTGCGCGCAGTGCGTCATCCAATGACGGGCTGGGGGCGATCTCCACCAGCTTCTGGTGGCGGCGCTGCAGGCTGCATTCGCGCTCGCCCAGCGTCAGCACGCGGCCCTCGGCGTCTGCAACCACCTGGATCTCGATATGGCGCGGTGCGGCGACGATGCGCTCCACATAGACCGCGCCATTGCCGAATGCGCCGCTCGCTTCCGAGACGCAGCGTGCATAGGCCTCGTCGATCGCGGCAGCGCGATGCACGGCGCGCATGCCGCGCCCGCCGCCGCCGGCGAGCGCCTTGATCATCATGCCCGCTTGCCCGTCGGGGCTGGCGAAGAAGGCCCGCGCCTGCTCCAGCGAGGTCGGGCCAGCGGTGCCGGGCACGACCGGCACGCCATGCTCGCGCGCCAGCGCGCGGGCGCGGGCCTTGTCGCCGAACAGGCGCAGCACGTCGGGCGCAGGACCGGCGAAGACCAGCCCGGCGTCCAGGCAGGCCTGCGCAAAGTCGGCGTTCTCGGACAGGAAGCCGTAACCGGGGTGCACCATGCCGCAGCCCGCCCGCCGCGCGGCGTCCACCACGGCGGCAATGTCGAGGTAGGCGCGCGGACCAGTGCCGGGCAGCGCCACCGCAGTGTCGGTCTTGCGCACGTGCAGCGCGTCGCGGTCGTCTTCGCTGTACAGCGCGACGCTGGGGATGCCCATGGCCGCGGCGGCCCGCGCGATCCGGATGGCGATTTCGCCGCGATTGGCGATCAGGAGCTTGTGGGTCGTCATGATGCGGGAGCGTTGATGGCGTCTGTTGTGCAGGGCGCAGTGCGGGTATGTACTCGTTGGTACATTTATTTACCGTTGGGTAAGATTCTGGGGTGATCGGGTATTCGCGTCAATCGGGCCGTTTTCCCTTTTCCCTTTGGCGCCGCAGACCGCGGCGCCAGGCAAGGGCTCGACAGGACTGGCGTAGCGAGCCCGCCATGCGAGAATTGCATCATGTCGATTGCACCCAGATCCGCACCGCTGAACCCGCCGTTGAGCACCCTGCCAGAGCCGCAGCCGGCCCGCCCGCATATTGCCGAGCGCCAGGAGGCCCGCCGCCGCCAGATCCTCGATACCGCCGCGCAGCTCTTCTACAGCAAGGGCTATCCCGGCATGACCATGAACGACCTGTGCCGCGCGCTGGGCGTGACCAAGCCGGCGGTCTACTACTACTTTACTGACAAGTACGAGATCTTCGACATCCTGTGCCGCGAGTCGGCCCAGACCTGCCTGCCCGTGATCCGCGAGACCGCGGACCCGGCGCTGCCGGTGCGCGAGCGCCTGCAGGCGTGCCTGCTCGAGATGGCGCGGCGCTGCGTCGCCTGCCATGTGCCGGCCACGCTGAGCTTTCGCGACAACCAGTACCTGCGCCCTGACACCGTGGCGTGGCTCGACAGCATGGCGCGGGACTTCTATCGCGATCTCTATGCGCTGCTGGAAGAGGGCAAGCGCGATGGCGTGTTCGCCTTCGGCGACGCACGCGTGACGGCCCATGCGATCGGCAGCGTGGTGGGGTTCCTCTACACCTGGCATGAACCCGGCCGCATGGACCCGGAGACGCTGGCGCAGGAGCTTGCCGCCAGCATGATGAAACTGGCGCTGCCCAGCGGCGGCTGAGTGCGGATTTGCCTCACTAGGGGTTATCCCCCTACTTGCGCCCGATCGGTGGCGCATAATGCCCGTCAGGGGCACCAAGGCCTGTCCGGTGGCCCTGAGGACTTCGTCTAAGTTGTTGTTTTAACCGGGGCGCACGTTTAGCATCTCGGCAAAATCGAACGACCATTCAGAAATCAGGAGACGGTGCTATGGAAAGAATTTGGCTGAAACACTACCCGGCCGGCGTCCCCGCCGAGATCGATGCCAGCCAGTTCCGCTCGCTTGCCGCGCTGCTCGAGGCGTCTTTCCGCACCTATGCCGACCGCAAGGCCTTCATCTGCATGGACAAGGCCATCACCTACGGCGAACTGGACCAGCTCTCGACGCACTTTGCCGCCTGGCTGCAGTCGCGCGGGCTGCGTCCCGGCGCACGGGTGGCGATCATGATGCCGAACGTGCTGCAGTACCCGGTGGTGCTGGCGGCGGTGCTGCGCGCGGGCTTCGTGGTGGTCAACGTCAACCCGCTCTACACCCCGCGCGAGCTCGAGCACCAGCTCAAGGACAGCGGCGCCGAGGCCATCGTGATCCTGGAGAACTTTGCCTCCACGCTGCAGCAGGTGCTGGCCAAGACCCCGGTCAAGCACGTGGTGGTGGCCAGCATGGGCGACATGCTGGGCGGGCTGAAGGGAGCGATCGTCAATTTCGTGGTGCGCAACGTCAAGAAGATGGTGCCGGCGTGGGAGCTGCCCACCTGCGTGCGCTTCAACAGCGTGCTGGCCGAAGGCCGCAAGCTGACGCTGCAGCCGGCCACCACCGGCCCGGATGACATCGCCTTCCTGCAGTACACGGGCGGCACTACCGGCATCTCCAAGGGGGCGGTGCTGCTGCACCGTAACGTGGTGGCCAACGTGCTGCAGTCCGAGGCGTGGATGCAGCCGGCGCTGAACAAGGGCGCACATATCGACCAGCCCATCACCATCACCGCGCTGCCGCTGTACCACATCTTTGCGCTGACGGTCTGCTGCCTGCTGGGCATGCGCAGCGGCGGCACCAGCGTGCTGATCCCGAATCCGCGCGACATCCCGGGCTTCATCAAGGAACTGCAGAAGTACAAGTTCAACATGTTCCCGGCCGTCAACACGCTGTACAACGCACTGATCAACAATCCGGAAATCAGCAAGGTCGATTTCTCCGGCCTGCGCGTGGCCAACGGCGGCGGCATGGCGGTGCAGGAGGCGGTGGCCAAGCAGTGGCTGGCCAAGACCGGCTGCCCGATCATCGAAGGCTATGGCCTGTCCGAGACCTCGCCCTCGGCCACCTGCAACCCGACCGACACCAATGTGTTCTCCGGCACCATCGGCATGCCGCTGCCGTCGACCGAAGTGGTGATCCGCGACGATGACGGCAAGGACGTGCCGCTCGGCCAGCCGGGCGAGATCTGCATCCGCGGCCCGCAGGTGATGGCCGGCTACTGGAACCGCCCGGACGAGACCGCCAAGGTCATGACCCCGGACGGCTTCTTCAAGACCGGCGACATCGGCGTGATGGACGAGCGCGGCTACACCAAGATCGTCGACCGCAAGAAGGACATGATCCTGGTGTCGGGCTTCAACGTGTATCCGAACGAAGTCGAAGGCGTGGTGGCCGAGTGCCCGGGCGTGCTGGAGGTGGCGGCCGTGGGCGTGCCTGACACGCACTCGGGCGAGGTGGTCAAGCTGTTCGTGGTGAAGAAGGATCCGGGGCTGACCGAGGCCGATGTGATCGAGTTCTGCAAGGAGCGCCTGACCGGCTACAAGCGGCCCAAGTACGTCGAGTTCCGCACCGAGCTGCCCAAGACCAACGTCGGCAAGATCCTGCGCCGCGAACTGCGCGACAGCCGCAAGGCCGCCTGAGCGGCCGCCGCTGCCAACGACAACGGCCTCCCGAGTGGAGGCCGTTGTGCTTTCAGGCTGCGCCGCGGCGGTTCAGCACTCGTTCGATGGCGCCAGGCGGGGTTCCTGGCTGCCGTCGGGGTAGATCACCCGCACGCACGCGCCAGGCTCCAGCCCTGGCACCGCCGGCGCGTTGGCCGACACGATCGCGCCATCCATGGTTCGCACCTTGTACTGGAACAGGTCCACCTGCTGCACCGGCGCGGGCTTGTTGAACAGCCGGCTCAGGTCGAAGGCAAAGCCCACGCCCACCCCGCCACCCCCGCCGCCACCCGCGGCGCCCACGCCGACGCTGGTGCCGCCGCCGTAGTACGGGGGCACCTGGGCCACGTCCAGGCGAGTCAGGAACGTCCTCTCGGTGACACGGCCAAGCTTGATGGTGGCGTTCACCGGCGTGACCTGCGGCGGCTGCGGCGTGCTGCTGCAGGCAGCCAGCACCGGCAGCAGGCCGCACAGGGTAAGGAGGGCAAGCGGTTTCATGGCGAGATCAGGCCGGTCTTGAGCCGGCCAAGCAGTCGGAACAGGGCGCGCCGGTCGGTCTCGGCCAGGCCGGAGAACAGTTGCCCGATCCAGTCCTCATGCGCGCGCGCCATGCGCGAGAACGCGGCGCGCCCGGCCGGGGTCAGGCGGATCAGGTAGGCCCGGCGGTCAGCGGGCAGGGCCTCGCGCGAGACCAGGCCTTCCTGCTGCAGCTGGTCGGTGATGCCGGTGACGTTGCCGCCGGTCACCATCATGCGGCGCGACAGCTCGCCCATCTTCAGGCCTTCCGGATGGCGGTCGAGCTGTGCCATCAGGTCGAAGCGCGGCAGCGTGCAGGCAAAATCCTGGCGCAGCCGCGAACGGATATCGCTCTCGATCAGGGTGGTGCAGGTCAACAGCCGCAACCACAGCCGCAGGGCTTCGTGCTCGGTCTGGTCGGCACGGGTTTCAAGGTCGACCGGCCCGCTTTCGGCGCCGGCGGCAGGGGAGGGGTTTGGCATCTTCAGTGCATCGGTGCGCAGGTGTGCGGCCGCAGCCGCCAGGGGCCGCCCACGAGGCGGGCAGCCAACATTTGATGCCTCAAGTATATGCGCGATACGCGCCGCCGCCCTGCCGGCGATCAAATCGGCGTCAATCCACTTTGGCGCCGGAATCCTTGACCACCTTGGCCCACTTGGCGGTCTCGGCGCGGATGAATGTGGCGAACTGCTCCGGCGTATTGCCGACAGGCTCGGCGCCCTGCGCCTGCAGGCGTTCGCGCACGGCCGGGGCGTTCAGCGCCTTGGCCACTTCCTGCTGGATGCGGTGGATGACGTCAGGCGGCGTGCCGGCCGGCGCCAGCATGCCGAACCAGGAGCTGGCTTCATACTGCGGCAGGCCCGCGGCCTGGGCGATGGTCGGCACGCCCGGCAACGCCGGCGACGGCCTGGCGCTGGTCACCGCCAGCGCCTTGAGCTTGCCGCTCTTGATCAGCGCCATCGACGACGGCAGGTTGTCGAACATCACCTGCATGGTGCCCCCGGCCAGGTCCGTCAGCGCCGGCCCGCTGCCCTTGTACGGGAAGTGGACCATATAGGTCCTGGTCTGCGTCTTGAACAGCTCCCCGGCCAGGTGGATCGAGGTGCCGTTGCCGCTGGAGGCCATGTTGATCTTGCCGGGGTTGGCGCGCGCGTAAGTGATCAGGTCTTTGACGCTGTCGATCTTGTTCTGCTGTGCAAACGCCGGGTTCAGCACCAGCACGTTGGGCACGGCCGCCACCTCGGTGACCGGGGCGAAGTCCTTGATCGGATCGAACGGCAGCTTGCCGTACAGCGACTGGTTGATGCCATGGGTGCCCACGGTGCCCATCAGCAGCGTGTAGCCGTCCGGCGCGGCCTTGGCGACGATGTCCGCGCCGATATTGCCGCCGGCACCGGGTTTGTTGTCGACCACCACGTTCCAGCCCGGCAGCCTGGCCAGCTCTGCGGCCACGGCGCGGGCCAGGATGTCGGTGGTGCCGCCGGCGGCAAAGGGCACCACCAGCCGGATCGGCTTGGCCGGGTACGGGTCGGCGGCCAGCGCCGGCTGGCTGGCGAACGCGGCAAGGCTGGCGGACAGCAGCAGCACGACGACGCGCCGGCGAGTGGGTTGCATGGGTGGTCTCCTGGTGTGGCCCGCTCCCGGTGTCCTGGGGGCGGCTATGGTCAGTGCATTCTAGTCGGCACCCGCAGTGGCGCCGATGAGGTAATGCCCTATGGGGCCGCAGCGCCGCGCCAATGGAAAAAGGCACCCGAAGGTGCCTTTCAATCTCAGTCTTGCGACTGGCGATCAGAACTTGTGGCGGATGCCGATGGCGGCGCCAATCATCTTGTCTTCGCCGGTACCCAGGAAGTAACCATTGGCGAAGCTGATTGCCGAGGTGTCGAAGTTCAGGCCGGCGTTCTTCGAGAAAGCCGTGGTCAGGTACACGTCGGTGCGCTTGGACAGGTTGTAGTCGGCCACGAACGAGATCTGCCAGGGGTTCTTGATGTTGTTGGTGGTGTTGACGGTGGCAGCGGCCGGGTTGAAGTTCTTGACGTCGTCGTAGTAGTACGCGAGCGTCAGGCCCAGTGCCGGCGTGACCTGGTAGTTGGCGCCGACCCAGTAGTAGTTGTCCTTCAGGATCGTATTGTCGTTCACATGCTTGCTCATGCCCCAGCGATAGCCAGCCATCAGCTTGGCCGGACCGAAGGCATAGCTGGCAGCGACTGCGGCCTTCTTGAATTCGCCGGTGCCGCCGGCGGCGTTCAGGGTCGGGTTGTACTGGTCATAGGCGCCGCTGATGCCGAACGGGCCGGCTGCCCACGACACGCCGGCACCGTAGCCGGTGTCGCGGCGGAACTGGCCGGCGACTTCGCCACCGCCTGCAACGCCGTTGCCGAACGACCAGTGCGCGACCGCGGTCACCGGGCCGAACTTGCCGGTGTACTTGGCAGTGTTGTCCGAGCGGAAGTTCAGGCCCAGTTGAGCGACCACCGGCTCGTACTGGGTGGCATAGCCGGTCGGCGAGAAGTTGGCCATCATGTCGAACAGCGAGGTGTACTGGCGACCGAAGGTCACGCGGCCCACCTGGGCGCTTTCCAGGCCGACATAAGCCTGACGACCGAACAGGCGGCCGCCTTGCTGCGAGCGCCCGTCATCCAGGCCGAAACCGCTTTCCATCACGAACAGTGCCTTCAGGCCGCTGCCCAGGTCCTCAACGCCGCGCAGACCCCAACGCGAACCGGACAGGCCGCCGGACGACATGCGGAAGAGGTTCTCCGACGGGCCGGTCGCAAATCCGTTGGCCGCCGACGGCGTGACGCTCGACATATTGCTCACGTACTCGATGTTGGCATCCACCACACCGTAGAGCGTGACGCTCGATTGGGCCTGCGCCGCCCCAGCAAATGCGCCAAGCGCTGCCAGCGCCAGAAGCGATTTCTTCATGCTCGTTGATCTCCACTGTAAGAATTATTGGTGACGGCCCGGGAGAACCTCCTGTTGGTCTCCATCCCCCGTGCGTCAAACTTCCTTGGAAGTTGCGAAGTACTGTAACAAACAACCCTTAATTCACTACTCAGGCCAATCCCCCTTGTCTTCTTTTAACAACTCAGGGTTTCTGAGTAGCCGGGCGCATCAATGCAAGGCGGGATGCGGGTTGGCGCCGATTAGAGGCAAGCTACAATGCGGGTAATCCCGATGGCCCCCTGCGCGAACCGCAGCCGCAGCTGTGCACCCCACGATCGCTGGGACTGCCGGGAACGAAGACCAACTGCCTCTGCGACATGGACACCCTGATCAAAGAATTCGACGTGGCATTGCGCGCCATTGCCGGCGCTACGCGCACCGCGCGCGCCAACCCGGCCGACCGGTTGGCGCCGGACACCGAACAGATGAGCGCCGATGAACGCCGCCACGTGGCCGGGCTGATGCGCATCAACCATGTCGGCGAGGTCTGCGCGCAGGCCCTGTACCAGGCCCAGAAGCTCACCGCGCACGACGGCGCGGTGCGCGCGCAGATGGATGCCGCGGCGCGCGAAGAGGAAGACCACCTGGCCTGGTGCGCCGAGCGCCTGCGCGAGCTGGGCTCGCGCCCGAGCCTGCTCAACCCGTTGTGGTACGCCGGCGCCTTCGCCATCGGCTGGATGGCCGGCCGCGCCGGCGACCGCGTCAGCCTGGGCTTTGTCGCCGAGACCGAGCGCCAGGTCGAGCACCACCTGGGCGGGCACCTGGACCGCCTGCCCGAGGCCGACGGCCGCTCGCGCGCCATCCTCGAGCAGATGCGCGACGATGAGATCCGCCACGGCGATGCCGCGCGCGATGCCGGCGGGATCCCGTTGCCCGCCCCGGTGCGGGCGCTGATGCGCGGCGCCTCGCGCGTGATGACCACCGCCGCCTACCGGATCTGAGCCGGCCCTGCCTGCCCCCCGCCGGCCCTGGTTCCGGCGGGGCTGGCGGGCAATTGTTGTATCCTTCCTTCGCGCAACGGGGCAGGTCTTTCCCGTGCCGCCGGCAGTTCCTCCGCAAGTGGTTCTCAGGTGGTTTCTCGGCTTTCCTCCCTAAGATCTTCATTTCATTAAGGATTCACTTTTTCGGTGCGTGAGGTGTGCGCGCTAAGTCATTGTTCTGATTCAAAAAAACTCGTTTGCTGCCCTGCAACCAGCCTTGACCCGCCATATCGCTTCCTCTAAAGTGGGAAATAGTGTGAGGAAGTGTATTTTTGTGTGAAATTGGGCCCCGGCCGTGGGATGATGTCGCCATAGTCGGAACAGAAGGGATTCACGCGCATGCTGGCCGACTACCGGCCGGCATGGACCGGGAGCAAGCTTGTTTCAGGGAGCATCGGCACTCTCGCTGGATGCCAAGGGGCGGATGTCCATTCCGTCCCGGCACCGCGAGGCGCTGCAACAGCAGGCCGAGGGCCGGGTGACGCTGACCAAGCACCCGGATGGCTGCCTGTTGCTGTTTCCCCGGCCCGAGTGGGAAACCTTCCGCACGCGCATTGCAGCGCTGCCGATGGATGCGCACTGGTGGAAGCGCATCTTCCTGGGCAACGCCGCCGACGTGGAAATGGACGGCGCGGGCCGGGTGCTGATCGCCCCGGAGCTGCGCAGTGCCGCCATGCTCGACAAAGAAGTCATGCTGCTCGGCATGGGCAGCCATTTCGAAGTGTGGGATGCCGCGACCTACGCCGCCAAGGAACAGCAGGCGATGGCGCAGGGCATGCCCGAAGCATTGAAGAATTTCTCTTTCTGACGAGGTCATGAGTCCAACCGGAACGCCGGCAACCCCCGCCCTGCGCCATCGCACCGTGCTGCTGGACGAGGCCGTCGACGCCTTGGTCTGGCGGCCCGACGGGGTCTACGTCGACGGCACCTTCGGCAGGGGAGGGCACAGCCGGGCGGTGCTGGCCCGGCTGGGGCCAGACGGGGCCCTGGTTGCGTTCGACAAGGACCCAGCAGCAATCGCAGAAGCGGGCACCATCAAGGATGCCCGCTTCTCCATTGAGCACGCGAGCTTTGCGGCCATGGCCGAGCGCCTGTCGGGGCGCGGCCACGTCGCCGGCGTGCTGCTCGACCTGGGGATCAGCTCGCCCCAGATCGACGAGGCGGCGAGGGGGTTTTCCTTTCGTTTCGAGGGCCCGCTGGACATGCGCATGGACACCACGCGCGGCATCACTGCCGCGCAGTGGCTGGCGCAGGCGGATGAGCAGGACATTGCCAGGGTGATACGAGACTATGGGGAAGAACGGTTTGCTGTACAGATTGCAAAGGCGATTGTTGCTCGCCGGAGCGAACCCGGCGATGGCGGACCCATCGCCACTACTGCCGACCTTGCCGCGCTCGTGGCGAAAGCCGTCAAAACACGCGAGAAGGGTCAGGACCCTGCGACCCGCACCTTTCAGGCTCTACGGATTCACGTCAATCAAGAGCTTGAGGACCTCGAAAGAGGGCTGAAGGCGGCGTATGAACTGCTGCAGGTCGGAGGGCGCCTGGTGGTGATCAGCTTCCACTCGCTGGAGGACCGCATCGTCAAGCGGTTCATGGCGGCGCACGCCCGTCCCCAGCAGGATGCCGACCCGGCGCTGCGCCGCGCGCCGCTGCGCGCGGCCGACCTGCCGCAACCGACGCTGCGCCTGCTCGGCCGCTACAAGCCGGGCACTGAAGAGGTGGCCGCCAACCCGCGCGCGCGCTCGGCCGTGATGCGCGTGGCCGAGAAGCTGGCCCCTGCCGCGACCCCTGCGGGCCGAGGCGCACGCGCATGAACCGCCTGACCTTCTTCCTGCTCGCCGCGCTGATCCTGTGCGCGCTGTCGCTGGTGAGCGCGCAGCACCAGGCGCGCACGCTGTTCGTCGCGCTGGAGCGGGCCCAGGCTGAAGAGAAGCAGCTCGATATCGACTGGTCGCGCCTGCAGTACCAGCAGAGCGCGCTGGGCAAGAGCGCGCGCATCGCCGACGCGGCGCGCGCGCAGCTGAAGATGGCGCCGGTCAACCCCGGCAAGACCCAGTACCTGTCCGGCATCGTGCTGCCGCCGCCTGCCGAGGCGGCGTCGGCCAGTGCCGCGGAGGCGCGCCGATGAGCATGGCCCGTCCCAACCCGCCCCGCCGTGACCGCAACGGCACCGCCTCGCGCCCACGCAGCGGCCAGTTCTCGGCCAGCCCGGTGCTGGGCCTGCGCCTGCCGATGTGGCGCTCCAAGCTGGTGGTGTTCCTGATGTTCGCCGCCTTCGGCGCGCTGGCCCTGCGCGCGGCCTGGATCCAGGGCCCCGGCAACCAGTTCTACGAGGCCGAGGGCAAGAAGCGCTTCCAGCGCACGCTGGAGCTGCCGGCCACGCGCGGCAAGATCCTGGACCGCAACGGCCTGGTGCTGGCCACCAGCCTGCCGGTCAAGGCCGTCTGGGCGGTGCCCGAGGACGTGCCCAACCAGGTCGAGGCCGCCAAGATCCGCCAGCTGGCGAAGTTGCTCGGCATGTCCGAGAAAGACCTGGGCAAGAAGCTGTCCGAGGACAAGGGCTTCGTCTACCTGAAGCGCCAGGTGCTGCCTGACGTCGCCGACAAGATCGCCGCGCTGAAGATCGAGGGCATCCACCAGACCCGCGAATACAAGCGCTTCTACCCGGAAGGCGAGGCGATGGCCCACATCGTCGGCTTCACCAACGTGGAAGACCGCGGCCAGGAAGGCGTGGAGCTGGCGCGCGAGCCAGGCCTGGCCGGCCGGGCCGGCGCGCGCCAGGTGATCAAGGACCGCCTGGGCCGCGTGGTCGAGGACGTCGGCGTGCTGAAGACCCCGCGCGACGGCGAGGACATCCAGCTGTCGATCGACGCCAAGATCCAGTACCTGGCCTACAACGAGCTCAAGGCCGTGGTCGAAAAGCACAAGGCCAAGGCCGCCAGCGCGGTGGTGCTCGACGCCCAGACCGGCGAAGTGCTGGCGCTGGCCAACTGGCCCACCTACAACCCCAACGACCGTACCCGGCTGTCCGGCGAGCAGCTGCGCAACCGTGTGCTGACCGACACCTTCGAGCCCGGCTCGATGATGAAGCCGATCACGGTCGGCCTGGCGCTGCAGCTCAAGCGCGTGACGCCGTCCACGGTGATCACCACCACCGGCAAGTACAACTTCGAAGGCGCCACCATCAGCGATACCCACAACTACGGGGCGCTGACGGTGAGCGGCGTGATCCAGAAGTCGAGCAACATCGGCACGACCAAGATCGCGATGATGATGAAGCCGCAGGAGATGTGGGACATGTACACCAGCATCGGCCTCGGCCAGGCGCCCAAGATCGGCTTCCCCGGCGCCGTGGCCGGCCGCGTGCGCCCGTTCAAGAGCTGGCGCCCGATCGAGCAGGCCACCATGTCATACGGCTACGGCCTGTCGGTGTCGCTGTTCCAGATGGCGCATGCCTACACCATCTTCGCGCATGACGGCGAGCTGATCCCGGTGTCGATGTTCCGCACCAGCGGCCCCGCCACCGGCGAGCGCATCCTGTCGCCCCAGGTGGCGCGCGACGTGCGCGCCATGATGGAGACCGTGACCGCGCCCGGCGGCACCGCCCCCGAGGCGCAGGTGATGGGCTACCGCGTCGGCGGCAAGACCGGTACCGCCTACAAGCATGAAGGCCGCGGCTACAACCGCAGCAAGTACCGCGCCTCGTTCATCGGCCTGGCGCCGATGTCGAATCCGCGCATCATCGTGGCCGTCAGCGTGGACGAACCCACCGCGGGCAGCCACTACGGCGGCCTGGTGGCCGGCCCGGCGTTCGCGGCCATCACCGGCGGCACGCTGCGCGCACTGAATGTGCAGCCCGACTCGCCGATCCGCCAGCTGGTGGTCAGCGACAAGGTGCAGGAGAGCGAACCGTGGAGCTCGACCCAATGACGGCCAAGCCACTGCTCCCGCTCGAGGTCACCGCCCAGGCCAGCAACGCGCTGGCCTGGCTGCGTACCAACGTGGCCGCCGCCGCGCAGTTGACCGGAGATACCCGGCGCCTGGCGCGTGGCGATGTGTTCTTCGCCTACGTGCTCGGCAACGCGCGCCTGGCCACCGATGGCCGGCCCTATATCGCCCAGGCGATCGCCGCCGGCGCGGGGGCCATCGTCTATGAGGCCGACGGCTTCGACTGGCCCTTCGGCGACGTCGTGCCGCATCTCGCGGTGAGCCGCCTGCACCAGCTGGCTGGCCCGATCGCCGCCGGCTGGCATGGCAACCCGGTGCGCGGCCTGGCCGTGACCGGCATCACCGGCACCAACGGCAAGACCTCGTGCAGCCAGTGGCTGGCACGGGTGCTGCAGGCCGCCGGCACGCCCTGCGCGACCATTGGCACGCTGGGCTCCGGCTTCCCGGGCGCGCTGCAGGCTACCGGCTTCACCACGCCCGACGCGGTGCAGCTGCAGGCCAGCCTGGCGTCCCTGCACGACGCCGGCGCGCGCGCAGTGGCGATGGAGGTGTCCTCGCACGGCCTGGAGCAGGAGCGCGTGGCCGGCACGCATTTCTCGGTGGCGGTGCTGACCAACCTGACCCAGGACCACCTCGACTACCACGGCTCGATGGCCGAGTACGAGGCCGCCAAGGTGAGCCTGTTCCGCTGGGACGGCCTGCGCACAGCGGTGGTCAACCGCGACGACGCCATGGGCCAGCGCCTGCTGGCGGCGGACGCCGCCGCCATCGGCGCGCCGCACGTGATCGAATACGGCATCGACGGCCCCGGCGCGGCCACGGTGCGCCGCCCGCGCGGCGAGTGGCTGCGCGCCACCAAGGTGCGCGCCACGCCCACCGGCACCGCCTTCCATATCGACGGCAGCTTCGGCAGCGCCGAGATGGCCACGCCGATGATCGGCGCCTTCAACGTCAGCAACCTGCTGGCGGTGCTGGGTGCGGCGCTCGCCAACGGCGTGGCGTGGGACGCGGCCATCGCCGCGCTGCGCGCGCTGACGCCGGTCGAAGGGCGCATGGAGTTGTTCGGTGCCGCCGGCGGCCCGGATGCGCCGCTGGCCGTGGTCGACTACGCCCATACCCCGGACGCGCTGGCACAGACGCTGGCCGCGCTGCGCCCGGTGGCGCAGGCGCGCAACGGCCGCCTGTGGTGCGTGTTCGGCTGCGGTGGCGACCGCGACCCGATCAAGCGCCCGCTGATGGGCGCGGTGGCCGAGCGCGAGGCCGACGAGGTCATCCTGACCAGCGACAACCCGCGCAGCGAAGACCCACAGGACATCCTGGACGCCATTGCCGACGGCATGGCCGAGCGCGCGCGCGCGCGCCAGATCGAAGACCGCGCCGCCGCCATCCTCTATGCCGTCAGGCACGCGGCACCGGCCGACGTGGTGCTGGTGGCGGGCAAGGGCCATGAGGCCACCCAGGAGATCCAGGGGCGCAAGCGCCCGTTCTCCGATCGCGAACATGTACGACTGGCGCTTGCCACCCGTGGAGTATCGGCATGAGCCAGACCCCAATGACCACCTTGCAGCAAGCCGCCGGCTGGATCGCCGGCGCGCGCGTTTGCGGCGACGGCGCCGTGGAGTTTTCGCGCGTGCATAGCGACAGCCGCAGCGTCGAGCCCGGCGACCTGTTCATCGCCCTCAAGGGCGAGCGCTTCGACGCGCATGATTTCATCGCCGACGTGGTGGCGCGCGGCGCTGTCGCCGTGCTGGTCAGCCGCGAGGTCGATGCCGGCGTGCCGGCCATCGTCGCGCCGGACACGCGCCTTGCGCTGGGCGAGCTTGGCGCCGGCTGGCGCCGCCAGTTCACGCTGCCGGCGGTGGCGGTGACCGGCAGCAACGGCAAGACCACGGTCAAGGAAATGATCGCGGCCATCTTCGCCGCGGCGGTAGGCGAGGAGCAGCGCCTGGCCACCGGCGGCAATCTGAACAACGATATCGGCCTGCCGCTGACGGCGCTGCGCCTGCGCGCCACGCACAAGCTGGCGGTGCTGGAGCTCGGCATGAACCATCCGGGCGAGACGGTCTACCTGGCCGGCATCGCCCAGCCCACCGTGGCGGTGATCACCAACGCGCAGCGCGAGCACCAGGAGTTCATGGTCAGTGTGGAAGCCGTCGCCCACGAGCACGCTGCCGCGATTGCGGCGCTGCCTGCCAACGGCGTGGCGGTGTACCCGCTCGACGCGGAGAGCGGCGGCGCCTACGCGCCGGTGTGGCGCAATGCCGCGGGCGCGCGCCGCGCGCTGTCGTTCGGCACCTCGCAGCGCGCCGATGTGCACGCCACCGTGACGCTGGTCGACGGCGCACAGGTGATGCAGGTACGCGCGCCTGGCCATGCCTTCGACGTGCGCCTGGCGCTGCTGGGTGAGCACAACGTGCGCAACGCGCTGGCGGCCATCGCCTGCGCGCTGGCCGCGGGGGTGCACGTGCCGGCGATCCAGCGGGGCCTGGCCGGGTTCCAGGCGGTCAAGGGCCGGCTGCAGGTCAAGTACACGCCGGGTGGGACGGTAGTCATCGACGACACATACAACGCCAACCCCGACTCCATGCGCGCCGCCATCGACGTGCTGGCCGGCTTTGCCGCGCCGCGTGTGCTGGTGCTGGGCGACATGGGCGAAGTGGGCGACCAGGGCCCCGCATTCCACCAAGAGATCGGTGCCTACGCCAAGGCGCGCGGCATTGGCACGCTGTGGGCGACCGGTGAACTGGCCGTGCATGCGGTGCAGGCATTCGGCGCGGGTGGCCGGCATTTCGGCACCGCGGAAGCCCTGGCAAAGGCGCTGGAGGAAGACAGCAGGGGCATGGTGGCGCAAGTGGGCGCCGTGCTGGTGAAGGGATCGCGCTTCATGCGCATGGAACGGATGGTCGCGGCGCTGGTCGCAGACACTTCCGCACATTAAATAAGACAACACGATGTTATTGGCTCTGGCCCAGTGGCTGCAAAACGACTACAGCTTCCTCCGGGTCGTCAACTATCTGACTTTCCGCGCGGTGATGGCCAACCTCACCGCGCTTCTGATCGGGCTGGCGTTCGGTCCGTGGGTGATCCGCAAGCTGACCGAGCTGAAGGTCGGCCAGGCGGTGCGCACCATCGGCCCGCAGACCCACCTGGTCAAGGCCGGCACGCCGACCATGGGCGGCGTGCTGGTGCTGGTCTCGATCGCGGTGTCGACGCTGCTGTGGTGCGACTGGGGCAACCGTTTTATCTGGGTGGTGATGCTGGTCACCTTCGGCTACGGCGCGATCGGCTGGGTCGACGACTACCGCAAGGTGGTGTATCGCGACCCGCGCGGCATGTCGAGCCGCGAGAAATTTTTCTGGCAGACGCTGATCGGCCTTGTGGCCGCGGTCTACCTGGCGTTTTCGGTATCGGAAAGCAGCAACGTGCGGGTGTGGGAGCTGTTCCTGAACTGGGTCGAGGGCGGGCTGTCGCTGGACATGCCGTACAAGTCCAACCTGATCGTGCCCTTCTTCAAGGAGATCAGCTACCCGCTGGGCGTGGCCGGCTTCATCGTGCTGACCTACCTGGTGATCGTGGGCTCGAGCAACGCCGTCAACCTGACCGACGGCCTGGACGGCCTGGTGATCATGCCGGTGGTGCTGGTTGGCGGCGGGCTGGGCGTGTTTGCGTACGTGATGGGCAACTCGGTCTACAGCAAGTACCTGCTGTTCCCGCATATCCCGGGCGCGGGCGAACTGCTGATCTTCTGCTCGGCATTGGCCGGCGCGGGGCTGGCCTTCCTCTGGTTCAACGCGCACCCGGCGCAGGTTTTCATGGGCGACGTGGGCGCGCTGGCGCTGGGCGGCGCGCTCGGCACGGTGGCGGTGATCGTGCGCCAGGAGATCGTGCTGTTCGTAATGGGCGGTATCTTCGTGGTGGAAACACTGTCGGTGATGGCGCAGGTGACGTGGTTCAAGATCACCAAGCGCCGCTATGGCGAAGGCAGGCGGCTATTCCGGATGGCGCCGCTGCACCACCATTTCGAGCTGGGCGGCTGGAAGGAAACCCAGGTCACGGTGCGCTTCTGGATCATCACCATGCTGCTGGTGCTGATCGGGTTGTCGACGCTGAAGTTGCGTTAATGGTTGCGCGGGTCAGGGACTGACGGCGCTTTCTATATAGATACAGGAAAACAAAGGCAGGAAATCGAAGTGTTTGGCGAGCTGCAAAAACCTCATGTGCTGGTACTGGGCCTTGGTGAGTCGGGCCTGGCCATGGCGCGCTGGTGTGGCCTGAACGGCTGCGCGGTGCGCGTGGCAGACACGCGCGAGGCGCCCGCCAACCTTGTCTTCCTGCAGGCCGAGCTGACTTCGGCCGAATTCGTCGGCGGCCCGTTCGCCGACAGCCTGCTCGACGGCATCGGCCTGGTGGCGATCAGCCCGGGCCTGTCGCCGCTGGAAGCCGCCACTGGCGCGCTGCTGGCCGCGGCGCAGGCGCGCGGCATCCCGGTGTGGGGCGAGATCGAGCTGTTCGTGCGCGCGCTGCGCCACCTGGAAGCCGAGTCCGGCTACGTGCCGAAGATCCTGGCGATCACCGGCACCAACGGCAAGACCACCACCACCGCGCTGACCGGCCGGCTGGTGGAGCGCGCCGGCAAGAGCGTGGCAGTGGCGGGCAATATCAGCCCGTCGGCGCTGGACAAGCTGTCGGCCTGCATCGCCTCGGCATCGCTGCCGGAGGTGTGGGTGCTTGAGCTGTCCAGCTTCCAGCTGGAAACCACGCACACGCTGGCGCCCGCCGCGGCGACTGTGCTCAACGTCACCCAGGACCACCTGGACTGGCATGGCTCGATGGAAGCCTATGCCGCGTCCAAGGCGCGCATCTTCGGGCCGGCCGGCAGCGAATGCGTGCAGGTGCTCAACCGCAACGACCGCCTGACCATGGACATGGCGCGGCCCGGGAGCACGCCGCTGACCTTCGGCACCGACCTGCCGGAAACGCCGGGCAGCTTCGGCATCCTGCGCGAGGGCGGCATGCCCTGGCTGGTGCTGGCCGAACCGGATCCGGAAGCGGAAGGGGAGGGCAAGCCGCGCCGCCGCAAGGCCGCCGAGGTGGTCCAGGAAGCCGTGCCGGTGCGCCACAAGCGCCTGATGCCGGCCGACGCGCTGCATATCCGCGGCATGCACAACGCCACCAATGCGATGGCCGCGCTGGCGCTGTGCCGCGCCATCGACCTGCCGATGAACGCACTGCTGCACGGCCTGCGCGAATACCGCGGCGAGCCGCACCGCGTGGAGTGGGTCGCGACCATCGACGATGTCGAGTATTTCGACGACAGCAAGGGCACCAACGTGGGCGCCACCGTGGCTGCGCTGTCTGGGCTGGACAAGCGCGTGGTGCTGATCGCCGGCGGCGAAGGCAAGGGCCAGGATTTCTCGCCGCTGGCCGCGCCGGTGGCGCAGTACGCGCGCGCGGTGGTGCTGATCGGCCGTGCCGCGGGTGAACTGCGCGATGCATTGCAGGGCAGCGGTGCCAGCCTGGTCGACGCCGGCACGCTGGAAGAGGCCGTGACCAAGGCTGCCCGACTGGCCGAGAACGGCGATGTGGTGCTGCTGTCGCCGGCGTGCGCCAGCCTCGACATGTTCCGCAACTACGTGCATCGCGCCGAGGTGTTCCGCGGCGCGGTGGAAGAACTGGCGCTGTCCCGGGGGATCCTGCCATGAGCGAAGCACAGGTCAAGCGCAGCGGCTTTATCGGCGCCACCATCGGCAATGCCTGGGGTGGCCTGCGCGACGCCGTGTCGGGCGTCAAGCCGACCCGCTCGCGCATGATGGAGTACGACCAGCCCATGCTGTGGGTGTCGATCGTGCTGCTCGCGCTCGGCCTGGTGATGGTCTATTCGGCCTCGATCGCGCTGCCGGACTCGCCGCGCTACGCCAACTACCGCGAGAGCCACTTCCTGATGCGCCATGCGTTCGCGCTTGGGATCGGGCTGTCGGTCGGGCTGGCGTCGTTCCAGGTCCCGGTCAAGGTGTGGGACCGCTATGCGCCCAAGCTCTTTATCTTCGCGCTGATCCTGCTGGTGATCGTGCTGGTGCCGTTCGTCGGCAAGGGCGTGAACGGCGCGCGGCGCTGGATTCCGCTGGGGGTGATGAACTTCCAGCCGTCCGAGCTGATGAAGCTGGCGGTGGTGCTGTACGCGGCCAACTACACCGTGCGCAAGCAGGAGTGGATGCAGACCGTGTCCAAGGGCTTTTTGCCGATGGGCGTGGCGGTGGTGGTGGTGGGCATGCTGCTGCTGCTCGAGCCCGACATGGGCGCGTTCCTGGTGATCGCCGCGGTGGCGATGGGCATCCTGTTCCTGGGCGGCATCAACGGCAAGCTGTTCGCCGGGCTGGTGGGCGTGGCAATAGGCGCGTTCGCGCTGCTGATCACGGCTTCGCCCTGGCGGCGCGAGCGGATCTTCGCCTACCTGAACCCGTGGGAAGAGAGCAACGCACTGGGCAAGGCCTACCAGCTCACGCACTCGCTGATCGCCTTCGGCCGCGGCGAATGGACCGGGGTGGGGCTGGGCGGCAGCATCGAGAAGCTGCACTACCTGCCCGAGGCCCATACCGACTTCATCCTCGCGGTGATCGGCGAGGAATTTGGCTTTGTCGGCGTGCTGGTGGTGATCGTGCTGTTCTACTGGCTGGTGCGGCGCGCCTTCAATATCGGCCGCACCGCGCTGCAGCTGGACCGCACCTTTGCCGGCCTGGTGGCCAAAGGCATCGGCGTGTGGATCGGCTGGCAGACCTTTATCAATATGGGCGTGAACCTGGGCCTGCTGCCGACCAAGGGGCTGACGCTGCCGCTGGTGAGCTATGGCGGCTCGGGGATCTTGATGAACTGCGTGGCGCTGGCGATCCTGCTGCGCATTGATTATGAAAATCGAGTATTGATGCGCGGAGGGAAGGTATGACCGGACCGCGCACCTTGCTCGTGATGGCCGGCGGCACCGGGGGACATGTGTTCCCGGGGCTGGCGGTCGCGCAGGCGCTGCGTGAGCAGGGCTGGAAAGTGGTCTGGCTGGGCAACCGCACCGGCATGGAGGCCACGCTGGTGCCCAAGCACGACATCCCGATGGAGTTCATCCAGTTCGGCGGGCTGCGCGGCAAGGGCCTGGTGACCAAGTTCCTGCTGCCGCTGAACCTGCTGCGCGCGTTCTGGCAGAGCATAGCCGCGCTGCGCCGGGTGCGCCCGAGCGTGGTGCTGGGCATGGGCGGCTATATCACCTTCCCGGCCGGCATGATGGCGTCGCTGCTGGGGCGCCCGCTGGTGCTGCACGAGCAGAACTCGATCGCCGGACTGGCCAACAAGGTGCTGGCCAAGGTGGCCGACCGCGTGCTGTGCGCGTTCCCGGACACGCTGCCCGGCGGCGAATGGACCGGCAACCCGGTGCGCGAGGAACTGGCGCACCTGGATGCGCCCGAAGCGCGCTATGACCAGCGCAGCGGCCCGCTGCGCATCCTGGTGGTGGGCGGCAGCCTGGGCGCCGCGGCACTGAACGAGGTGGTGCCCAAGGCCATCGCGCGGCTGCCCGAGGGCGAGCGCCCGGTGGTCACGCATCAGGCGGGCGCGAAGCAGATCGACACGCTGCGCACCAACTACGCGGCCGCGCAGGTGCCCGCGCAGACCCTGCCGTTTATCGACGACATGGCGCGCGCTTACGCCGATGCGGACCTGGTGATCTGCCGCGCCGGCGCGATGACGGTGTCGGAAGTGGCTGCCGCAGGCGTGGCGGCGATGTTCGTGCCGTTCCCGCATGCGGTGGACGACCACCAGACCACCAACGCGGAATTTTTGTCGAAGCAGGGAGCGGCCCTGCTGGTGCAGCAGAAAGACCTGACGGCCGAGGGGCTGGCGCAAACCATCGCCAGCCTGACCCGGCCGCAGCTGAAAGACATGGCGCGCCTGGCGCGCGGACTGGCCAAACCTGAGGCAACCCGGCGCGTCGCCGAGATCTGCAGTCAGCTGGCCAGGGACTGAAGCCTATATAAGCAGCAATCGAATGAAGCATATCGTCAAGAACATCCACTTCGTGGGCATCGGCGGCGCCGGCATGAGCGGCATCGCCGAGGTTCTGCTGAACCTGGGATACAAGGTCTCGGGCTCGGACGTGGGCAACAATGCCGCCACGCGGCGCCTGGCTTCGCTGGGCGCCACGGTCATGCACGGGCATGACGCGGCCAACGTGACCGGCGCCAACGCGGTGGTGGTGTCGACCGCCGTCAGCGGCGACAACCCCGAAGTGCTGGCCGCCCGCAGCAAGCGCATCCCGGTGGTGCCGCGCGCGGTGATGCTGGCCGAACTGATGCGCCTGAAGCAGGGCGTGGCCATTGCCGGCACGCACGGCAAGACCACCACCACCAGCCTGGTGGCCTCGGTGCTGGCCGAAGGCGGGCTGGACCCGACCTTCGTCATCGGCGGCCGCCTGAATTCGGCCGGCGCCAACGCGCGCCTGGGCACGGGCGACTTCATCGTGGCCGAGGCCGACGAGTCGGACGCATCGTTCCTGAACCTGTTCCCGGTGATCGAGGTCATTACCAATATCGATGCCGATCACATGGACACCTACGGGCATGACTTTGCCCGGCTCAAGCAGGCGTTCATCGAATTCACCCAGCGGCTGCCGTTCTACGGCATCGCGGTGCTGTGCGTGGATGACCCCAACGTGCGCGAGATCCTGCCGTTCGTGTCCAAGCCGGTGGTGCGCTACGGCTTTGCCGAGGATGCCCAGATCCGCGCCGTGGACGCGCGCGCGGTCGACGGCCAGATGCACTTCACCGTGCTGCGCCAGCTCGACGGCCATGCCGAGCCGCCGCTGGAGATCGTGCTGAACCTGCCCGGCCTGCACAACGTGCAGAACGCGCTGGCGGCGATCGCCATCGCCACCGAGCTTGAGGTGCCCGATGCCGCCATCGTCAAGGCACTGCGCGAGTTCCACGGTGTGGGCCGCCGCTTCCAGCGCTACGGCGAGGTGGCCACGCCCGATGGCGCCGGCACCTTCACCCTGGTGGACGACTACGGCCACCACCCGGTGGAGATGGCGGCCACGCTGGCCGCCGCGCGCGGCGCGTTCCCGGGGCGCCGCCTGGTGCTGGCGTTCCAGCCGCACCGCTTTACCCGTACGCGGGATTGCTTTGAGGACTTCGTCAAAGTGCTGGGCACCGTCGATGCCCTGCTGCTGGCCGAGGTCTACGCCGCCGGCGAAGCCCCGATCGTGGCCGCCGACGGCCGTGCGCTGACCCGCGCGCTGCGCGTGGCCGGCAAGGTCGAACCTGTTTTCGTGGAGCAGATGGAAGAAATGCCGCAGGCCATCCTGGATGCCGTCCGGCCGGGCGATGTGGTCGTGACGATGGGCGCGGGCTCGATCGGGACCGTGCCGGGGCAGCTGGTGTCGCACCAGCAATCGACGCAATCAACGCAGGGAGGCCAGGCATGAGCTTCGTCGCCCATCCCAATATCGATCCCAAGTCGCTGGGCAAGGTCGGCGTGCTGCTGGGCGGACGCTCGGCCGAACGCGAGATCTCGCTGATGTCGGGCAACGGCGTGCTGGCCGCGCTGCAGTCGCGCGGCGTGGACGCGCACGGCTTCGACCCGGGCCTGCAGAGCGTGGCCGAGCTGGCCGCTGCCGGCTTTGACCGCGTCTTTATCGCGCTGCATGGCCGCTATGGCGAGGATGGCACGATCCAGGGCCTGCTCGAGCAGCTGGGCGTGCCGTACACCGGCAGCGGCGTGCTGGCATCAGCCATGGCCATGGACAAGCAGGCCACCAAGCGCTTGTGGATGACCTATGACCTGGCCACGCCGCGCTTTGCCATGCTGCATGCGGACACTGATTTTGATGCCGTGGCGGCCGACCTGGGCCTGCCGCTGATCGTCAAGCCGGCGCGCGAGGGTTCGTCGATCGGCCTGACCAAGGTCACTGCCGCCGACCAGATGCGCGCGGCCTTCGACAAGGCCGCGGCGCTGGACAACGACGTCATTGCCGAGACCTTTATCGACGGCGCCGAGCTGACCTGCCCGATCGTGGGCGAGGGCGACAGCGCCGAAGCGCTGCCGGTGATCCGCATCGTCGCGCCCGAAGCCAACTACGACTATCAAAATAAGTACTTTACTGACGATACCCAATACTTGTGCCCGTCGGGCCTGGACCCAGAAGTCGAACGCGAGGTCCGGGCACTGGCGGTGCAGTCCTACCGCGTGCTGGGCTGCCGCGGCTGGGCGCGCGCCGACCTGATGCTGCGCGCCGACGGCAAGCCTTTCCTGCTCGAGATGAATACCTCGCCCGGCATGACCGGCCATTCGCTGGTGCCGATGGCGGCGCGCGCGGTTGGCATCAGCTACGAGGACTTCGTGATGCAGGTGGTGGCCGCGGCCACGCTGGACCTGCATCCCAACGAGCATTGGAAACCCGAATAACGCAACCGAACAGGACCGTACCGGACCATGTGGCATAACGCACGCCTGCTCAACCTGATCGCCTCCGCGCTGTACGCGCTGGTGGTGCTGATGGCGCTCGCGGCAGGCCTGCTGTGGCTGGCGCAGCGGCCGGTGTTCGCCATCACCCATGTGGAGATCGGCCCGCTGGACGGCGGCGCCCTGCGCCACGTGAACGCGCCCAGCGTGCGTGCCAGCGCGCTGGGCAAGCTGACCGGCAATTTCTTCACGCTGGACCTGAACGCGGCCCGGCAGGCGTTCGAGTCGGTGCCCTGGGTGCGGCGCGCCAGCGTGCGGCGCGAGTGGCCCAACGGCCTGGCGGTCGAGGTCGAGGAACACGAGGCGCTGGGCACCTGGGGTACGCCCGACAGCGGGCGCCTGATCAATACCTATGGCGAGGTTTTTGTTGCCAACACCGCCGAGGCGGAAGAAGACGCACAGCTGCTGGCGCTGGACGGGCCGCCGGACAGCGAGGGCGATGTGATCGAGAAGCTCGAGGTCATGCGCCAGTGGTTCAAGCCGCTCAAGGCCGAGCCGCTGGCGGTGGCCCTGTCTGGCCGCTATGCCTGGCGCGCGAAGCTGTCCAACGGCATGGAGGTCGAACTGGGCCGCGAGCAGAACGATGAGGATCGCGTGGCGATGGACCAGCGGGTCCGGCGCTTCGTCGCGGCCTGGCCGCAGGTCACCCAGCAATGGGGCAGCCAGATCGAGTATGCCGACTTGCGCTATCCCAACGGCTTTGCAATCCGCGCCGCCAATGCCCGCTTCCTGACCGAGGCGCAGATCGCAGCGGCGGTCAGGGCGGAGAAGGCGGAGAAGGCGGCGAAAGCAGCGAAGGCGGCCAAGCCGGCGCCGGCGGCAGCAGCGGTTTCAGGTACTTCCAACAACAATCCGACGCGACTGAAGAGCAAGAACGCGGAGAAAACCCGATGAGCAAGGAATACAAGGACCTGTTGGTCGGTCTGGATATCGGCACCTCGAAGGTGGCGGCGGTGGTCGCAGAACTGCGCCCCGACGGCAGCTACGAGGTGATCGGGATGGGCCAGTCAGAGTCCAAGGGTCTGAAGAAAGGGGTCGTGGTCAATATCGAGGCCACCGTGCAGTCGATCCAGAAGGCGCTGGAAGAGGCCGAGCTGATGGCCGACTGCAAGATTTCGGAGGTCTTCACCGGCATTGCCGGCAGCCACATCCGCAGCTTCAACTCCAGCGGCATGGTGGCGATCAAGGACAAGGAGGTCACGCAGACCGATGTGGCGCGCGTGATCGAGACCGCCAAGGCGGTCAATATCCCGACCGACCAGCAGATCCTGCACATCCTGACGCAGGAATTCATCATCGACGGCCAGGAGGACGTGCGCGAGCCCATCGGCATGAGCGGCATCCGCCTGGAAGTGAAGGTGCATATCGTCACCGGCGCGGTCAGCGCCGCGCAGAACATCGTCAAGTGCGTGCGCCGCTGCGGCCTGGAAGTGCACGACCTGATCCTGCAGCCGCTGGCCTCCAGCCTGGCGGTGCTGACCGAGGACGAGAAGGAACTGGGCGTGGTGCTGGTCGACATTGGCGGCGGCACCACCGACATCGCCATCTTCAGCGAAGGCGCGATCCGCCATACGGCCGTGATCCCCATCGCCGGCGACCAGATCACCAACGACATCGCCATGGCGTTGCGCACGCCGACGCCCGATGCCGAGGACATCAAGATCCAGTACGGCATCGCCAAGCAGGCGATCGCCGACCCGGACGACATGATCGAGGTGCCCGGCGTGGGCGACCGCGGCACGCGCACGCTCAGCCGCCAGGCACTGGCCGCGGTGATCGAGCCGCGCATCGAAGAGCTGTACTCGCTGGTGCACCAGGTGGTGCGCGAGTCGGGCTATGAAGAACTGTTGTCGTCCGGCGTGGTCATCACCGGTGGTACCGCGATGATGCCGGGCATGGTCGAGCTGGGCGAGGACATCTTCCTCAAGCCTGTGCGCGTGGGCGTACCGGAGTATCGCGGCAACCTGCACGAGGTGGTGAAGAGCCCGCGCTACGCGACTGTGATGGGCCTGCTGCTGGAAGGCCGCGTGCAACGCATGCGCGGGCGCAAGGTGGCCGTGCAGAGCGGCTCGGTCAAGCAGGTGTGGACCCGCATGAAGGAATGGTTTGTCGGCAATTTCTGATCAATGCGGAAATTGACGCGCTGACGATGCAACGGCGCACGGGCAGGGCGGTCTACCGGACAGGCCTGCGTGCCATGGAAGTTTTCTGGTTTTCTTTTTATTGGTTTCTTGTTCAGAAACCAGGGGTTGCGGCGGGGAGGCTGCATCGTCTGGGGACTGATTCTTCTCGGAGGCAGTGATGGACTTTGACATGATCGAAACGGAAGTGATGGACGGCACCATCATCAAGGTGGTCGGCGTGGGCGGCGCGGGCGGCAATGCCGTGCAGCACATGATCAGCCGCGGCGTCCAAGGCGTCGAATTCATCTGCATGAATACCGACGCCCAGGCGCTCAAGCGTTCCACCGCTTCGCGCGTGCTTCAACTCGGCAATACGGGCCTGGGCGCCGGTGCCAAGCCGGAAGTCGGTCGCGGTTGCGCCGATCAGGCCCGCGAGCAGATTGCCGACGCGCTGCGCGGCGCGCACATGGTCTTCATCACTGCCGGCATGGGCGGCGGCACCGGCACGGGCGCCGCGCCGATCGTCGCGCAAGTGGCCAAGGAGATGGGCATCCTGACCGTGGGCGTGGTCAGCAAGCCGTTCGACTTCGAAGGCGCGCGCCGCGCCAAGGTGGCCGAACACGGTTCCAGCGAGCTGGAATCGAGCGTCGACTCGCTGATCGTGGTGCTCAACGAGAAGCTGTTCGAAGTGATGGGCGACGACGCCGAGATGGACAAGTGCTTCCAGTGCGCCGACGACGTGCTGCACAACGCGGTGGCCGGCATTGCCGAGATCATCAACGTTGACGGCCTGGTGAACGTCGACTTCGAAGACGTGAAGACGGTGATGGGCGAGCAGGGCAAGGCCATGATGGGGACGGCCACCGTGTCGGGCGTGGACCGCGCCCGCCTGGCGGCCGAGCAGGCCGTTGCCAGCCCGCTGCTGGAAGGCGTTGACCTGTCCGGCGCGCGCGGCGTGCTGGTCAACATCACCGCCAGCCGTTCGCTGAAGCTGTCGGAAACCAAGGAAGTCATGAACACCATCCGCAGCTACGCCGCGGAAGATGCGACCGTGATCTTCGGTACGGTGTACGACGACTCGATGAGCGATGCGCTGCGCGTGACGGTGGTGGCCACGGGCCTGGGCCGCTCGGCCAAGAAGCAACAGCCGATGACCCTGCTCAAGACCGGCACGGACAACATGCCGGTGCAGATGATGGCCAACATGACCGCCGCCGCGGCCACGCACAGCTCGCCGGACTACAGCAACCTGGATACGCCGGCAGTGTGGCGCAGCTCGCGTGAGTCGGCGTCGGCCCACGTGGCGGCGCTGCAGGAAAAGGGTGTGGATACGTACGACATCCCGGCCTTCCTGCGCAAGCAGGCAGACTGAGCCCTGCCTGGCGCGGCATCGGTGCCTCCACCGGCCGCCTGACGGAACGCGTCGCCTTGTCGCGATGCACGTGCGCTCCCCATCCGCGCGTGCCTTGCATGGATTGACGTGAACCGCCGGGCTGCTGGCGGCGCCGCGCCTGCGCCGGACTGGGCTTCACCCGCATCCCGTTGCCGGGACGGGCGTGCCGCTGGCCGCCTCCCCGGACTGGTTTCCCGCCTTCCCGGTCGGGATGTATCAGCGTCCGCGCGGCGCACCCAAGAGGTGCGC
>NZ_JBYTEG010000036.1:0-1958 GCF_058792255.1 Cupriavidus sp. CPT47-8839-RL05A | reverse complement strand
CACAAAAAAAAACCCCCCCCCCCAGATACGGAATGCGGTCTCGTGGGCTCGGAGATGTGTATAAGACCCCCCCCAAGAGGTGCGCCGCGCGGACGTCTTTGTAGCAAGGTGTATCGGATCCGCGCCGGATGTCACCGGATGTGACCCGGCTTTGGCAATGCGGGCTAGGCGCCTATGATCTTGAGATTGCCCGTCTGCCTGAGTGCGGGCGCCTGCGCCCCGGCATCCGGACTATTCTTCAGAAAACCCAGAAGGACCACGACCCATGATCACTGTCGGTTCCCGCGTCCCCGACGCCACGCTGCAGGAATTCTTCGAAACCGAAGGCAACGGCTGTGCGCTCGGCCCCAATGCCTTCAAGGTGGCGGACCTGGTCCGCGGCCGCAAGATCGTGGTGTTCGGCCTGCCCGGCGCTTTCACGCCGACCTGCTCGGCCAAGCATGTGCCGGGCTTTGTGCAGCACGCCGCGGCGCTGCGCGAGGCCGGCATCGACGAGGTCTGGTGCGTGTCGGTCAACGACGCCTTCGTGATGGGCGCCTGGGGCCGTGAGCAGCAGACTGGCGGCACGGTGCGCATGATGGCCGACGGCAGCGCCGAGTGGACCCGCGCGTTGGGCCTGGACCAGGACCTGGGCGCGCGCGGCATGGGCGTGCGCTCCAAGCGCTACGCGATGGTGATCGACGACGGCGTCGTCACCCGGCTCGACGTCGAGGCACCGGGCGAATTCCGCGTCAGCAGCGCCGAGGCAGTGCTGGCGGCGTTGCGTGGCTGACACAGTCATCCGGGTAAACGTGGCTAATACGCAACTTGTTAAGGCGGTGTTAACAGCCGGAAACAAAACCCGGCTGCAGCGCCCCTGAGGTGGTGGTAAAATCCCTTAATCAGAAAAGCCGCCCGATAGATTTTTATAATAGTTGAGGCTGTCATGCTCAAGCAGCGCACCATCAAATCCCTGGTAAAGACCGTTGGCATCGGCCTGCACTCGGGACGCAAGGTCACGTTGACCCTGCGTCCCGCGCCGGCGGACACCGGCATCGTCTTTACCCGCGTCGACCTGCCCGAGGCCGTCGAGATTCCCGTGGCCGCGTCGGCCATCGGCGACACGCGCCTGGCATCGGTGCTGCAGAAGGATGGCGCGCGCGTTTCGACCGTCGAGCACCTGATGTCGGCCTGTGCGGGCCTGGGCATTGACAACCTCTATGTCGATGTCGACGCCGAGGAAATCCCGATCATGGACGGCAGCGCCGCGTCCTTCGTGTTCCTGCTGCAGTCGGCCGGCATTGAAGAGCAGAACGCGCTGAAGACCTTTATCCGCGTCAAGAAAGCGGTGGAAGTGCGCGAGGGCGACAAGCTGGCGCGGCTGGAGCCGTTCTTCGGCTTCAAGCTGTCGTTCACCATCGACTTCCGCCACCCGGCGGTCGACAAGACCGGTCAGACCTTCTCGATCGACTTTGCCGACACCAGCTACGTGCGCGAGATTGCCCGCGCCCGCACCTTCGGCTTTGCGCACGAGGTGGAAGCCCTGCGCGAGATGGGCCTGGCGCGCGGCGGCAGCCTGGACAACGCGATCGTGCTGGACGAGCACCGCATGCTCAACAATGAAGAGCTGCGCTACGGCGACGAGTTCGTGCGCCACAAGATCCTGGATGCGATCGGCGACCTGTATGTGGTGGGCCATCCGCTGATCGGCGCCTATGTGGCGAACAAGTCGGGCCACGGCCTGAACAACCAGCTGCTGCGCGCGCTGCTGGCCGACCAGGAAGCCTACGAGCTGGTCACCTTCGACCGCGTCGAGGAAGCCCCGGCCGCGTTCCTGCCGCAGGCGCAGCCGGCGTTTGCCTGATCCTGGCGAACTGGCGCAAAAAAAGCCGACCCGAGGGTCTAATGCCGTTCAGTTAAGACTGAACGGCATTTTTCATTGTTAGCCGCCGAAGCAGTTGTAAACCGCAAGCCGCAAT
>NZ_JBYTEG010000035.1:0-50180 GCF_058792255.1 Cupriavidus sp. CPT47-8839-RL05A | reverse complement strand
TTGCGGCTTGCGGTTTACAACTGCTTCGGCGGCTAACAATGAAAAATGCCGTTCAGTCTTAACTGAACGGCATTACCGGTGATGCCGGGCGTTTTGCCGTGACGCGCTGACGCTTACTCGCCGGCGGCCGCCGCGCGCGACTTCTTGGCCGCGGCGGTCTTGGCGGGGGCCTTCTTGGCTGTCGCCTTCTTGGCCGGTGCCTTGGTGGCCGGAGCCTTGGCGGCTGGCGTCTTGGCCGCGGTCTTCGCTGCCGTCTTGGTTGCCGGCGCCGCCTCGGCCGTGCCATTCGATGCCGCCTTGGCCGTGGTCTTCGCCGCCGTCTTGGCGCCCGCCTTGGGCTCGCGCGCCTCGAACTCGAAGCCGATCTTGCCGTCCGGCTGCTTGACCAGGAAGGCCTTGAAGTTGCGGCCGGTGCGCGACGACTTGAACCCCGTCAGCAGATCGGTCTTGCCGTCGGTGAGCAGCTTGCCGATCTGCTCGCGGCTGATTTCCTGCTGCAGGATGATCTTGCCGGTGGTGAAGTCGCAGCTCTTGGGGCTGGTCGTGCTGTTCTCGCAGACGTACTTCATGCCGTGCTCGAACACCGAGCCGCCGCACTTCGGGCAGGTGCCCACCGGCTCCTGGCCGCTGAAGTCGACCGGCTCGCCGTCGTTGTCGTCGTCGTTCTGGCCGAAGTCGAATTCCATCTTGTAATGGCCTTCGTCGTCCTTGCCCAGCTTGAGGATGGCGGCGAACGGACGGCCCATCTTGCTGCGGAAGCCCTGCAGCGGACCGATTTCCTTCTTCAGCAGCAGTTCTTCGACCTCTTCGATCTCGAACTGGCGCCCGCCCGGGATCTTGCTGATCGAGAACTCGCACGCGGTGCAGGCAAAGCGGCGGTAGTTCTCCTTGACCTGTCCGCCGCATTGCGGGCACGGCGTGTCCAGCGTGGCGTAGTCGCCCGGGATGGTGTCGCTGTCGTATTCCTTGGCGCGCTTGACGATCTGCTGCGTCATCTGCGCGATCTCGAGCATGAACTCGTCGCGCTTCATGCGTCCGCGTTCGATCTGCGAGAGCTTGTGCTCCCATTCGCCGGTCAGCTCGGCCTGCGTCAGTTCCAGCACGCCCAGGCCGCGCAACAGCGTCATCAGCTGGAACGCCTTGGCGGTCGGGATCAGCTCGCGGCCTTCGCGCACCAGGTATTTTTCCGTCAGCAGGCCTTCGATGATGGCCGCGCGCGTCGCCGGCGTGCCCAGGCCCTTGCCGGCCATGGCCTCGCGCAGCGCGTCGTCGTCCACCAGCTTGCCGGCGCCTTCCATCGCCGACAGCAGCGTGGCTTCGTTGTAGCGCGCGGGCGGCTTGGTGGTCAGGCCGACGCTCTCGACCTTGTCGGTCTTGACCTTCTCGTCCTTGGCCACCGGCACCAGGTTGGCGGCGTCCTTGTCGCCCTGCGCCTCGCGGCCGTAGATCACCAGCCAGCCCGGGTTGACCAGCACCTTGCCTTCGGTCTTGAAGTGGTGGCCGGCGACTTCCGTGATGCGGGTGGTGACCTGGAACTCGGCCGCCGGGAAGAACACCGCCAGGAAGCGGCGCACCACCAGGTCGTACAGCTTCTGCTCCGGCTCGGACAGGTTCTTGGGCGCCTGCAGCGTCGGGATGATGGCGAAGTGGTCGCTGATCTTGCTGTTGTCGAAGATCTTCTTGTTCGGCTTGACCCAGCCCTGGGCCAGGATCTTCTTGGCGTGCGGCAGGTAGTTGGGCGAGCTGTCGGCCAGCATGTCCATGGTCTGCTTGACCGTGTCCAGGTAGTCCTCGGGCAGCGCGCGCGCATCGGTACGCGGGTAGGTCAGGACCTTGTGCTTTTCATACAGGGCCTGCGCCAGGCCCAGCGTGTTCTTGGCCGAGAAGCCGAAGCGCGAGTTGGCCTCGCGCTGCAGCGTGGTCAGGTCGAACAGCGCCGGCGACTGTTGCGTCGACGGCTTGGATTCCTCGGTGACCGTGCCGGTCTTGTCGCGGCAGGCGGCGACGATGCTCTTGGCCTCGGCCTCGCTCCACAGGCGCGATTCGCGCGCCTCGGGATCGAACTCGCTCTTCTTGAACCTGGGGTCGAACCAGCGGCCTTCATACAGGCCGGCGGCGGCGATGAACTCGGCCCGCACTTCCCAGTAGTCGCGCGGCACGAAGTGCTTGATCTTCTCTTCACGCTCCACCACGATCGACAGCGTCGGCGTCTGCACGCGGCCCACGGTGGTCAGGAAGAAGCCACCGCCCTTGCTGTTGAAGGCGGTCATGGCGCGGGTGCCGTTGATGCCGACCAGCCAGTCGGCCTCGGAGCGGCAGCGCGCGGCGTCGGCCAGCGGCAGCATGTCTTCGTCTTCGCGCAGGCTGGCGAAGCCATCGCGGATCGCCTGCTGCGTCATCGACTGCAGCCACAGCCGGCGCACCGGCTGCTTGGCCTTGGCCTGTTGCGCGATCAGCCGGAAGATCAGCTCGCCTTCGCGCCCCGCGTCACAGGCGTTGATCAGGGCGGTGACGTCCTTGCGCTTGATCAGCCGGTTCAGCACCTTCAGGCGCGACTCGGTCTTGGCGATCGGGCGCAGGTCGAAATGCGGCGGGATCACCGGCAGGTTGGCGAAGCTCCACTTGCCGCGCTTGACCTCGTATTCGTCCGGCGCGGCGATCTCGACCAGGTGGCCGACGGCGGAGGACAGCACGTAGTCGTCACTCTCGAAATACTCGTCGTGCTTGGTAAACCCCCCGAGGGCACGGGCGATATCCGCCGCGACCGACGGTTTTTCCGCGATGATGAGGGCTTTTGACATGGGAAGGGTCCTTGCGAGCTGCATCCGGCAACCCGCGAATTGCACTACAAACGAAGTAATCAGAACGCCGGGGGGCTATGAGGCGCCAATAATAAGCGCGCTTTCGACGGCGGTGCAAGCAAGCCCCGCCGCCGACCCAGTCGCCGCCTAGGCGGCGCTGCTCCCCCCGGCAAGCAACCAGTCCAGCACCTGCGGCACGTCTTCGGCACTCGCCGGCATCGCCGCACCGCGGCTCAGCATGCGTTCCAGCACCTCGATGTGCGGCAGCAGGGTGCCATAGAACTGGGGCGTGCCGCCCGACGCAGGCTGCACCAGCAGCGTCGGGAAATTCTCAATATCGATATCGCCAAGCGCATCCGCGTGCGTCTCGATGTCGATCCAGACGAAGCAATCCTCCGGATGGCGCGAGGCCAGCGCGGTCAGCGCCGCCAGGTAGTCCCGGCACGTGCCGCACCACTGCGCGCACAGGCAGGCCACCAGGCGGCCCTGCGGCCGCGCTGCCAGGCACCCGGCAATGGCGCCTGCGTCACGTTCTGGAAAGTAAACGGTCATGGCATCGGAAACATGAGGCGCCCGCGGCACGCGGGCTGCCGGCGATTGTATCGGTATTGCGCTGCAGCTCACCCAAGCCGCCGGAACAGGTTTCCCGGTAGACGCTCGGCGTGCCCGGCCAGTTCCAGTTCCAGCAGGCGCGCCGCGGCGGCTTCCGGCGGCTGGCCGCTGCGCTCGCACAGCGCATCCAGCGTAACCGGATCGTAGCCGAGAGCGGCCAGCAGGGGGTCGGCGTGGCCGGCAAAGTCAGAAAGATCTGGTTGCTCCGGTACGGACGCGGGAACGCGCGCGGCAGCGGGGCGGGCAGGTGCCGGCAGCAGGTTGATCTCTTCCAGCACATCCTCCACGCGCTCCACCAGCTTCGCGCCCTGGCGGATCAGCAGGTGGCAGCCTGCTGACAGCGGCGCGTGGATCGAGCCCGGCACCGCAAATACCTCGCGCCCCAGGTCGGCCGCCAGCCGTGCGGTGATCAGCGAGCCCGAGCGCGCCGCGGCCTCCACCACCAGCACCCCGCGCGCCAGCGCGGCGATGATGCGGTTGCGGCGCGGGAAGTTGGCAGGCAGGCCCTGCATGCCGAGCGGGAATTCGGTAACGATGGCGCCGCGCGCGGCCACTTCGTGCGCCAGCGCCAGGTTCTCGGCCGGATAGACCCGGTCGGCCCCCGTACCCGTAACAGCGACGGTACCGCCGCAACCCTGCAGCCCGCCGGCATGGGCGGCGGCATCGACGCCCAGCGCCAGCCCCGAGACCACCGCCAGCCCCGACTCGGACAGCGCCCGCCCAAACGCCTGCGCATCGCGCTTGCCCTGCTCGGTGGCGCCGCGCGCGCCGACGATGGCCACCGCAGGACGCGCCAGCAGCGCGGGATCGCCCTTGATATATAGCAGCGGCGGCGGGTCGGGCAGGTCGAACAGGCGGGCAGGGTAGGCGTCGTCGCCAAACGTGACCAAGTGGTTGCCGGGCGTGCCGAGCCAGGCAAGAGTGCGTTCGACCAGTGCCGGCAGCCCGGTGCCGGGCCTGGCCAGCACCGCGCGGGCGTGTTTCTTGGGGACGACGGACGACAGCGCTGCCACGCTCTGCGCCAGGATCTGCTGCGGCAACCCGAATGCGGTCAGCAGCAGGCGCACCGTGACCGGGCCGACGCCGGGCGCGCAGGCGAGCTGCAGCCACGCCTTCAGCTCGTCGGGATCGCGCATGGTGAGCTGCCGGGCAGCGCCGGCATGGCAAAGGGAAGCGGCGGCCGCCGGGGCCGCCTGCGATGTCGCCAAGGCCGGCTCAGCGCGGCGAGGTCGCCCGGTCGCCGACCGCGATCACGTTGGAGGCGTCGGTGACCAGCGCATACGACACCCCCGGGAACACGCGAAAGACAAAGGCCAGGCCGTAGCGCTCATCAGGCAGGCGGATGGCGCGGTTGCTGTCGGTCTTGTCGGCGACGGTCTCGCCGGTGCGCGACAGCGCGAGCACATGCCCGGGCTCGACCCCGGCCTGGCTGCCGAGGTTGAGCACCACCACCTGCTTGGCGCCGCCGAACTCGACCCCGCCATAGACCTTGGCCACGCGGCCGTCGAGCTGCGTATCGGGCGCGTGCGGCACATAGCGCGCCGCTTCGCGCGCGGGCTGCGGCATCAGCAGCGTGCCCACGCCCATTTCCTGCCTGGCCTGCGTGACCTGCATGGTCGAGACCGCATCCGGGCCCTGCGCACCGCGCGCCAGGCGCACGTTGCCTTCGTATTCGGCCTCGTAGCCGAGCACGGCGTTGGAGACGGGGTCGCGCACCGGGGTGACCGGGCGGTAGGCCTGCCAGTCGCTGCCTTGCGGCGCGTCGGCGGGGATGCCGCGCGCATAGCCGGTGTCGTCGCGGCCAAGGATGACGCGCGACTCGGACACGGCGACGATGCGCGCCGAGGTGGCCAGCGTATCCTGGTCGACCACCAGCGGGCGGATCAGGAAGGGCTCGATATCGGAGGACGCGATGCTCAGGATGGCGGCGCCGTCGGCGGCGTTGCCGCGTATCTGCGGCGACAGGCGCACCGTGCCGCTGCCGGCGGGCGTGGTCGACAGCCAGGCGCGGCCGTCGCGCTGGATCAGGTACAGGATCTGTCCCGGATAGATCAGGTGCGGGTTGCGGATCTGTTGCTGGTTCATGCCCCATAGCTCAGGCCAGCGCCATGGCTGGCGCAGGAAGCGGCCCGAGATCCCCCACAGCGTGTCCCCCGTGCGCACGGTGTACTGCGACGGCGCATTGGCAGCCAGGTCTGAAACGGGGATGCCCTGTTGGGCCGTGCGCTGGGCTTCGGCCTGCTGTGCCGGCGTGACCGTGAGGTCCGCGGCCAGGGCCGGAAGCGTGGCCGCGGCAGTGAAGCCGGCGGCACTCAACAACGCATAGGCAAGCTTAGGGATGAACGCGTGCAGCCTGCGGCCCGACGCCGCCTGGAGTTCTTTGGTAAGATCGCGCATTTTCCTGACCGGCCGGTGGTTCGGCCGGATTGACCCGGGAGAGCGTGCCTGTTTCGGCGCGCCTTGAATTTTTGTACTTGCGCCCCGATTCTGCATGTAAACACCCGCCGCCGCAACGCGGCCCGGTTGCCGGCAGCGGCCGGCGTTGCGCCTGAGCATCATGGCAAAACTCGATATCCTGACCTACCCCGATCCCCGTCTGCACACCGTTGCCAAACCCGTTGCGGCAGTGGACGACCGCATCCGCCAGCTGGTGAAGGACATGGCTGAAACCATGTACGAAGCGCCCGGCATCGGGCTGGCCGCCACGCAGGTCAACGTGCATGAGCAGGTGGTGGTGATCGACGTCTCGGAAACGCGCGACCAGCTCCAGGTCTTTATCAACCCGGAGATCGTCTGGGCCAGCGACAACCGCAAGGTCTGGGAAGAGGGCTGCCTGTCGGTGCCCGAGGTCTATGACCGCGTCGAGCGCCCCGACCGGGTGCGCGTGCGCGCGCTCAACGAGAAGGGCGAGAGCTTCGAGCTCGAGGCCGACGACCTGCTCGCTGTCTGCATCCAGCATGAGATCGATCACCTGCGCGGCAAGGTCTTTGTCGAATACCTGTCGCCGCTCAAGCTCAACCGCATCAAGAGCAAGCTGCAGAAGCGCGAGCGCACCCGCATGTAAGCGGCGCCCTGCCACAAAGATGTAACAGCCCGCCCGGAATCCCGCCGCCAGCGCGCGGCACCCGCGCGGGGTCTGTTATCTTTATGACTTCCGAAGAACAAAAGAACCGGCCGCGATAGCGGCCGGTCCTGTTTCAGGCCACGGAACCTGCCATGTCCCAAGCCAGACCCCTGCGTGTCGCCTTTGCCGGCACGCCCGAGTTCGCGCGCGTCGCGCTGGAAGCTATCCACGCCGCCGGTTTTCCCGTCGTGGCGGTGCTGACGCAGCCTGACCGCCCCGCCGGCCGCGGCCTGCAGCTGCACGCCAGCCCGGTGAAGCAGTTCGCCGCCGCCAGCGGCCTTGGGCCGGTGCTGCAGCCGCGCTCGCTGCGCCGCCAGGGCAAGTACCCGGAAGACGCCGCCGCGGCCATCGACGCGCTCGCCGGCACCGCCCCCGACGTGATGGTGGTGGCCGCCTACGGCCTGATCCTGCCGGCCGAGGTGCTGGCCCTGCCGCGCCTGGGCTGCCTGAATATCCACGGCTCGCTGCTGCCGCGCTGGCGCGGCGCGGCGCCGATCCACCGCGCCATCGAGGCGGGCGATGCCGAGACCGGCATCACGCTGATGCAGATGGACGAAGGCCTGGACACCGGCGACATGCTCACGCGCGAGGCCGTGCCGATCGGCCCGGACGACACCACCGGCACGCTGCACGACACGCTGGCCGCGCTGGGCGCGCGCATGACCGTGGCAGCGCTGCAGGAGCTGGCCGCCGGCCGCGCGCTGGCCGCCACGCCGCAGCCGGCCGAAGGCGTCACCTACGCCGAGAAGATCGCCAAGGACGAGGCCCCGCTGGACCTGCGCCGCCCGGCCGCGGCGCTGGCCAACCAGGTGCGCGCGTTCAACCCCTTCCCGGGCGCGACGGTGCAGGTCGGCGATACCGTGATCAAGTGCTGGCAGGCCATGCCGCTGGCCGCCGCCAGCAGCCTGCCGCATCCGCCCGGCACGGTGCTGGCGGCCGACGCCGCCGGCATCATCATCGCCTGCGGCGAGGGCAGCGCACTGCAGGTCACCGAGCTGCAGAAGCCGGGCGGGCGCCGCCAGCCGGCGCAGCAGTTCCTGCAGGCCCTGCCGCTGCCGCCGGGCACGCGCTGCGCGGTACCCGGCAACGGCGCCGCGCAGGCATGATCGGACGGGCCTTGGCCGCACATGGCGGCATAAGTGCCGGCGGCACCGCCCCGGCCGGCGCAAGCGGCCACGGCTCCCCCCTGAAACCGTTGAACAGCCGTTGAACAGCCGTTGAATTTTCGGGTATCGCCCCCTATCTAACGGTCATCGCGTCCGCTTTCCCCCGGGACGCGACTCACGATTACACGGAGATCACCGCAATGTTCAACTGGGTCAAGACCTTCATGCTGATGGCGGCCATCACGGCGCTGTTCATCGTCATCGGCGGCATGATCGGCGGGCGCAGCGGCATGATGATGGCGCTGCTGCTTGCGCTGGGCATGAACTTCTTCTCCTACTGGTTCTCGGACAAGATGGTCCTGCGCATGTACAACGCGCAGGAAGTCGACGCCGGCAGCGCGCCGCAGTTCTACGGCATGGTGCAGGACCTGGCGCAGCGCGCCGGCCTGCCGATGCCGCGCGTGTACCTGATCAACGAAGACGCGCCCAACGCCTTTGCCACCGGCCGCAACCCGGAGCACGCCGCGGTGGCGGCCACCACCGGCATCCTGCGGGTGCTGTCCGAGCGCGAACTGCGCGGCGTGATGGCACATGAGCTGGCGCACGTGCGCCACCGCGACATCCTGACCTCGACCATCGCCGCCACCATGGCCGGTGCGATCTCGGCGCTGGCCAATATGGCAATGTTCTTCGGCGGCCGCGACGAGAACGGCAACCGCAGCAACCCGATCGCCAGCATTGCCGTGGCAATCCTGGCCCCGCTGGCGGCATCGCTGATCCAGATGGCAATCTCGCGCGCACGTGAATTCGAAGCCGACCGCGGCGGCGCCGAGATCAGCGGCGACCCGCAGGCACTGGCCAGCGCACTGGACAAGATCCACCGCTACGCCCAGGGCATCCCGTTCCAGGCGGCCGAAGAACACCCGGCCACGGCGCAGATGATGATCATGAACCCGCTCTCGGGCGGCGCCATCGCCAATTTGTTCTCGACCCACCCGGCCACCGAGGAGCGCATCGCGCGCCTGATGCAGATGGCCCAGACCGGCACCTATCCCGCCTGAGCGGCCGGAAATCCGGGGCAGGGCCCCCGCACAGGGTAAACTGCCCGCTGTTCCGCATGGACCGGCGGGCTTTTTTTTGTGCCCGCGCCGGCCTGCTTCCCGATTCCAACGCCTGATCCGCCGCCTGACCGATATGCGCCTGCCTCCCGATTCGCTTGCCTTCCAGATGCTTGGCGCCGCCGCCGCGGTGCGCGCCGTCAGCGAAGGCACAGCCTTGCCCCAGGCGATCGAGGACGCCGCCGCGCAGCTGCGGCTGGACCGCGTGCAGGATGCCGCCACGCGCGGCGCGCTGCAGGACATCGCCTATCGCACCATGCGCCAGTTCGGCACGGCACGCGCACTGGTGACAAAGCTGGTCACGCGCCCGCCGGGCGCGCAGGTCGATTCGCTGCTGGCGGTGGCGCTGGCGCTGCTGCTGGAGCACGCACCGGGCCCGCGCGACAAGCAGGACGGCGCGGACGCCGGCCGCCCGGGCTACAGCACCTTCACCGTGGTCGACCAGGCAGTCAGCGCCGCCGCCTCCGAACCCAAGACTGCGCATGCGCGCGGCCTGGTCAACGCGGTGCTGCGCCGTTTCCTGCGCGAACGCAAGGCGCTGCTGGCCGAGGTCAACCGCGACGAGCAGGCGCGCTGGAACCTGCCGCCGTGGTGGCTGCGCATGCTGCGCGAGGCCTACCCGGACCAGTGGATGGCCCTGGCCGCCAGCGCCAATGTGCGCCCCCCGATGACGGTGCGCGTCAACACCGCGCGCGTGTCCGTGCAGCAGTACCAGACCGATCTTGCCAACGCCGGCCTGGCTGGCCATGTGGTCGGCCCGCAGGCCGTGCGCCTGGTGCGCGCGGTGCCGGTGACGCAGTTGCCGGGCTTTGCCGAAGGCGTGGTCTCGGTGCAGGATGCCGGCGCGCAGCTGGCCGCTCCGCTGCTCGAGGTGGCCGACGGCATGCGCGTGCTGGATGCCTGCGCGGCGCCCGGCGGCAAGACCGGGCACCTGCTGGAACTGGCCGATATTGAAGTCACCGCGGTGGAAAGCGACCCGCAGCGCACCACCCGCATCGCCGAGAACCTGGCGCGCCTGGGCAAGCAAGCGCGGATCGTGGTCGGCGATGCCAGCCGGCCCGCCGACTGGTGGGACGGCCAGCCCTTTGACCGCATCCTGGCCGACGTGCCGTGCTCGGCTTCGGGCATTGTGCGGCGCCATCCCGATATCCGCTGGCTGCGCCGCGAGACCGATATTGCCAAGCTCATCACCGAGCAGCGCCGCATCGTCTCGCAACTGTGGCCGCTGCTCAAACCGGGCGGCATCCTGGTCTATGTCACCTGTTCTATTTTCCCAACGGAAGGCGAGGAGCAGGCGCGCTGGTTTGGTGCACAGCTGGCAGATGCGATACGATTGCAGGCGCCGGGGCAGCTGCTGCCCGGCACCCATGCCACGCAAGCCGCCGGCGCCAATGGCGAAAAGGACACCACTGCCGGCACCAGCCTGCCGTCGGATCATGATGGCTTCTTCTACGCCCGCTTCCAGAAACGCGCCTGATCTGATCCGATGCTGAGCACGCCGCGCCTGTCAGACTTCCGCGTCATGGTGGACACGAACGTGGACGCTGCCGCGGACCGGGCGTGCCTGCATCTGCGCCCCGGCGGCGCGGGCAGGCGTGGCCTGCTGGCGCGGTGGTGGCTGGCACTGGTGCTGGCGCTCGCCTCGCTACTGTGGCTGCCGCCCGTCGCGCGCGCGCAGGTCATCGAGGCCACCGAGGCGCGCATCGAGTTCCAGGACGGCGGCTTCGAGCTCGCCGCCAGCTTCGACTTCGACCTGCCGCCCGCGCTGGAAGACGCGTTGCACAAGGGCATCTCCCTCTATTTCGCGGTCGACTTCCAGCTCTCGCGCTCGCGCTGGTACTGGTTCGACGACAAGCCGGTCAACACCACCCGCAGCGTGCGCCTGTCGTACCAGCCGCTGACGCGCCAGTACCGTGTCTCCACCGGCGGCCTGCAGCTGCCGTTCACGCGCCTGAAGGGCGCGCTGCAGTTCATCCAGCGCGTGCGCGGCTGGCGCGTGTTCGAGCGCAATGTGGTCAAGCCGGGCGAGACCTACCACGCGGAAGTGCGCATGCGGCTGGACCTGTCGCAACTGCCCAAGCCGTTCCAGATCAACGCCGTCAACACGCGTGAATGGAACCTGGCCTCCGACTGGCGGCGCTTCGCCTATACGGTGCCGACGGACCTGAACGCAGCGCCGCCACCCCCGCCGCCCGCAGCGCCGCCGCCCGCGCCAGCCCCAGGGCCCGCATCGCCGGCGCTGCCGGCCTCGCCCGCCGTACCCGCGCCTGCGTCGGCGCCTGCCGCTGCCATTGACTCACGCGGCCTGACCATGCAGACGGTGTCGTACGGACTGTCGCCCGCACTGCTGCTGCAGCCCGCCTCGAGCCAGCCATGAACAACTCGCTGTGGGACAGCCGGTTCCGGCGCGTGCTGTACCGCGTCGTGGCCGGGATCATCGTCTTCCTGGCGCTGGTGCTGGTGGGCCTGCTGGCCGGCGCATCGGCCAACACCGAATTCTTCGATCGCTATTTCACGCTGCTGTTCAAGGTGAACCTGGTGATCGGCGCCCTGCTGGTGCTGATCGTGGGTGCGCTGGCGCTGACGCTGTGGCTGCGCTATCGCCGCGGCAAGTTCGGCACGCGGCTGATGACCAAGCTCGCCGTGTTCTTCGGCGTGGTGGGCGTGCTGCCCGGCGTGCTGATCTACCTGGTATCGCTGCAGTTCGTCTCGCGCAGCATCGAGTCCTGGTTCGACGTGCGCGTGGAAACCGCGCTCGAGGCCGGCCTGAACCTGGGCCGCTCCACCATCGACAGCTCGCTCGCCGACCTGCAGGTCAAGGCACGCCTGATGGCCGAGCAGCTCGCCGGCGCCTCCGGCGTGGCCACCTCGCTGCAGCTGAACCGGCTGCGCGAGCAGTATGGCGTCCAGGAAGCCGCCATCTTCACCGGCAGCGGCCGCGTGCTGGCCACGGCGTCCAGCAACTACGCGTCGCTGGTGCCGGACCTGCCTTCGGGCGTGCTGGCCGAACAGGCACGGCTGGCCGGCGGCTACGCGGCGGTGGAGGGCGGCACCGACCCGTCGGGCGACGGCAGCCCGAGCCCCGAGCGCGTCGACAGCAGCCACCTGTACCGGCTGCGCGTGATCATTCCGCTGGGCGCCAGCCCGACCACGGCACAGGATGACGCGGCAGGCGGCAGCGCCCCGCGCGCGCTGGCCAAGCCGCCGCGCTGGGCCGGTTCCGGCCTGTCCGTCGAGCGCCGCCCGGAGGAATCGCCGTCGAGCGGCTTCGGCCTGGTTGGCGAGACCGTGCGCGAAGAGCGTTACCTGCAGGTGCTGCACCCGGTGCCGGCGGTGCTCGCGCGCAATGCCGACGAGGTCCAGCGCGCATACCAGGAATACCAGGAGAAGGCGCTGGGCCGCACCGGCCTGCGCAAGATGTATATCGGCACGCTGACGCTGACGCTGTTCCTGGCCGTGTTCATCGCGGTGATGCTGGCGCTGCTGCTGGGCGGGCAATTGGCGCGGCCGCTGCTGATGCTGCTGCAGGGGACCAAGGAAGTGGCCGAGGGCGACCTCTCGCCCAAGCGCGAACTGAAAAGCCGCGACGAGCTCGGCATGCTCACGCAGCAGTTCAACCAGATGACGCGCCAGCTGGCCGAGGCGCGGCTGGCGGTGGAAGAGAACCGCACCGCGCTCGAGCAATCGAAGGCCTACCTGGAAAGCGTGCTGCAGAACCTGACCGCCGGCGTGCTGGTGTTCGACCGCCGCTTCGTGCTGATTACCGCCAATCCGGGCGCGGAGCGCATCTTCCGCCAGCCGTTCGGCGCGGTGCTGGGCCTGCCGGTTGAGCAGATCCCTGGCATGGGGCCGTTCGGCGAGATCGTGCGCCAGGCCTTCTCGGACCAGAACACCAGCGAGGTGCTGGGCGGCGCCGAGCACTGGCAGAAGCAGATCGAGCTGCCGCAGGGCGAGGAACAGCCGCTTACGCTGCTGGTGCGCGGCGCACGCCTGCCCGGCGGCGAGCGCGATGAGCCCGGCTACGTGATCGTCTTCGACGATATCTCCGATGTGATTTCCGCTCAACGCTCGGTGGCCTGGGGCGAGGTGGCCAGGCGCCTTGCGCACGAGATCAAGAACCCGCTGACGCCGATCCAGCTCTCGGCCGAGCGCCTGCAGATGAAGCTCTCGCCCAAGCTCGAAGGCACCGACGCCGATGTGCTCAAGCGTGGCGCCGCCACCATCGTCAACCAGGTGGCCGCGATGAAGCGCATGGTCGATGACTTCCGCGACTACGCGCGCACACCGCCCGCGGTGCTGCAGTCGCTGCAGCTCAACAGCCTGGTGGCGGAAGTGCTGCACCTGTATGGCATCGATGATCCCGCAGTGCACGAGCATCCGGTGATTCATCCGACGCTGGGCACGGCGCTGCCCGAGATCAAGGGCGATCCGACGCAGTTGCGCCAGGTCATCCACAACCTGCTGCAGAACGCACAGGATGCCGCCACCGAGAACGTCGCGGCCGGTAGGGCGGCGCCCCATATCACTCTGAACACCGAGACTGTAGAATACAAAGATTCTGCCGGCGAAAACCGGCAGGCCGTCAAGCTCACCATTGCGGACAATGGTCCCGGTTTTGCGCCACGAATCCTGAGCCGTGCGTTCGAGCCCTACGTGACCACGAAAGCCAAGGGCACGGGCCTGGGGCTCGCGATGGTAAAGAAGATCATTGACGAACACGGCGCGCGAATCGAGATGCGCAATCGCATGGAAGGTGCGGAGATCGTCGGTGCACAGATCTCGATCCTGTTCGTTAAACTGACATAGTCAACAATGGCGTCCGGTCCCGGAACGCTGCGGTGGGGTTAAGAGGGGAAGTATGGCAACGATCCTCGTAGTCGATGACGAAATGGGAATCCGGGAGCTGCTCTCGGAGATCCTCAGCGACGAAGGCCACGTGGTTGAACTCGCGGAGAACGCGCTGCAAGCGCGCGAATACCGCGCAGCGGGTACGCCCGACCTCGTGCTGCTCGATATCTGGATGCCCGATACCGATGGCGTGACCCTGCTCAAGGAATGGTCCGCGCAGGGACAGCTGACGATGCCCGTCATCATGATGTCGGGCCACGCCACCATCGATACGGCGGTCGAGGCGACCAAGATCGGCGCGCTCAATTTCCTTGAGAAGCCGATCGCACTGCAGAAGCTGCTGTCCGCGGTCGAGCAGGGCCTGGCCCGCGGCATCGAACGCCCGCGCAGCAGCTCGGCCACCGCCGCCGCGCCCGCCACGGCACCGTCTGCCGAACCCGGTTCGTCAGAGATCGTGCCCGAGGCCACCGCCGAGGCCGCCGCCAACGGCAGCCCCGCGCGCGTGCCCGAGGCCGAGATGCAGTTCTCCTTCGACATGCCGCTGCGCGAAGCGCGCGACCTGTTCGAGCGCGCCTACTTCGAATACCACTTGCTGCGCGAACACGGCAGCATGACCCGCGTGGCCGAAAAGACCGGGCTGGAGCGCACCCACCTGTACCGCAAGCTCAAGCAGCTCGGCGTCGAACTGGGCCGCAACAAGCCCGAGCCGGCCGAGCAATGAGGCTGTGACGCACATGACGCTTGACTGACCAAAAAAGTCCAGTTATAGTTTCGCTTCTTTGGCCCGGTAGCTCAGTCGGTAGAGCAGAGGATTGAAAATCCTTGTGTCGGCGGTTCGATTCCGTCCCAGGCCACCAGAACAAGAAAAGCCCGGCTCCCGCAGCCGGGCTTTTTGCATTGGGGCGCAGTGTCATAAACGCATCCGGACTCACGTCCCCGTCCTGTCGCCGCAACGGCGTACACATCCCGGCTCAACGCCAGCAACGCGCAACAGCCAACCCAGAAGTAAATATCTTCTACTTGGCAGCCGATCTATGTATCTCTACGATGCCCTGATGCGCTGCCGCCCGGCGGCGCGGACCGAGCCGGCCAAGCCGCACCCATAACGCGGACACCCGGTCCAGGGCTTACTTTCTTACCGGGGGGTCTGATGGATACGTTGATCGGGACAAACAACCGCTGGCCGCCGCAGACTGCGGGCGACGAGCGCGGGTTGTGGAAGAGCACCATGGCCGCGGCCAGCCACGCGCTGGGAGCGGCGGGGCGGGTGCAGCAGGCGGTCTCGCAAACGCTGAAGCTGCAGCACAAGATCCGCGCGCTGCGCGACGAGCTGCACCAGATGGAGGCCGAGCGCGACGTCTACCGCGAGCTGCATGCGCGCACGGTCGAGGAGCTGCACCAGGCAATCGACCGCAGCCCGGCAGAGATCCGGCGGCTGCGCGCAGAGACCGAGGCCATGCAGGTGCGCCACCGCGCCTACAAGCTGCTGGTGCAGCACTACATGCGCCTGGGCGCGCCGATCGATCCCGCGGCCTTTGCCGAGCAGCGCAGCCGCGTGCAGCAGCACATCCTGTTCCAGCGCCGCAAGGGCATTCCGGTGGCACAGATCCGCGTCGAGGACATCGCGTTCCTGCTGCGCTGAAGCGCGTTGCGGCGGTGAAGCCATTCCCTTTGCCGCGATAAGCCAGGCTGCACTAACATGGCGGCGGCGAAGCATCCCGCGCTCGCATCCAACACTGCCAGGCCGCCATGTTCGACATCCAGAACTACATCAGCTTCGTGCTCGCCATCCTGGTGTTCCAGCTGATCCCCGGGCCGGGCACGATCGCCATTCTCAACGCCACCGCGCGCAATGGCGTGGCGGCCGGCATGGGAGCGGTCTGCGGCACGCTGCTGGGCGACCTCGTGTACATGCTCGCCGCGGTGGCGGGACTGGCGGCGGTGATGCAGGCCAATCCGCTTTTGTTCCACGGCTTGCAATGGTTCGGTGCCGCGTACCTGTGCTGGATGGGTGTGCAGCTGCTGCGTACGCGCTTTGCCACCGCCGGCGCGCCCGAGCCGCGCAAGTCCGCGCGCGTATACCTGCGCCAGGGCTTCACGGTGAGCCTGACCAACCCCAAGGTGGTGCTGTTCTTCGTCGCGTTCTTCCCGCTGTTCCTGCGCCCGGATGCGTCGCCGGCCACGCTGGCGGCGATGATGGCCCACGTCACGGTGCTCAGCCTTGCCTACCAGGCAGCGCTGGTGCTGGCGGGCAACGCAGTGGCCAGCCGGCTGCGGGCGCTGCCGTTCGCGCGCACGCTGGCAACGCGACTGGCCGGGATCGCGCTGGTCGGCTTCGGCCTGCGGCTGGCGGCCAGCAACCGGTAACGGCCCGCGGCCAGGGCGGCGATTCGATACCGCGCGTCTGCACACAACAAAGCGGCCACGCATTGACGCGCTCCATGCGCGAGCGGAACACTGTCGCGTCCGCGCTCACCGCGTGCGCGCGGGCTTGCTACTGAACCGCCACCGTTCGAGGCGTCGTCTCAGGCGACGTTGTCCATCTTGCCGCTGCACGTTTTCCTTACTGCCTTTGCCGCGACCTCGCGGCCGCTCTCGTATCCCGTTCGTTGCTCCGCTTTATCGCTGCCGCGCGCCGTCAACGGAGCGCAGCGATGAGTACGCTCGCACGCCGCCTGGTGGCCGAAGGCCTGGGCACGGCGCTGCTGGTGGCGATCGTGGTGGGCTCCGGCATCCGTGCCGAGCGCCTCGCCGCAGGCGACACCGCACTGGCGTTGCTGGCCAATTCGCTGGCCACCGGGGCTGGGCTGGTGGCCTTGCTGGTGTCGCTGGGCCCGGTCTCGGGCGGGCATTTCAACCCGGTGGTGAGCCTGTCGGCGCTGCTGCAGGGCACGCTGCCGCCGCGCGATGCGCTGCGCTATGTGATGGTGCAGGTGGCGGGCGGCGTCTGCGGCGTGCTGGCCGCCCATGCGATGTTCGGCGAGCCGGCGCTGGCCTGGTCGGCGCAGAGCCGCACCGGCGCGGCGATGTGGTGGAGCGAGTGCGTGGCCACCTTCGGCCTGGTCGGCGTGGGCATCGGCACGCTGCGCAGCCGGCCGCAGCTGGTGCCGTTCGTGGTGGCAGGCTATATCACCGCGGGCTACTGGTTCACGTCGTCGACCTCGTTTGCCAACCCGGCACTGACCATCGCCTGCGCGCTGACCGATACCTTTACCGGGATCCGGCCGCAGGACGTGCCGGGCTTCGTGCTGGCCCAGATCGGCGGCGGGCTGGCAGCCACGCTGCTGTTCCACTGGCTGTGCCGCAAACCCGCTGCGGCCGCCACGGCGCAGGCCGACTGGCGCCCTGCGCCCGCCAGCGCCCCTACCAGCGCCGATTGAGCTGCACGCCGAAGATCGAGCCGCTCGCCTGCGAGGCCCACGCGTCGGCCGGCGCGGTGTAGCCGATGCCGTCGACGTCGCTGGCACGGCTATAGGTGTAGAAGGCGCGCAGGTTGGCATTGCCGGCCGACTTGCCCAGCGTCAGCGTGGGCGCCACGGTCAGCGCGGTGCGCTGGCCGCTGACGCCGAAGCCGGACGAGATCTGGTCGTGCGAGACCTCGAAGTTCAGGCGGAACTGGTTGCTGGCAACGTAGGCAGGACGCAAGCGCGTGGTGGTCCACTGCAGCGTGCCGACCGGCGACCGGTCGAACTGCAGGCTTTGCTCCACCGCGCCGCTCAGCCCTGAACGGCCCTTCCATTCCATCGATTCCGCCACGCGCGTGCGCGACAGCGCCGGTCCCATGCCGGTGTAGCCGGTCATGGCGGTGCGCGATCCCGATCCGAACTGCACCCCGAGCCGGTTGGTGCCGAACAGCACGCCCTTCTGCTCGTGCAACGCAGACGCCCACCATGCACCGCCGGGGTCTTCCACCAGCGGCTGCGCCTCCACCCGCGTGAAGCCGAGCTGGATCGAACCCTGTTCGTTGGTATTGATGGGCGCGGTGCGCAGCGAGTGGTAGCTGGGCAGGTTCTGGCCGTTCTGGTCGGCGCGCGCGGTGTACTGGTAGCTCAGGCCGATATCGCCGATCACCTTGGCGTTGTCGACACCGAAGCGCATCGCCGTGGAATTGGGCGGCAGCAGGCCGGACGACAGCAGGAACGGCGCATTGTCGCGCCGGCCGGCCCACATGGTGGCGCCGTCCAGCACCGCCAGGCCGCTGACGGCGGTATAGAACTGCGGCACCAGGGCGTAGGGATCGATCGCCGCGGGGCGGCCATTGACCGTGGTGGCGTCGGTGCCGCGCGCCTGCGCGATCAGCATCACCTGCGCGCCGCCATCCAGGTCCAGCACCGATTCGCGGATCTTGACCTCGCCGGCGCTGCGGCAGGCCAGCCCGTTGCCGATACCGGTGGAAAGCGCGCCGCCGGGGCAGGCGCGCATGGTGGCCGGGCGTTCCTCGGCCGCGGCGCGGCCGCTGTAGCCGAGGCGCCACACGGAATCCCCGGCGGGGTCGTCGGCGGGCAGCTGCGAGTGCAGTACCGGCGGGGCGTCCGGCGGTGTGCCACCGGTGGTGCTGTCCGCCGGCTCGGCGGGCGCCTCGGCCTGGAACTGGCCGAGCCGGGGCGGGAACAGCACCAGTGGCGGCGGCGGCTGGGGTGGCGGTTCAGGCGGTCCGACGAAGCTCGGGTCGGCAGCGGGGCTGGTGCCGGCCAGGGTTGCCGGCGCGCTGCCGTCAGGCTGCACGCCGGGCTGAGCAGCCGGCTCGCCCGTGGTGCCTGGCGCCGGTGCCGCTGGCACGGTCACGCTGGCCGCAGGTGCCGCTTCGCCGGCGATCAGCGCCGCCAGCGGATCCTCCGTGCTTGCCGTGGCCGGCGTGGCAGCAGGCCCGGCGGCTAGCGCCGAACCAGCGGTCACCACCGGCGGCACCGCCGGGCGCGGTTCGATGCGGGGCGGCGGGGTGGTCGCGCTGGTCGTCGCATCCCCGGTCTGCGCGCACGCGACCAGGCCCCACGCGGCCAGCACGGCAAAACCGAGGCGGCGCAGGGGCAGGCCATCGCGTCCGGCAGGGCCGGGACAAAGCGGGATGGCGGGAATTCGACGGGAGACTGGCGGCAATTCGGACAGCAATTCAGTCAAGCAACAACGATGGCCGGAGCAGGCAAGGGCTCCGGAGGCGGGACTGTTTTTTATCAGCCGACCCATTTGACCGCAAGCCGGGTTACAAAATCCATCACACTGTGCGCCGTCTCACAATGCGAAAAACCCCGGGATATGGCGCGATTGACTAGCGAAAACCCGCACTTGCGCGATACCCCGTGGCGAAAGAGCCACCGCTATAATCGGCTGGCTTGTCTTTCGGGTAAGACAGCCCTTTGCCGTGGCCCGCGACCGGCGCCAGGCATGCAGGGCACGCCGCCGTGCCCGTTCGCAACAGGCACAGCGTTGCGCAAGCCGCTGTACCCCGGCGGCTGGTGCGTCACGGTCCGGCGCGCGGCATCATGCAAGCCGCGAGCCTGCATCCGAATCAATATCTATAAGAGGAGAAGTGGAGATGGAACGTCGTTCCTTTCTGTTGAAAGCGTCGGCCGTGGCCGCCACGGGGGCACTGGCCGCGTGCGGCAAGGGTGAAGAGAAGGCAGCACCTGCCGCCGCCAGCGGCCCGGCAGCGCCGGCCGTGGTCGGCAGCAACCCGGCCGTGGAATGGCGCCTGGCCTCGAGCTTCCCCAAGTCGCTCGACACCATCTACGGCGGTGCCGAGCTGCTGTCGGCCCGCGTCAAGGAACTGACCGACGGCAAGTTCAACATCAAGGTGTTTGCCGCCGGTGAAATCGTGCCGGGCCTGCAGGTGCTGGACGCGGTGCAGAACAACACCGTGCAGATCGGCCACACCGCCGGCTACTACTACTTCGGCAAGAACCCGACGCTGTGCTTTGACACCACCATCCCGTTCGGCCTGACCGCACGCCAGCAGAACGCCTGGATGATGCAGGGCAACGGCATGAAGCTGATGCGCGAGTTCTTCAAGGAATACAACGTCGTCAACTTCCTGGGCGGCAACACCAATGCACAGATGGGCGGCTGGTTCCGCAAGGAAATCAAGACCGTGGCCGACCTGCAGGGCCTGAAGTACCGCATCGCCGGCTTTGCCGGCGTGGTGCTGTCGCGCCTGGGCGTGGTGCCGCAGCAGATCGCCGGCGGCGACATCTACCCGGCGCTGGAAAAGGGCACCATCGACGCGGCCGAGTGGGTGGGCCCGTACGATGACGAGAAGCTGGGCTTCTACAAGGTGGCGCCGTACTACTACTACCCGGGCTGGTGGGAAGGCAGCGCGCAGCTGTCGTTCTACGCCTCGGCCACCGAGTACGAGAAGCTGCCGGCGCTGTACAAGCGCGCGCTGGAAACCGCCACCATCGAGGCGCACACCAACATGATGGCCAAGTACGACACGGTCAACCCGCAGGCGCTGGCGCGCCTGCTGGAAAACGGCGTCAAGCTGCGCCCGTTCTCCAAGGAGATCATGGAGGCCTGCTTCAAGGCGACCCAGGAATCCTACGCCGACGAAACCGCCAAGAACCCGTCGTTCAAGAAGATCTACGACGACTGGCGCGTGTTCCGCAACAACCAGGCCGCCTGGTTCAACGTGGCCGAACAGGGCTTCGCCCAGTTCAGCTTCGCGCGCAAGCTGTAAGCGGCACACTGCCCCGGCCGCCCCGGGGCCTGCCGCAAACCCCATGTTCCCTCGGGAGCATGGGGTTTTTTGTTGGCCACGGCAGGCGGGCGCCCGTCGGGCGGGGATCGCGCGGCGCCGGTAGAATCGCCGGCATCTACCGGAAATCCCTATGCAACTCGGCATTCTCTACGCCCTCCTGGCCTACGTCATCTGGGGGCTGCTCCCGCTCTATATCAAATCGCTGCCCGGCATTGCACCGCTGGAGATCCTGCTGCACCGGATGGTGTGGTCGCTGGTATTCCTCGGCCTGATCCTGACCTGGCGGCACCAGTGGGCGTGGCTGGGCCGGGTGCTCAGGGACCGGCGCCTGCTGCTGTCGTTCGGCGCCAGCGCGGCGCTGCTGTGCGCCAACTGGTTCCTCTACATCTGGGCGGTGTCGGCCAACCGCGTGGTCGATGCCAGCCTGGGCTACTTCATCAACCCGCTGTTCAGCGTGCTGCTGGGCGTGGTGTTCCTGCACGAGCGGCTGCGCCGGGTGCAATGGCTGTCGATCGCGGTAGCCGCCGCCGGGGTGGCCTGGCTGACGGTGGCGGCAGGCCAGCTGCCGTGGATCGCGCTGGGGCTGGCGGCCAGTTTCGGCGGCTATGGCCTGCTGCGCAAGACTGGCGCGCTGGGTGCGCTGGAAGGGCTGTCGCTGGAGACGCTGCTGCTGTTCCCGCTGGCCGCGGCGGCACTGGCCTGGCTGTTCGCCACCGGCCAGGACAGCTTCACCCACGCAGCGCCGGGTACGCAGTGGCTGCTGCTGCTGGCCGGGCCGGTCACGGCGGTGCCGCTGCTGTTCTTTGCGGCCGGCGCGCGGCGCATTCCGCTGTCGTTGCTGGGCCTGCTGCAGTACACCGGGCCGACGCTGCAGCTGCTGCTGGGCGTGTGGCTGTGGAACGAGCCGTTCCCGGCGCAGAAGCAGGTCGGCTACGCGCTGATCTGGCTGTCGCTGGCCTTGTATGCGGCCGAGGGGCTATGGATGAATGCGCGGCAGAAGCCCACCATCATCCAATCGATCAATGAAACCAACTAAAAATCAAACCATTTCATTCGTCACACGGATAACCAATACGGTGCCTGGCCACCATGTCCGCCCCGCCTGATGCCACTCCCTCGGTCCAGCGCAAGATCATCCATTGCGACTGCGACTGCTTCTACGCCTCGGTCGAGATGCGCGACGACCCCTCGCTGCGCGGCCGCCCGATGGCCGTGGGCGGCTCGCCCGACCGGCGAGGGGTGATTGCCACCTGCAACTACGAAGCGCGCGCCTTCGGCGTGCGTTCGGCGATGCCGTCGGCACAGGCGCTCAAGCATTGCCCGGACCTGCTGATCGTGCGCCCGGCGATGGACAAGTACCGCGAGGTCTCGCGCCGGATCTTCGCGATCTATCGCGAATACACCGCGCTGGTCGAACCGCTGTCGCTGGACGAGGCCTACCTGGACGTGAGCCTCTGCACCCGCCACGCCGGCAGCGCCACCCGCATCGCCGAGGAAATCCGCCAGCGTGTGCGCGATGAAGTGGGGGTGACGGTGTCGGCCGGGGTGGGGCCGAGCAAGTTCGTGGCCAAGATCGCCAGCGACTGGAACAAACCCGACGGGCTGTTCGTGGTCAAGCCGGCGGCGGTCGATGGCTTTGTCGCCGCGCTGCCGGTGGAGCGCATCCACGGCGTGGGCAAGGTCACCGCGGCCAAGCTGCGGCGCCTGGGTGCCGAGACCTGCGGCGACCTGCGGCCGTGGTCGCCGGACCGGCTGCACCGCGAGTTCGGGGTCTTCGGGGCGCGGCTCTACAAGCTGTGCCGCGGCGTCGACGAGCGCGAGGTCACGCCCGAGCGCGAGCGCAAGTCGATCAGCGTGGAAGAGACCTATGCCGACGACCTGCCCGACCTGCAGGCCTGCATGGCCGAGCTGGAACCGCTGATCGCCATGCTCGAAGCCCGCATCGACCGGGCTCAGGCACACGACACCATCGACAAGCTGACCGTGAAGCTGCGCTTCTCTGACTTCCGCCAGACCACGGTGGAATGCCGCGGCCACGCGCCGGACCGCACCGTCTACGCGCGCCTGCTGGCCGAGGGCCATGCGCGCCGGGGCTTGCCGGTGCGGCTGCTGGGGGTGGGGGTAGGGACCAGCGACCGGGATACGTCGCAACTGGAACTGTTCGACTAACCGCATGATTATTCCCGCGAATAATCAACGCAGATAAAATCAGGACACACTGATAAATCACATCAATAAACCAGCTACTGCAGGTCGTTGCGCATCACCAGCAGCCACGGCATATGCGAATTGGTGACGCCGTCGAGCCGGCCCGAGTCGCCCAGCTCGATCTCCTCCATCGACACCGACTGCTGGACATTGCCGCCGATGGCACGCACCACGCGCGTTGCCGGATCCACGCCGACCACGATGTCGCAATGCATGGGGGTGGTGCCGAAGCCGATTTCGGCGATGTCCTCGAGATAGCGGTCGCGCCCGCGCCCGGCGCAGATGATGTCGCCGGGCCTGGGCATGGCGGGCACGGGCTCGATATGGAAGGCTGGCCTGGGCAGGATGCCGTCGCGGGCATCGACCACGTACATCGAGTGCGACTGCCCGGTCAGGAACTGGCGCTCGTCCAGCCCCGCCTTGCGCAGCACCCATGAGATAAACACCGCCGACCAGGCCCAGGACCCCTGCGTCACCTGCCGGCACCCGGGCGCTTCGCCGACGATGCCCCAGTAGCGGCGCGCCAGCGAGCAGCCCAGGGGCGTGGCTTCCATGCCGGTGCCGTCCGGAAAGGACAGGCAGCTGGCGGCGGGTGGCGGATTGCCGTTGGTCTTGGATTCGGTGTCGGTGGTGGCGGCAGCGGGTGCCCCGGCCTCCGCGGGGGAAGCTGGCTGGGCCTCCGGGATCTCTGGCAGTGGCGCAGGCAGTTCCGGTGCGGGCACCGGGCTGTAGGTGACGCAGGAGGTGTCGTCCCGGCCCAGCCGCACCACCTGCCCGCCCCAGCGGGCCCATTCCTGCGTGGCGATCTCGACGATGCGTTCGCGCGGCGTGGCGCCCGGGCGCGTCACCGGCCTTTCGGTGTCGGGCAGGGCGCTCGCCTGCGGCCGCACCGGCTCGCTGACGGTGGTGCAGGCACTCAGCAGTGCCAGCGCCACGGCAACGCAGGCCGCGCGCATGGCGCCTGCAGCCTGTGGAGAAAGCTGTGGAACCGGCTGTGGAAAGCGCTGTGCATAACGCTGTGGAGATCTGCGGCGCGGCGGACGGGCAAGCATGGAGGCCCCATGTGGCACGGCACCCGGTCCGGCCTGTCACGGCCACGGCTGGACGCCTGTTGGAAGACTTCGCGCGCGATCGCCCCGATGGCGGACTCAGCGATGCGGCGGATACTGCAGAAAATCAGCTTACTGCTGTGGATAACGTCCCCCGCCTGGCGCTCGCCTGCACCCTCGGGCACCGGGCGGCGGCATGGCGGGGTCTGACAATTCGGGCCCTGCAGTGCAGCCCGTCAGGCTCACTGGTTGACAGCGTCCTTGAACTTCTGGCCAGCCTTGAACTTCACGGTCTTGGCTGCTTCGACCTTGATTTCTTCGCCGGTACGCGGGTTGCGCGCCATGCGCTCGCCACGCTCGCCCTTGCTGAACGTGCCAAAGCCGATGAGGCTCAGCGTTTCGCCCTTGGCCACGGCGTCCATGATGGCCGACAGGGTCACGTTCAGTGCCTGTTCCGCCTTGGACTTGGTCAGACCGTCCACCCCGGCTGCGATAGCGTCGATCAGTTCGGTTTTCGTCATGCTTCACTCCGTATCGAGTTGATAAAACACAGGCGTCCGCATGCCGGACGGCCTGACTGGCACCGCTCCGGCAAAGACGCCGCGGGCCACATGATACCGTGTCGGACAAGGCGCACCGGGAACAGATTGTTACCTGGCAGTTTCCGCGAGGCCGCGCCAGACTGGGCTTCGCGGCAAATCGACGCAGCTGGGTACAGCCATCGCAAGCGGCGGAAGGTGACGAAAGCGCCCTAAGCTGACAGGGCAGAGCACCCAGGCCGCGCAGGCGCGATGGCGCGCGGGCCGGGTGCCTGTGCCCTCACCCATCCCTCACCAGAGGCTCTCAGAGGCCCTCTGCGCACGCCGAGGCGTTTGGACAGGCCTGTAGAGCCAGCGACGGCTAGAAGCGCTTGCAGACGCTCTGGCAGCCTCGGAGGCACCGGCTGCACTATGTTGCATGTTGTCGGATCACCGGGCCTGACAGCGAACAGAGCAGCTATTCAGGGTATGCATGGCGCCTTGCAGGATCGGTTTACGGACCGGCTCCAGATACTGTCTGGCAGCGTATACGCGCAAGTCGGTGTGATTGGGCGTATACGCCCGAGGTATACGCCCAATCCAAACCCAAAACCACAAAGTTTCGCGCTATCGCGACGTTTCCGGTCCCGGCCATTCGGATGATGCCTTGGGGGGCATTCTGTTGCCGACGCCGTTGGTTCGTTCTTTCGGTTTACCTTTTTCTTTCATGTATACAAATAGTAGTAGTAAGTAAACACCCGCCCCTGCTGTGGAAAACCACGTAAACGTCTTTCGGTTCAACGGTTTACGTAAACGAGAAGTGGTCGTATCCAATGTTGGTCGAGGTGGATGACTCAGCCATCCGGAGGAGGCCAGTGCCGCAAGCCCTCCGACTTATGCCTGAGGCATCCCCATGCCAGCCCCAGGCAGCCCACATCCAATCCGCGTGCTTGTCCACAGTTCGAGGCGGGGTTATCCACACGCGGGGACGTAAACGGGCGGCGGCTGAGGCGGAAACGGGGTGCCGTATACGTGCCAATTGCAACCAAGGCGTATACGGTGAGGTCGCCGGAAGGGGTGTTACGTATACGTGTCACGGTTGCACCGGTATCATCCCCGCTCGCGCCGGAACGGCCGGCACAGCGGGCCACTCAGGCACAACAGGCGACGAGCACGGAAAGGCAAATGGCGGACAAGGCAAAGCGCAAGGCAGCGGACGAGGGCAAGAAGAAGACGGCGAGCGACCGGATCGAGGTGCGCCAGTCAGGCGTGCACGGCAAGGGGGTCTATGCGATCGGCCAGATCGCCGAAGGCGAACGCGTGATCGAGTACAAGGGCGAGCATATTTCGTGGAAGAAGGCGCTGGAGCGCCATCCGCACGATCCCAGCGATCCCAACCACACTTTCTACTTCAGCCTGGACGACGGCAGCGTGATCGACGCCAAGTACGGCGGCAACCGCGCGCGCTGGATCAACCACGCCTGCGAACCCAATTGCGAGGCGCGCGAGAAGAAGGGCCGCGTGTTTATCCACGCGCTGCGCGACATTGCCCAGGGCGAGGAGTTGTTCTACGACTACGGCCTGGTCATCGACGCGCGCTATACCGCCAAGCTGAGGAAGGAATTCGAGTGCCGCTGCGGCAGCCCGCAATGCCGCGGCACCATGCTGGCACCGAAGGAAAAGAAGAAGAAGGCCAAGTAAGGCGCGCGTCCCAACCCGCGCCGCCGCCAGCGCAGCGGCGGGTTCAGGCCACCGATCCTGGTGGTTCGCAGGGGATCCGGATCACGAAGCGCATGGTCGGCCGCCGTTCGGGCGCGCCGTCCGCGGCCGGTGCATCGCCGGCCGCACCTGGAACCGGCGGCACGTCCTCGATGCGGATGGTGCCCTGGTGCAGCGTCACGATCTCATGGACGATGGCCAGCCCCAGCCCGGCGCCGCCGCTGTTGGCCGCCCGCCCGCCGCCCGGCTCGGGGGCGCGGTCGCCGCGGAAGAAGCGCTTGAAGACTTCCTCGCGCCGCTGCGGCGGGATGCCGGGGCCGTTGTCTTCGACCATCACCACCGCCATGCCGCGGTGACCCATGGCCTCGCCGCCGGCGCGCACCGTGATGCGCCCGCCCGCGGGCACGTACTTCACCGCGTTGTCGATCAGGTTGGACAGGGCCTCGCGCATCAGCAGCCGGTTGCCGCGCACCACCGCGGGCGCGCTGCCGGTGAAGGTGGGGCCGGGCAGGATCTCGAAGCCCAGGTCGATGCGTTGCGCCAGCGCCTGCGGCACCCACTCGGCGCCGATCTCGAAGGCCAGCTCGGCCAGGTCGAAGTGTTCCACCGGCCCGAGACGCTCCAGCGACAGCCCCGGCTCGGCGCGCGCCAGCGACAGCAGCTGGTTGGACAGCCGTACCGCGCGGTCGGCGGCGGTCTGCACCTCGCGCAGCGCATGCCGGGCGACTTCCAGCGAATCGGCTTCCTGGGCCCGGTCGGCATGCAGCTTGACCGCGGTCAGCGGGGTGCGCAGCTGGTGCGCGGCATCGGCAATGAACTTGCGTTGCGCGTCGAGCGCGTCGCGCAGCCGCGCCAGCAGCGCATTGAGGCCGCGGATCAGCGGCGCCACCTCGGCCGGCACCTGGGTCTCGTCGAGCGCGGCGAGTGAACGGGCAGTCTGCCGGTTGAGCTTGTCGGCGAGGATCTGCAGCGGCACCAGCTCTTCCTTGAGCACGTGCGACAGGATCAGGCTGCCGACCAGCAGCAGCAGGATCAGCGGCACCGACACCGACAGCAGGATCTCGTTGGCTGCGGTCTCGCGCCGGTCCAGCAGCTCCGCCACCTCCACCACGATCGGCCCGCGCGCGGGTTTGCCGGCCTCGCTGGTGCCGAGTTCGTCCACCGCGGCGCTGGGCAGCATCACCGGCAGCCGCACCGCGCGCACCTGGCGGCCGCTGAACCAGGCGTAGAACAGGCGTGCATCGTGCAGCGTGGTCTGGCCGGTGCCGTAGCCCAGCCAGGTGTCCATGCCGCCGATCAGCCCGTCGGGGCCGTGGATGCGCCAGTAGATGCGGTCGGTGCCCTCGGCCTCGACCAGCGTCTGCGCGATCATCGGGATGTCCTGCTCCAGGCGCGGGCCGGCAATGCGGATCTGCTGGGCGATGTTGTTGGCCACGCCATACAGCGCGCGGTCGAACACCTGCGTGGTGTAGTGCGCCGCCAGCCAGTACGACAGCGAGCCGCTGGTCAGCACCAGTGCAAACAGCGGCGTGGCCAGTGCGCGCAGCAGGTGCGCGCGCAGGCTGATGTTGGAGCCGGGGCGGGAGGCCTGGCGCGTCGCCGCGGGCGCAGGGGTGTTGCCGGCGGCGTCAGCGGCGGCGGAAGCCGGGGGCACGTTCCGCGTTGCGATGCGGGAGGCCGTGCGCCAGGAAACCCGGGAGGAGGTGCGGGAGCGAGGCCACATTGCCGGCTAGGCCGAAAGGCAGGGCCGCGTGTCGGATAACCGCGGCGGCCGGAGCGGTTTCATTGTCCGGCGCGGATCTGCAGCAGGTAGCCGAAGCCGCGCACGGTGACGATCTCGACATCGCTGTCCTCGAGCTTCTTGCGCACGCGGTGCACATAGACCTCGATCGCGGTGTCGCCCACGGTGTCGCCGCCTTCGCCGGCGGGGTGGGCAAAGGTGGCCAGGTGGTCCTGCAGCTGCGCCTTGCTGACCACGCGGCCCTGGCGCTGCAGCAGCAGCTCCAGCACCGCGAACTCGCGCGGCGACAGCTCCAGCGGGCGGGCGTCGATAAACATGCGGCGGTCGTTGCCCGACAGCCGCAGGCGCCCCAGGCGCACGTCGCGCTCGGGGGCGGCCTCGCCGTGCTGGCTGCGGCGCAGCAGCACGCGCACGCGCGCTTCCAGCTCGGGCAGGGCGAACGGTTTGATCAGGTAGTCGTCGGCGCCGGCGTTCAGGCCCGAGAGCTTGTCTTCCAGCTCGTCGCGCGCGGTCAGGATGATGACCGGGGTGGTGCGGTTGCGGGCGCGGTAGCGCGCCAGCAGGGTCATGCCGTCGATGCCGGGCAGGCCCAGGTCCAGGATGACCAGGTCGTGCTGCTCGCGCAGCAGGTGTTCGGTGGCATAGACGCCGTCGTGGACGACGCGCATCTGGTGGCCAGCGCGGGACAGGCCGGCTTCGACGCCGCTGGCAATCTGGCGGTCGTCCTCGATCAGCAGGATACGCATGGCGGCAGTTCGGGCAGGAAGTTGGGCATGGCTGGAGGGAAGGCCTCTTGGCGCACACGGGAGGTGCGGGCCTGCCGCAGATTGTACTAGCCGCAGGCCTCCGCTTCCTTACGGATTGCCTACATCGGCCCGATCCGGCGCTGCCGCCGCGCCCGCGCTTAGTCCGTCACCGCGTCGGCGGCGCGCTCGATGAAGTGGGCCAGGTCGATGTCGCGCTGGGTCAGGCCGTTGGCATCGTGCGTGGACAGCGTGATGTCGACGCGGTTGTAGACGTTGAACCATTCCGGGTGGTGGTCGGCTTTCTCGGCCTGGATCGCCACGCGCGTCATGAAGCCGAAGGCGGCATTGAAGTCATGGAAGGTGAAGCGCTTGAAGATCGCGTCGCGGTCCGGGACGGTGGTCCAGCCGGGCAGGTCTGCCAGCAGCGTGACACGGGCTTGCGGGGAAAGAGGGGTCATAAGGGGCTCGATCTGGTCGTAACGAAAACGAAGGCCGCAAATCAATGCGGACAGCCGGCCCGCCCGCGCCGTGGCGGCGGGCATGCCGGCATTGTTTCACAAAGCGGGAAGCGGGGCAGCGCGCCCCGGGTTTGCCGGCGAGGGCCGGATCAGATGTCTTCGGTGTCGGCCCAGCCTTCACGGGTGCCGACATTGAGCACCTGGTCGCCCGGGGCCACGTCGCCCGCGCCCAGCGTCGGCTGCGCGCGCAGTTCTTCGTACAGCGGCGCAAAGTCCGGCCGGGTGGCGTCGAACAGCTGTTCGAAGCTGTCGATCACGAAGTAGGTCTTCTGGAAGGTGTCGATGCGGTAGCGCGTGCGCATGATGCGGCGCACATCGAAGCCGATCCGGTTGGGGCTGGCCGAATCCAGGCTGTAGATCGACTCGCCCTGGCTCGACAGGATGCCCGCGCCGTAGATGCGCAGGCCCTGCGGCGTGCGGATCAGGCCGAATTCAACCGTGTACCAGTACAGCCGCGACAGCATGTCCAGCGCGCCCAGCCCGTTCGCCTTCAGCCCGCCCTTGCCGTAGGCCTCCATATAGTCGGCGAAGACCGGGTTGATCAGCAGCGGCACATGGCCGAACACGTCGTGGAAGCAGTCCGGCTCCTGCAGGTAGTCCAGCTGCTCGGGCTTGCGCATCCACCAGCTGGCCGGGAAGCGGCGGTTGGCCAGGTGTTCGAAGAACACCTGGTCCGGCACCAGGCCGGGAACGGCCACGACCTGCCAGCCGGTGGCGCGCATCAGGGTTTCATTGAGCTGGTCGAAATCGGGGACGCGGTCCTTGTCCATGCCCAGCGTGGCCAGGCCCTGCAGGAATTCATCGCTGACACGGCCCTGCAGCATCGCGGCCTGGCGTTCGTACAGCTTGCGCCAGATGGCGTGGTCGGTGCTGGTGTAGCGGTGCACCGGCTGGGCGATGGTGAAGTCGGGGCGCAGTTCCTGGCCGGACAGCAGGCCGGCGTCGAACTGTTCCTTGAGCTTGTCGGTCAGGGTGCCCTGGAAGGCGCCGGGGGCTTCGGTGGCCGTGGCGATGGACATGGTGCGCGTCTCCTTGTAATGCGTGCTTGCTGCATCGGCGGCAGCATGAATGCGGATTTACTGCGTAGTTTAGACAGCCAGGCGCGCAGAATGGCCGCAAAATCCGCTTGTTTTGGTGCGGCGGCGCATATAATGTGCATCGTTCAAATAAAGAGTGCGGGATTTGTGTATGACTGCCTCCGGCGTCTCCCTGGACCCCTTCGACCTCGCGCTGCTGGCCGTCCTGCAGGCCGACGGCCGCACCACCCACCAGCAGCTGGCCGAACGCGTGCACCTGTCGCCCAGCCAGGTCGGGCGCCGGCTGGCGCGGCTGGAAGCCGACGGCGTCATCACCGGCTACCGCGTCAACCTGTCATCGCAGGCGCTGGGCCTGGGGGTGATGGTCTTTATCAGCGTCAAGCTGGCCCACCATGCCGACACCATCATCGAACGCTTCCGCGAAGAGATCCTGCTGCTGGAAGAGGTGCAGGAGTGCTATTCGGTGGCCGGCGAGGCTGACTACCTGATCCGCGTGGTCGTGCCCGACCTGCCCACGCTGGCCGAATTCACCATGAAGCGGCTGATGCGCGTGCCCGGCGTGGAAAGCGTGCGTTCGAATATCGTCCTGACCGCGATCAAGTGCGACGGGCCGCTGCCGCTGTCGCACCTGCGCTGAATCTTTTCCTGCGGCGCGTTGCAGGTTTGCGTGCCGGTCTTGCGCTCCTGTGGCGTGCGTGTCACCCTCGCCAGGTGCCGCAAACGTGGCGGGAACGGAGGATGGCAGGATGAAGGGAATCGTCGCCCGAGCCGATCGGGGTCTTGGCAGGATGCCAACGCAATTGCATGCGCGGCGCGCAGTCCTGGCCCTGGTGGCCACGCTTGGAATCCTGGCAGCGGGCGGCGCGCAGGCCGCGCAGGTGACGCGCTTCTCCCCTGAAGGCACGGTCGGGCAGGTGCGGCAGGTGGCGATCCGCTTCGACGAGGCCATGGTGCCGATGGGCGACGTCCAGGCCACCGCGCCCGCGGCGGTTTCCTGCACCGGTGCCGGCACCGGCGGGCAGGCCCGCTGGATCGATGCGAAGAACTGGGTCTATGACTTTGCCAGCGACCTGCCGCCGGGGGTGCGCTGCACCGTGCGCATGCGCACCGGCCTGCGCAGCGTGGCCGGCACCGCCTATGCCGGCAAGCCGGAGTACCGGTTCGAGACCGGGGGCCCGACGGTCGTGTCCAGCCGGCCTTCGGGCGGCGAGATCGAGGAAGATCAGGTCTTTGCGCTGCGCTTCAATGGCGCCGCCACCGCGGCCTCGGTGCGCGAGCACGCCTGGTGCCAGGCGCAGGGGCTGGGCGAGCGCATCCCGGTGCGCTTGCTTGCCGGCAAGGAGCGTGATGCCGTGCTCGACGCCATCCACTGGGAACGCATCGCCAGGCAGGCGCCCGATGCCGTGCACCTGCTTGCCTGCCAGCAGCGGCTGCCGGCCGCGGCGCGGGTGCAACTGGTGCTGGGCGCGGGCATTGCCACGCCGTCCGGCGTGGCCACGCGCGACGAGCGCCGCTTTGACTACACCGTGCGCGAACCCTTCACCGCCAGCTTCAGCTGCGAGCGTGAACACGCGCAGTCGCCGTGCACGCCGCTGCGGCCGATGTCGGTCAGCTTCTCCTCGCCGGTGCCGCGCAAGCTGGCCGAGAGTGTGGTGCTGAAGACGCCGTCCGGCCCGCGCGCGCCGCAGTTCGATCCCGACCTGGCGCCGGACGCCAGCGTCAGCGCGCTGACCTTTGCCGCGCCGTTCGCGGAGAAGGCCCAGTTCACCATCGAAGTGCCGCGCAACCTGAAGGACGACAGCGGCCGCACGCTGGCCAATGCCGACCTGTTCCCGCTCAAGGTGGCCACCGCATCGATGCCGCCGCTGGCCAAGTTTGCCGCGGCGCCGTTTGGCGTGGTGGAACGCTTCGGCGAGCTGCCGCGCGGCAAGGCGCCGGCCGACTACCCGCCGCTGCTGCCGGTGACGCTGCGCAACGTCGAGGCCGACCTCGCCGTGCGCGGCGTGCAGGCCAGGGCCGGCACCGTGATGAAGCTGCGCGTGGACGACGACACGGCCGTGATGCAATGGTTTGGCCTGGTGCGCCGCATGCATGAGGCCAGCTATACCCGGGCCGAGCTCGACGCCGTGCTGGCGGGCCGATCCCCGTATCGCGTCAACAACCCGCGCAATGCGGTGTCGATCGAGACGCGCTCGGTGTCTCTGCTGGATCGCGCCCCCGGCGTGCAGAAGCTGGCCGTGCCCAAGCCTTCGGGCGATGCGCCGCGGCCGTTCGAGGTGATGGGCATCCCGCTGCCGGAACCGGGCTTCCATGTGGTGGAGATCGCCTCGCCGATGCTGGGCGAGTCGCTGCTGGGCAAGCGCGCGCCGATGTACGTGCGCACCGCGGCGCTGGTTACCAACCTGGGCGTGCATTTCAAGCTGGGCCGCAGCGCTGGCAATGAAGACGACGGCAGCCGCAGCGGGCTGGCCTGGGTCACCACGCTGGATGACGGCAAGCCGGTTGCCGATGCCGCCGTGGCGGTGCGCGACTGCAGCGGCCGCCTGCTGGGCGAAGGGCGTACCGATGCCAGCGGCGTGGTGCGTTTTGCCAGGCTGGCTGCCGCGCCCGAGAGCGCCTGCGAGCAGAACGGGCTGTCGGGATATTTCGTCTCGGCGCGCATCGCCGCCGGCCACCCGCAGGCACGCGGCAAGGCCGACATGGCCTTCGTGATGTCGGACTGGAACCGCGGCATCGAGAGCTGGCGCTTCAATGTGCCGACCGACACCAGCACCGCACCCACGGTGCGCGCCCACACCATCTTCGACCGCACGCTGCTGCGCGCCGGCGAGACCGTGTCGATGAAGCACCTGATCCGTGCCGAGACCGCGCAGGGTTTTGCCCTGCCGCCGGCCAGCCGCCCGTTGCCCACGCGCGTGGTGATCCGCCATGAAGGCAGCGGCCAGACCTACGAGCTGCCGCTGCAATGGCGCCAGACCGCGACCGGCGGGCGCAGCGCGGAGAGCACCTTCCAGGTGCCGGCGGCGGCCAAGCTGGGGGTCTACAGCGTCGAGCTGGAAACGCAGAAGGGCGAAGGCGCAGCGCAGGACAATGGTGGCGCGCGCAGCTACACCAGCGGCAGTTTCCGGGTCGAGGCATTCCGCCTGCCGGTACTGGCCGGCACGCTGCAGGTGGCAGGCAAGGCGGGGGCCGTGGTGGCGCCTGCCGAACTGCCGGTCGGCGTGGAGATCCACTACCTCTCCGGCGGCGGTGCGGCCGGGCTGCCCGTGCGCGTGTCCGCGCTGCTGCGCGACAAATACGTCAGCTTCCCCGGCTATGACGAGTTCTCGTTCAACCCGCCGCGCGCGCAGCGCGAAAGCGCCAGCGGCGACGAGGAGATGGATGAGGACGGGCAGGGCGATGCCAGTGCCGACAGCCAGAAGCTGGTCGCCGACAAGCTGCCGGTGACGCTCGACAAGAACGGCAACGGCACCGTCACGCTGCGCAAGCTGCCCAAGATTGAAGCCCCGCGCGACCTGCTGCTCGAAGCCGGCTTTGCCGACCCCAACGGCGAGATCCAGACGCTGCGCCAGACCGTGCCGGTGTGGCCGGCGGCGGTGGTGGCCGGCATCCGCACCGATGGCTGGGTCTCGGTCAAGCAGAAGCTGGCCGTGCACGGCGTGGTGCTGGACGTCAACGGCAAGCCGGTGGCGGATGCGCCGGTCAAGATCAACGCGCGGGCACGCATCACCACCTCGGCGCGCAAGCGCGTGGTGGGCGGCTTCTACCGCTATGACAACCGCTCCGAGACGCGCGACCTCGGCACCGTGTGCGAGACCCGCACCGATGCGCAAGGCCGTGCGCGCTGCGACGTGGCGCTGGAGCAGGCCGGCCAGATCGAACTGGTGGCGAGCGCGCGCGACAAGGACGGACGCACCGCGCAGGCGGCCTCGACGGTCTGGGTCACGCGCCAGGGCGAGCTCTGGTTCGGCGGCGAGAACCATGACCGCATCGACCTGCTGCCGGAGAAGAAGTCCTACGCGCCGGGCGAGACCGCGGTGTTCCAGGTGCGCATGCCGTTCCGCCATGCCACCGCGCTGGTCGCGGTGGAGCGCGAGGGCATCTACCAGACCCAGGTGGTGGAGCTGCACGGCAGCGATCCCACCGTGCGCGTGCATGTGAAGCCGGAGTGGGGGCCCAACGTCTACGTGTCGGTGCTGGCCTTGCGCGGGCGCCTGCATGAGGTGCCCTGGTATTCGTTCTTCACCTGGGGCTGGCGCCAGCCGGGCGAGTGGTGGCGCGCGTTCCGCAGCGAGGGCCGCGAATATGCCGCGCCGACCGCGCTGGTGGACTTGTCCAAGCCGGCCTTCCGGCTGGGGCTGGCCGAGATCCGCGTCGGCAATGCGGGCCACCGGCTCGACGTTACCGTGACGCCGGACAAGGCCAGCTATCCGGTGCGCGGCAAGGCGCGCGTGGCGATCCAGGTGAAGCTGCCCGACGGCAAGCCCGCCGCCAACGGCGAAGTGGCCCTGGCCGCGGTGGACCAGGCCTTGCTGGAACTGATGCCCAACACCAGCTGGGATCTGCTCGATGCGATGCTGCAGCGGCGCGGCTACGGCGTGGAAACGTCGACCGCGCAGATGGAGATCATCGGGCGCCGCCACTACGGGCGCAAGGCGGTGCCGGCGGGCGGCGGCGGCGGCAAGAGCCCCACGCGCGAGCTGTTCGACACGCTGCTGGTATGGAACCCGCGCGTGCAGCTCGACGCCGAGGGCCGCGCCAGCATCGAGGTGCCGCTCAACGATTCGCTGACCAGCTTCCGCATCGTCGCGGTGGCGGACCTTGGCCTCGGCCGCTTCGGCACGGGCAGCGCCACCATCGCCGCCACGCAGGACCTGCAGGTGATTTCCGGCCTGCCGCTGCTGGTGCGCGAGGACGACCGCTACCGCGCCATGTTTACGCTGCGCAATACCACCAAGCGCGCGATGACGGTGCAGGCCAGCGCGCGCGGCACGCTGCTCGGCAATGAGGCCAGCCTGCCGGCGCAGACCGTGCAGATCCCCGCCGGCGAAGCGCGCGAGATTGGCTGGGACGTGACCGCGCCCGCGCTGCTGGCGTACTCGCGCAGCGGCACGGTGATGTGGGAAGTGCAGGCGAGCGAGCAGGGCACGGGTGGGGCGGCCGACCGCATCAAGGTGTCGCAGCAGATCGTGCCGGCGGTGCCGGTGACAGTGCAGCAGGCCACGCTGGCGCAGGTGTCGCCGTCGCTGTCGGTGCCGCTCAAGGCGCCGCCGGGCGCGCTGGCGGATCCTGCGGGCAAGGTGCGCGGGGGGCTGCAGGTGAACTTCCAGTCGTCGCTGGCGGGCGGTATGCCGGGCGTGCGCGAGTGGTTCCGCAACTACCCGTTCACCTGCCTGGAGCAGCGCGCATCGAAGGCCATCGGCCTGAACGACACCGCCGCGTGGGACGCGCTGATGACGCAGCTGCCGTCCTACCTCGATGCCAACGGGCTGGCCTCGTACTTCCCGCTGAACGCCGACGGCGACTTTGGCAGCGAAGTGCTGACCGCCTACCTGCTGGCGGTCACCGACGAGGCCGCGCGCGTCGGGCTGGCGCTGCGCATCCCCGACGCGCAGCGCACGCAGATGGAGCGCGGGCTGACCGACTTCGTCGAAGGCCGCATCCGCCGCGACAGCTGGGCGCCGGTGGCCGGCACGCAGTACCTGGAGGCGCGCAAGCTGGCAGCGCTCGAGGCGCTGTCGCGCACCGGCCATGCGCAGGCGCGCATGCTGGGGTCGATCCAGATCCTGCCGGCGCAGTGGCCGACCTCGGCGCTGCTGGACTGGACCCTGCTGCTCACGCGCATGCAGGACATCCCGCAGCGCGAGCAACGCCTGGCCGAGGCGCAGCAGCTGCTGCGCTCGCGCCTGACGGTGCAGGGCACGCGCCTGGCGTTCTCCACCGAGCGCAACGACAACTGGTGGTGGATGATGGCCGGCGGCGACACCAATGCCGCGCGCCTGCTGGCGCTGGCGTCGGAACTGCCGGGCTGGAAGGAAGATGCGCCGCAACTGGCCACCGGGCTGCTGGGCCGGCAGGTGCATGGTGCCTGGGGCACCACCACTGCCAACGCGTGGGGCATGCTGGCGGTGACGCGCTTCTCGCAGGCGTTCGAGAAGACACCGGTGGCGGGCACCACGCGGGCGAGCGTGAGCAATGCGGCCGACGCCTCGCGCAGTTTCGACTGGGCGCGCGCGCAGCGCACCGACGGCGTGGCCGAGGGCAGCGTCGAGCTGCCGTGGCCGACCGGCGCCGACGGCGGCACGCTGCAGGTGGAGCACGCCGGCGCCGGCCATCCGTGGGCCACGGTGCAGGCGCTGGCGGCGGTGCCGGTGACCGCGCCGCTGGCCGCGGGCTACCGCATCAAGCGCACCGTGACGCCGCAGGAGCAGGCGGTGCAGGGCAAGTGGTCGCGCGGCGATGTGTACCGCGTCAAGCTGGAGATCGATGCGCAGGCCGACATGACCTGGGTGGTGGTCAGCGATCCGGTGCCTGCCGGCGCCACCATCCTCGGCAGCGGCCTGGGCCGTGACTCCGCGATTGCCACGCGCGGCGAGCAGCGCAAGGGCGCGGCCTGGCCGGCCTACACCGAGCGCACGCCGCAGGCCTACCGCGAGTACTTCGGCTACCTGCCCAAGGGCACGGTATCGGTCGAATACACGGTGCGGCTGAACAACGCCGGCGACTTCGCGCTGCCGCCCACGCGCGTGGAAGCGATGTACGCGCCCGACGTGTTCGGCGTGGCGCCCAATGCGCGGCTGGCGGTGGGGGCGCGCCCATGAGCTGGCTGTCGATGATGATGCCGGCACGCGTGCGCGAGTGGTGGATCGCGGGCACGCTGGCCGGCATCATCTACGGCGCGCTGCTGGTGCAGGTGGCGATCGAGCTGCCTGAAGGCGCGCCGCTGACCGGGCATATCGCCATGCAGCCCGCGTGGAAGACCGCGATGGCGCTGCTGCTGGCACGCGCCGCGTGGTTCCACCGGCCGCTGGTTGAGCGCCGCTGGCTGGTCACTGCGCTGATGTTCTCGGCCCTGGGCGATCTCCTGCTGGCGCTGCCGACGCTGACGTTTTCGTTCATGGGCGGGCTTGGCGCCTTCCTGCTCGCGCACCTGGCCTACCTGCGCGTGCTGGTGCCGCTGGCGGGCGACACGCGCCCGCACCGGCTGATTGCGTGCGGCGCGATGCTGGGCGTGGCGGGCACCATGCTGGGCCGCTTCTGGCCCAATATGGGCCCGCTGACGGTGCCGGTGGCGGTATACGTGGGCGTGCTGGCGGCGATGGCCTGCAGCGCGCTGGTGGCGCGCCTGCCCACGCCGCTGGCGGCGCTGGGGGCGCTGTGTTTTGCCGCATCGGACATGATGATCGGCATCGCGCGCTTCCTGGTGCCGTTCGAATCCTTCCAGCTTGGCATCTGGTGGACCTACGCCGCGGCACAGGTGCTGCTGGTGGCGGGCATCGTGGCGGGACGCGAGCAGGCATGAAGCAGCGCTGTATTCGCATGGTGCTGGTGACGGCGTTGATCTGGTCCGCGCCGGCCATGGCCCTGCCGTCCTTCGGGCAAGTCCGTACCGACTGGCGCAGTGCCGACGTGGTGGTGCTGGACCGCCACGGCGCTACCGTGGGCCGCGTGCGCGACGACTTCCGCGCGCGCCGCGGCGACTGGGTCGCGCTGGCCGATACCTCGCCCGCGCTGCGCACTGCCATCGTGCTGTCGGAGGACCGGCGCTTCTATGCCCACAGCGGGGTCGACTGGCAGGGCGTGGCGGCCGCGGCCTGGGCCAACCTGTGGAACACACGCACGCGCGGCGCCTCGACGCTGACCATGCAGCTGGCGGGCCTGCTCGATGAGGACCTGCGCCGGCCGGGCGCTCCGGGGCAGGGCCGCAGCTTGACGCAGAAGCTGGGGCAGGCCGCCGGTGCGGCGGCGCTGGAGCGCAGCTGGAGCAAGGACCAGATCCTGGAGGGCTACCTGAACCTGGTGCCGTTCCGCGGCGAGCTGGTGGGCCTGTCGGCGATGTCGCAGGTGCTGTTCGGCAAGTACCCCGAAGGGCTCAACGCGAGGGAATCGGCCCTGGCGGTGGCGCTGGTGCGCGCGCCCAATGCCAAGGCCGCCCAGGTGGCAAGCCGCGCCTGCGGCATCCTGCGCGAGATGCGCCTGCCGCGCGAGTGCGAAGGCCTGGAAGGCTTTGCGCAACTGGCGCTGCTGCGCACCGGGCCGGTCGCGCAGCGCGCCGCGGCCGCCACGCCATCGGCGGCGTCGCCGCAGCTGGCACCGCACCTGGCACGGCGCCTGGTCGGCGAAGCGCGCTCGCAACTGGCCGCGGGCGTACCCATGCCTGCGCGCATCGCGTCCACGCTCGATGCCCGCCTGCAGCGCGTGGCTGCCACCAGCCTGGACCGGCACCTGCGCGAACTGGGCGGGCGCAATGTCGAGGACGGCGCGGTGGTGGTGATCGACAATGCCAGCGGCGACGTGCTGGCCTATGTGGGCTCGTCGGGCACGCTGTCAGGCGCCGCGCAGGTGGACCACGCGGCGGCGCTGCGGCAGGCGGGCTCGACGCTCAAGCCCTTCCTGTACGAGCAGGCGCTGGAAGAGACGCGGCTGACCGCGGCCTCGCTGCTGGACGACCGGCCCGTAAACCTGCCGGTCGGCGGCGGGCTCTACGTGCCGCAGAACTACGACCACCGCTATGCCGGCTGGGTCAGCCTGCGCGCGGCGCTGGCCGCGTCGCTGAACGTGCCCGCGGTGCGCACGCTGGTGATGGTGACCCCGCACCGCTTCCACAAGCGGCTGGTGGCGCTGGGGCTGCCGTTGGCCGAGGCCGGGGACTACTACGGGTTCAGCCTGGCGCTGGGCAGCGCCGACGTGTCGCTGCTGGCGCTGACCAATGCGTACCGGGCACTGGCCAATGGCGGGCGCTACGCGCCGCCACGGCTGCGGGAAGGGGCAGCGGCCGCACCGATGACAGCGGTGATGCAGCCGGGCGCGAGCTACGTGATCGCCGACATCCTGTCGGACCGCCATGCGCGCGCGCGCACCTTCGGCCTGGACAGCCCGCTCACCACGCGCTTCTGGACCGCGGTGAAGACCGGCACCAGCAAGGACATGCGCGACAACTGGTGCATCGGCTGGTCACAGCACTACACCGTGGGCGTGTGGGTCGGCAATGCCAGCGGCGCCAGCATGCACGAGGTTTCGGGCGTATCGGGCGCAGCGCCGGTCTGGCACGACATCATGGAAGCGCTGCACCGCGCGCGCGCCAGCCACGCGCCCGCCATGCCCGCCGGCGTGCAGCGCGTGGCGCTGAGCTTCGACGACGGGCTGGAGCCGGCACGCGATGAAGTCTTTCTGGCCGGCACGGCGATCCGGCGCGTCAGCGTGAGCGCACCCGCCGCGCGCCCGACCGCACCCGTGATCGCCAATCCCGCCGACGGCACCGTGTTTGCGTTGGACCCCGACATGCCGCCCGCGGCGCAGCGGGTCTGGTTCCATGCCGAGGGCGTGGCCGGCCAGACCGCGCGCACGGTCAGCTGGCGCATGGACGGCAAGCCGCTGGGGCGCGGCGGCGAGGTGGCATGGCTGCCGTGGCCGGGGCGGCACCAGGTGGAGCTGCTCGATGCGTCTGGCAAGGTGGTGGACCGCATCGGCATCGAGGTGCGTGGCGCGTCAGTGCGCGCGCCGGTGCCAGCGGCCAAGCGCTGAGGCCGCAGGCGCTCTGTGCGCAATAATGGCGCTTCGCAACGTCTTGCCGGAGCCAGCGCATGTCCCTCGTCCCCCTCGATGCCGCCAGCACGGCGGCGCGCCTGCCGTATCCCGAACTGGCGCAAGCCATCGCCGACATGCTGGCCGAGCTGCGCGACGGCACCGCCATGGCGCCGCCGCGCATTGCGCTGCCGGTGGGCGATGCGCAAGGTGGCGAAGGCACGCTGCTGGTGATGCCCGCGCGCAACCGCAGCCTGGTGATGACCAAGAACATCACCGTCCATCCCGGCAACCCGCAGCGCGGGCTGCCCAATATCCTCGGCGAGGTGGTGGTGGCCGACGCGCACACCGGCGCGCGCATCGCCATGCTCGACGGCCCCACGGTGACGGGACGGCGCACCGCGGCCGTGTCGCTGCTGGCGGCGCAGTGCTTTGCCGCGCGCAAGGATGGCGAGTTGCTGATCGTCGGCGCCGGGGTGCAGGCGCTGACGCACCTGGAGGCCTTCGTGGCCGGGCTGGGCGTGCGCAAGGTGTGGCTGCATTCGCGCACGCGCGACAAGGCCGAGGCGCTGGCCGCGCACGCGCGCACGCTGGGGGTGCAAGCGCAGGTGGCCGAGTCGGTCGCGGCGGTATTGCGCCGGGTATCGATGGTGGTGACGGTCACGTCCAGCCGCAGCCCGGTGCTGCCGGACCTGGACAGCGGCCTCTGGCGCGACGATCACTTCATTGCCGCGGTCGGCGCGTTCCGGCCCGACATGTGCGAACTGCCGCCGGCGCTGTGCCATGCGGCCGCGGATAGCGGCCGGCTGCTGGCCGATACCCTGTTCGGGATCGAGGACGAGGCCGGCGACCTGCTGCAGGCCGGCATCGACTGGGCCGACGTGCAGCCGTTCGAGACCGCGATCCTGCAGGCCGATGCCATCCGCGCGCGGGCTGGCAGCCCGCTGGTGTTCAAGAGCGTGGGCTACGCGCTGTGGGACCTGGCCGCTTGCGTGCTGGCCAGCCGCGGCTGATTACTCGCCGCCGTCCCTGGCGCGCAGCCAGTCGCTGAAAAGCTCGCGCGCCGGCGCCAGGAAGCCGGCGATCGGTTCGCTGCGGTCGCTGGCATACCAGTGGCAGTAACAGCCATGGATGGTCGCCACCATCAGGCGCGCCATCGGCGCGGGCAGTGGGCGCCCCGGGGCGGACAGCGCATCGACCAGGTCCTGCACATGCGCGTCCCAGCTGCGGCGGATCTCCTCGCGCACGCTGGGCGGCACGCTGCCTGAGAACAGCAGGGCCAGCACGACACCCTTGGCTTCCGGATTGGCCGTGAAATAGTCGGCCACCCGGTCGAAGGCGTTTTCCAGCCGCCGCGCCGCGGTCTTGCCCCGGTGCGGCTCTGCGCCCAGCCCCTCGCCAATGTCCCGGAACAGGCTGGTTGCGGCTTCCGCCAGCAGCATTTCCTTGCTGCCGAAATGCCACAGCAGGCTGCTCTTGGCCACGCCGGCCTCGGCGGAGATCTGGTCGAGGGTCACCTCGGCGTAGCCGTGCGCGCTGATCAGTCCGCGCGTCACGGCAATGACGCGTTCGCGCGTTTCCAGGCCGCGGCGGTTCTTGGTGACGGAGGCTGGAGGCTTTTGTGCGGCCGGGCGGGTCGGTGGCATGGGCGGGGCGGAAGACAGGTGGTGCCGGCAGCAATTTAAGAGTATTCGGGCCGGATGCCTATTTGACAGCGGCCGGGATCTGCCAGCAAACTCCAGTATTGTACTGAACGTTCAGCACAATTACAGAAGCCAGGCCGGAGACGGACATCCGGCCCAGGATTTCCAGGAGACCAAGATGTCGTACCCGACTGCCATTGCCGCAGCCGCCGCCGCGCTGGCTGCAGCCGCAATCAGCCTTGCCGGCACCGCCGGCGCCGCACCTGCCCCGGCCACCGCGGGCAATCCAGCCACCGATGCCACCGCCCGTGCCAATGCGGCGGTGCTGCAACAACTGCCGTTCCAGGACCGGCGTGACTTCGAGGCAGCGCGCCGTGGCTTTATCGGCACGCTGGACAATGCCGAGATCCGTGACGCCAAGGGCAACGTGGTGTGGGCGCTGGACCCGTACGGCTTCCTCAAGCAAGACCAGGCGCCAGCCACCGTGAACCCCAGCTTGTGGCGCCAGGCCCAGCTGAATATGCACAACGGGCTGTTTCAGGTGACGGATCGGATCTACCAGATCCGTGGCTTCGATATCGCCAACATGACGATCATCGAGGGCGATACCGGCCTGATCGTGATCGACCCGCTGACGGCGATGGAAACCTCGCGCGCCGGCCTCGACCTGTACTTCAAGCACCGGCCCAAAAAGCCAGTGGTCGCGGTGATCTACACGCACAGCCATGGCGACCACTTCGGCGGGGTCAAGGGTGTCATCAGCGAAGACGACGTCAAGGTCGGGCGGGTCAAGGTGCTGGCCCCGGAAGGCTTCATGGAAGAGGCCGTCAGCGAGAACGTTTTCGCCGGCAACGCCATGAGCCGCCGCGCGCAGTACATGTATGGCTTCAACCTGCCGCGCTCGGCCACCGGGCAGGTGGATGCGGGGCTGGGCAAGGGCGTGGCGCACGGCACGGTGACGCTGATTGCGCCGACGGACCTGATCCACAAGACTGGCGACACGCGCACCATCGACGGCGTGCAGATCGAATTCCTGATGGCGCCGGGCACCGAGGCCCCGGCCGAGATGCTGATGTACTTCCCGCAGTGGAAGGCACTGTGCGCCGCCGAGGACGCCACCCACAACCTGCACAACCTGTACACCATCCGCGGCGCCCAGGTGCGCGACGCCAACCAGTGGTGGCGCGCGCTGGACGAGACCATCGACCGCTTCGGCGGCCGCACCGAGGTCCTGTTCGCCCAGCACCACTGGCCTACCTGGGGCCGCCAGGACATCGTCACCTACCTGGGCAAGCAGCGCGACGGCTACAAGTACATCCATGACCAGTCGCTGCGGCTGGCCAACATGGGCTACGTGCCGGCCGAAATCGCAGAGCGCGTGAAGCTGCCGCCGCCGCTGGCTGCCGAATGGCATCTGCGCGACTACTACGGCACCGTCAGCCACAACGCCAAGGCGGTGTACCAGCGCTACCTGGGCTGGTATGACGCCAATCCTGCCAACCTGAACCCGCTGCCGCCGGAAGAGGCGGGCAAGCGCTATGTCGAATTCATGGGCGGCGCGCCCCGCGTGCTGGAGCAGGCGCGCGCAGCGTACGCGCGTGGCGAGTACCGCTGGGTGGCCGAGGTGGTCAAGCACGTGGTCTTTGCCGATCCGTCCAACCAAGCAGCCCGCCGGCTGGAAGCCGACGCGCTGGAGCAGCTTGGCTACCAGGCCGAATCCTCGACCTGGCGCAATGCCTACCTGACCGGTGCCGCCGAATTGCGCAGCGGCCCGCCCCAGGCCGGCCGCCGCGCCGGCAGCCCGGACGTGCTGCGTGCCATGACCGACACCATGTTCCTGGACTACCTGGCGATCAGCCTGAACGGCGACCGCGCCGCGGGCAAGACGCTGGCACTGAACTGGGTACAGCCGGACACCGGCAAGCGCTTTGCGCTGACGGTTGAGAACGGCGTGTTCCGCTACAAGCCCGACGCGCAGCACGCGTCCCCGCAGGCCACGCTGACCATGCCGCGCGCCGTGCTGATGGGCGTGCTGGCCGGCCAGACCACGCTGCAGGCCGAGACCCAGGCGGGCCGCGCGCGCGTGGACGGCGACCCGCAGGCGCTGGTGGCGTGGACGGCGCTGATGGACAAGGCCGAGCCGAACTTCAGCATCGTGACACCCTGACCGCACAGGGATGGGGCAGGCGCGCGGCCACTGTTGCGTGCCCGCCCTATAAAACCGCTCTTGCCTGAGGGTTTTTTCCTGCGCGCGGCATAAACCGTTGTGCGGATGCCTCGGTGACCCGCCCTGAGAGCCGCTCCCATGCTGGTTTCTTAGTGGTTAACCCTCCTTTTAGGGGGCGTCCTCTACGAATCAGTGTCATCGGTGAAACAGTCGTGCACCGGCTGGCCGGATAATGCACACGGCAGTAACCGAAAGAGGAGTAAGAGGATTATGAAATCGACCTATAAGAAGATGCTGGCGGCGGGCGCTGTCATGGCGCTGGCCGGAGCCGCACACGCGCAGTCCGCCGGCAGTAATATCGTCAGCCTGGGCTGGTTCCGCGTGATGCCGAACAGCTCCGCCGATCCGCTGACTGTCGACAGCATCAACGGCCGCCCGGTGGGCCTGACCCGGCCGAACACCGGCGCGGAAATCGAATCCGCCGACACGCTGGGCCTGGGCTTCACGCACTACTTCACCGACAACATCTCCGGTGAAATCGTCGCGGGCATTCCGCCCAAGCACGACGTCAAGGGCACCGGCAACTATGCCCAGTATGGCAAGCTCGGTTCGGTCAAGCAGTGGAGCCCGGCGCTGCTGGTCAAGTACCACTTCTTCGACGCCAAGACCAGGTTCCGTCCCTATGTCGGCATCGGCGTGAACTACACCTGGTTCACCGATGAGACCATCACCAACCAGAACTTCGTCAACCGCGAGTTCGTGCCGGGTGCGCGCATGACCGCCAGCGCCAAGCCGTCGTGGAACCCGGTCTTCAACATCGGCGCCAACTACGCCATCAACGACAACTGGTTTGTCGGCCTGTCGGTCTCGTACGTGCCGGTGTCGACCCGCGCGTCCTTCACCACCCAGGCGGGCCCGGTGACGATCCAGTCGCACACCAAGATCAAGATCGATCCCGTTGTGACCTTCCTGAACGTGGGCTACCGCTTCTGAGCGCGGCACACTGACGGCAGAAAGGGCACCGGGGGGTGCCCTTTCTTATTGGCGCCGGCTGCGGTGGCCAGCTTACGCCACCGACCTGACCGGATAGCCGGCCTCTTCGATGGCATCGCGCAGGGCCTCTGTGTCGGCGCTGCTCTCGACGCGTACGGCCTGGGCGGGCACATCCGCGCTGACACGCGCGGCCGGGTCAACCGCCTGTACGGCACGCGTGATGGCGCCCACGCAGTGGTTGCACGACATGCCTTCGACCTGGAACTGGATCATGGTGGGACTCTCCTGAACGGGATGGGACGGGCGGCGGGTGCCGCGACAGATGTAGTTTGAACGTTCCCATGGTGGGAAGCGCAAGAGGAATTTATTGGCGCTTATGTGACGGTAACACCCTGTGCATCCGACCTTGACCTTCCAATGATGGTAAGGTCCATGATGCTGACATCGACACTGTGGATGACTCAGAACCCATGCCAAATTCCAGCGCTGTGCTCGCTTCACAACCTGTCAGGCCGGCTGACCGGCCGGCCGACGAAATGCCCGAATGGCGCCTGCCGGTAGACGGCATGACTTGCGCCTCATGCGTGCGCCGCGTGGAGAACGCGCTGGCCCGGGTGCCGGGCGTGCGCGACGTGGCCGTCAACCTGGCAACTGAAGCCGCAACGCTGCGCGCCGACTCGGGCGCGGTGCTGCCGGCCGCCGCCCGTGCCGTGGCCGATGCCGGCTACACGGTGCCGCAGGACACCATCGAGCTGAATATTGCCGACATGACCTGCGCCTCATGCGTTGGCCGGGTCGAGAAGGCGCTGCGCGGCGTGCCGGGCGTGATGGAGGCGCAGGTCAACCTGGCGACCGAGCGCGCCAGCGTCACGCTGCTGCGCGGCGCGGCGGATACCGCTGCGCTGGTGGCCGCGGTCGCGCGCGCCGGCTATGGCGCGACGCCGGTGGCCGATGCCGCATCGCAGGCGCCGCAGGCCGGGCAGGGCACTGCCTTCTGGGACGGCCCCTGGCCGGTGGCGATCTCGGCGGCGCTGTCGCTGCCGCTGGTGGCGCCCATGGTGCTGGAATGGTTCGGCGTGCACTGGATGCTGCCGGCATGGCTGCAGTGGCTGCTGGCCACGCCGGTGCAGTTCGTGTCCGGCTGGCGCTTCTACAAGGCTGGCTGGAAGGCGGTGCGTGCCGGCGCGGGCAATATGGACCTGCTGGTGGCGCTGGGCACGACGGCGGCCTATGGGCTGTCGCTGTGGCTGATGTGGCGCACGCCGGCCGACGCCATGCCGCACCTGTACTTCGAAAGCGCGGCGGTGGTGATCACGCTGGTGCGCCTGGGCAAGTGGCTGGAGACCCGCGCCAAGCGCCAGACCGCCGATGCCATTCGCGCACTCGCGGCGCTGCGTCCCGATACCGCGCGCGTGCGCCGCGGCGGTGTGGAGCAGAGCGTGCCGCTGGCGGCGGTGCGCGTAGGCGACGAGGTGGTGGTGCGCCCCGGCGAACGCATCCCGGTGGACGCCGAGGTGATCGAAGGCAACAGCCACGCGGACGAATCGATGCTGACCGGTGAAAGCGTGCCGGTGCCGAAGAAGCCCGGCGACCGCATCACCGGCGGCGCCATCAATTTCGAAGGGCTGCTGGTTGCGCGCACCGAGGCGGTGGGCGCCGAGACCGTGCTGGCACGCATCATCCGCATGGTCGAGCACGCACAGGCGGCCAAGGCGCCGATCCAGCGCATGGTCGACCAGGTCAGCGCGGTGTTCGTGCCGGTGGTGCTGGGCATTGCGCTGCTGACGGTGCTGGGCTGGGGCCTCTTTGCCGGAGACTGGGAAACCGCATTGCTCAACGCGGTGGCGGTGCTGGTGATCGCCTGCCCGTGCGCGCTGGGCCTGGCCACGCCCACGGCAATCATGGCCGGCACCGGCGCCGGCGCGCGCGCCGGCATCCTGATCAAGGACGCCGAGGCACTGGAGGTGGCGCACCGCGTCAGCGTCGTGGCATTCGACAAGACCGGCACGCTCACGGTCGGCAAGCCGGAAGTGGTGGCGCTGCATGCGGCCGATCCCGCCGATGCCGACGGCAGCGCGCTGCTGGCGCGGCTGGCCGCGCTGCAGGCCGGCAGCGAGCATCCGCTGGCCCGCGCCGTGCTGGCCGCGGCGCAGGCGCGCGGCATTGCCGCGCCGCAGGCCACCGAGGTGCAGGCCCTGCCGGGCCGCGGCATTGCCGGCGTGGTGGACGGCCAGGCGCTGCAACTGGGCAGCGAGCGCCTGCGTGACGCGCTGGGCGCAGCGGCAGGCTCGCTGGCAACGCTGGCGGAGCAGTTGCGCGCGGATGGCCGTACCGTGTCGTGGCTGGTCGAAACCACGCCGCCGCGCGTGGCCGGGCTGGTCGCGTTCGGCGATGCCATCAAGCCGGGCGCGCCGGCGGCGATCGCCAGGCTGCGTGCGGCCGGCGTGCGCACCGTGATGCTGACCGGTGACAATGCCGGCGCGGCGGCTCGCGTCGCGCAGGCACTGGGGCTGGACGACGTGCAGGCCGAGGTGCTGCCCGAGGACAAGGCCGCCCGGGTGCAGGCGCTGGGGCGCGATGGCGCGGTGGTGGCGATGGTGGGCGACGGCATCAACGATGCGCCGGCGCTGGCGGCGGCGCACGTGGGCATTGCCATGTCGACCGGCACCGACGTGGCCATGCACGCCGCCGGCATCACGCTGATGCGCGGCGACCCGGCGCTGGTGGCCGATGCGCTGGCGGTCTCGCACCGCACCGTGCGCAAGATCCGGCAGAACCTGTTCTGGGCTTTTTTCTACAATGTGGTGGGCATTCCGCTGGCCGCAGCCGGCTTGCTGAACCCGGTGGTGGCGGGTGCGGCGATGGCGTTCTCCAGTGTCAGCGTGGTCAGCAATGCGCTGCTGCTGCGCCGCTGGCGTCCACAAGCCGGTGCGGCACCTGCCGCGCAAGGAGGTGAGTGATGAATATCGGCGAAGCGGCGCAGGCGTCGGGCGTGTCGGCCAAGATGATCCGGCACTATGAATCGATCGGGCTGGTGGCGGCACCGCCGCGCACCGAGGGCGGCTACCGCCGCTATGACGAACGCGCGGTGCACAACTTGCGCTTCGTGCGGCGCGCCCGTAATCTGGGATTCTCGCTCGACGAGATCCGCAACCTGCTGTCGCTATGGCATGACCGCGGCCGCGCCAGCGCCGACGTCAAGGCGCTGACGCTGCGGCATGTGGCCGACCTTGAGCTGCGCATCGCCGAACTGGCGGCCATGCGCGACACGCTGCGCGAGCTGGCGCAGCACTGCAGCGGCGACGACCGGCCGGATTGCCCGATCCTGGCCGATATGGCGCAGCCGGAAGCTCAGGGCAGGCTTGCCTGCCACGGTTGAGCGGGACAGACAGTGCAAGGCAAGGCAGGCAGCAGGCAGCACCACAAAGAATAACGACAGCCGGCGCCAGCGCTTTGCTGGCGCTCCGTGCCGGGAGGAGACTTGCGCGAATGGAACAACCGATGACGGACGATCCTGCTATTGCCGGTGTTGCCGGCATGCCTGCCGCTACCCCTGCCGGCACGCACGCGCCGGTGCAGAGCCGCCAGCGCATGCGCGACGGCACCGAGCTGCTGCTGCGCACCTGGCAACCCGATCCGGCGCGCTTTGCCGAGCCGCTCGGCTCGGTGCTGCTGGTGCATGGTCTTGCCGAGCATGCCGGACGCTACCAGCATGTGGCCGATGTGCTGTGCGGGCTGGGCCTGCGCGTGCGTGCGCACGACCTGCGCGGCCATGGCGCCAGCGGCGGCGCGCGCATGGTGGCGGACCATCAGGATGCCTACCTCGACGACCTCGCCGAGATCTATGATGCCGCGGTGCCTGGCTGGAACGAGCTGCCGATCCTGCTCGGCCACAGCATGGGCGGGATGATCGCGGCGCGCTTTGCCACCGCGCGCGTGCGCCCGGTGCGCGCGCTGGTGCTGTCCTCGCCCGCGCTGGCGCTGCGCCTGTCGGGCCCGATGCTGGCGCTGCACCGCGTGCTGCTGGCGCTGGCGCCGCGGCTGCGCGTGCCCAATCCGATCGATGCGCGGCTCTTGTCGCACGATCCCGCCGTGGTGGCCGCCTACCGCTCAGACCCGCTGGTGCAGACCACCATCACCGCCAGTGTACTGGAGAGCTTTATCCGCGGCATGGCGCAGGCCCAGGCCGATGCCGCGCTGCTGGAGGCCCCCACGCTGATGCTGGTCGGCGGCGCCGACCGCGTGGTGGACCCGGCCGGCAGCCGCAGCTTCTTCGACCACGCGCCGCCGGAGTTGCGCGAACAGGTCTGGTTCGAGCACGGCTACCACGAGATCTTCAATGAAGCGCTGCCGCTGCGCGGCGAAGTGTTCGCGGCGCTGACCGGCTGGCTGCAGCGTCACCTGCAGCAGCAGGGACACTAAGTCCGGAACACCGACTCGGCCACGCCGAACACTGCCGCGACGACCGGGTCGTCGCGGCGCGTGGCCAGGCATACCAGCGTCAGTTCGGTCTGCACCGAGACCCCTTCAACGATCACCAGCCCGTGCGCATGCGATTCGCGCAGCGCGATCGCGTCGCGCACCAGCGACAGCCCCACGCCGGAGCGCACCAGGTCCAGCATCGAAGCCTCCTGGTCGACATGCGCCACCTTGGGCACGCCGGCCGGGTCGACGCCGGCCTGCGCAAAGCGCGCGGACAAGAGCCGGTTGTGCGCCGATTCGGGCGGCGTCCAGATCCACGGCAGCGTTGCCAGCTGCGCCCATGAGCGCAGCGCGGTGCGCTCTTTCCAGCCCTTGGGCGCCACCACGTAGTAAGAGAACGGCGTCAGCGTCAGCGCATGGAAGCCGGCGTCAGGCGGCTGGCCCAGGTAGAAGCCCACGTCGAGCGCGCCGCTGCGTACCTGTTGCAGCACCCAGCCCGACATACCGTGGCGCAGTTCTGTGCCGATCTGCGGATGGCGTTCCACCAGCGTGCGCAGCATCGGGCCCAGCCGCGTGAATTCCGGATCGAGGATGGTGCCGATCGCCAGCCGGCCGCGCACGGTGTGATGCATCGCGCTGACGGTGTGCTGCAGGTCGCCCACGCCGTCGAGGATGCGTTCGGCCAGCGGCAGCAGTGCGGCGCCGTCGGCGGTCAGCGTCAGGCCCGCGGCAGTGCGCTCGAACAGCCGGATGCGCCACGCCGATTGCAGCGCTTTCAACTGCAGGCTGACTGCGGGCTGGGTCAGGTGCAGCCGCTGCGCGGCGCGGGTCAGGTTGCCCTCGCGCGCGACGGCAACGAAGGCGCGCAGGTGGTGGAGGTCCAAGGCAGTGTCGGGGCGAAAGGTGGCGCGGGAGCGAGGCGTGGTGCGGCGCAATATTTTGCGTGGCTTATATTGCGATTGACGATAAATCATTGGACGGGGCCGCGCAACTGCACCAAGCTTGCGCTCAATACGGCCCGGCACGCCTTGTGCGGCGCGGCATCGATGCCAGTGCGAGACTGGCGGATGTTTGCGCCAGCGTCTTCACCAGACGCAAAGATCGGGCAAGCCGCATGCCGTCAGCGACCCAGCATTCAGGAGCGGAAGTGGAAGACATAGTTGCAGAAGCCAGCGCGGTGCAGACCATCATCGGCCATAGCATCGCAGGCCGGCAGACACGCGGCGCATCGCAGCGTCTTGCCGATATCTATAACCCCGCCACCGGCGAAGTCGCCGCGCGCGTGGCACTGGCCACCGCGCAGGACGTGGCCGACGCCGTTGCCGCCGCCCATGCCGCATTCCCCGCCTGGGCCGACACCCCGCCGCTGCGCCGC
>NZ_JBYTEG010000034.1:0-60542 GCF_058792255.1 Cupriavidus sp. CPT47-8839-RL05A | reverse complement strand
GGGCTGAGCCCCGTGCAATACAGGACTCAGCCCTTGGCGGCCTAACTTACCCGTCCAACTTTACGGGGTCAGTTCAACTGGCCTCACGCCGTTTCTGGTCCTGGCACGGTGAAGTGCCGCAAGCTGAAGCCTCAATGCTCCCTCAAGGTCCAGCCGCTGATCGCGACAAGGGACTCACGCAACCGCATGCCCGCGCATGGCTCCGCCAATCGCATCCAGCTTAGCAAGCAAGACATCCGTAGCAAAATCTCCGCCGCCAATGCATCAATGCAGATCAAGGTGCAAATGGCGGAGTACGGGATGAAGGTGGCGGATGTGCGGCGGATAAAACAGCGCCCGCTTTGCCTCTTGCCTCCAATGTTTCGGGGGCGGCACAGCGGGCGAGCCGGGCGGTGCCCGGCATGGCATAGCCGGCGACCGCCGACTATCGGCAGCTTGAGGGCAGCGACGGGCGACTATCGCCAGCCAGCATGCCGCGTGAACCCAACCTGCCCCGGCTTGCGATTCGCCACGAACCCATTCTCCGCCAGCGTCTCATCCACACTGTCATAGAACGTCCCGATCTTGTAAATCTCGCGCGCTTCCTTCCCGTTGGCCACGTCGCGGCCGAACTCGCGCGACATGCGCACGAGCTGCTCGATCTGCTCCACGGTGCCCATCTTGCGGTCGCGGCGCTGGGTCCAGATGTTGTCCTCGATGCCACAACGCACATGCAGGCCCATGGCGATCGCCATCATGTTCAGCGGCAGCACGTTGAGCATGGAGGTTTCCAGCGTCAGCACCGAGCCGTTGGGGCAGGCACGCACGAAGTTCGCCAGGTTGTAGAGGTTGGGCGCTTCAAAGCCGCCGCCAATGGCCACCCAGGTCAGGATCAGCGGCACATTGCAGGTGCCCTTGCGCATCATGCGCTCCACCGTTTCCAGCTGGGCGATGGTGGCAAGCTGGAAGTGGGTCTGGATGCCGTTGCTGCTGAGGCGGCGGATGTGTTCTTCCACCCATTCCGGCCCGGCGGGAATGGTCATCTCGCGATAGGCGCGGTAGTTCGCCGGCTCGGCCAGCGAGGTGCCGGCCACGTCGGCCGCGCACATCTGCTCGACCACGTTCATCTGGTTGGTGTTGATGGCGATCGTCACTTGGTCCGGCGTCGGCTTCAACTCCGCCAGCATGTGGCGGGTATCGTCCGACAGCCACCTGGCGACGTCGCCTTCATTCTCGGGCGCAAACGAGATCGAGCCGCCCACCTGCAGGATCATGTCCGGCACGCGGGCGCGGATGCCGGCCAGCAGTTCGTTGAACTTGGACAAGCGCTTGGAGCCCTTGCCATCGGCTTCACGCACATGCACGTGCAGCACGGTGGCGCCGGCGTTGTAGCAGTCCACGGCCTTCTGGATCTGTGCCTCCATCGTCACCGGAATGTCTTCCGGGAAGTCGGCAGGCATCCATTCCGGACCGTAAGGCGCGGCGGTAATGACCAGCTTCTGCTGGTTCTCGGGGAACAGCGAACCGTCGATGAAATCCATCTTTGTCTCCTGCGGATAAGTGGTTCAGGCCAGTGCGGTTTCGGGTGTGCGGGCGTTGAGGTCGCGCTCGCCGATGCCAAAGGGCTTGTCGCCGATGATGCCGGCGCGCTCCATCTTGCGGTGGCAGGGCGCGTAGTCCATCACCGCGTAGTGCTGGGTGCTGCGGTTGTCCCAGATGGCCATGCTGTTGGGCTTCCAGCGCCAGCGGACCTGGTACTCGGGAATGAACGCCTGCGACACCAGGTAACGCAGCAGGTCGGCGCCGCCAGGGTTGTAGTCCTGGCCGTAACGCACGTGTGCCGCGGTGTGGAAGTTGGTGAAGTGCGTGGTGAAGGCGTTGACGAACAGGACCTTTTCACCGGTCTCGGGGTGGATGCGCACCACCGGGTGTTCCGGGTCGGGGTACTGCTCCTTCAGCGCCAGGCGCCGTTCGATCGGCATGGCGGCGCCAAAGCTTGCCTCGATGCTGTGGCGGGCACGCAGGCCGGCGATCTCAGTCTTCACATGCGCGGGCAGGTTCTCGTAGGCGAGCACCATGTTCGCCCACATGGTGTCGGCCCCGACTGCCGGGCCTTCCAGGCAGCGCAGCACGCAACCCATGGGCGGCGCTTCACGCCAGGTCGCATCGGTATGCCAGGAGTTCTCGTAGCGATCCATCGGCTGGTCCGGGCGCTTGTAGATCTGCACCAGGCCAGGGTATTGCGGATGGCTGCCGGCGACCGGGTGATCTTCCAGCTGGCCGAAGCGCTCGGCAAAGGCGACGTGCTCGGCGCGGGAAATGTCCTGGTCACGCAGGAACAGCACCTTGTGCTGCAGCAGCGCGGCGCGGATCTCGGCGAACAGGCCGTCGTCGTGGATCGCATCGTTCAGGTCCACGTCGACCAGTTCAGCGCCGATGCTGGCGGTCAGTTGTTCTACGCGCATCGTCAGGCCTCCGTGCGGGAAATGACGGAAGCCGGGCATGCCGCACTTGTCGAATGCGTCGAGTATGCCGAACACGCGATGCCGTGCCCTGCTGGGTGATGGGAAATGCTGGTTTTGTTCACGCTTTGTCTCCTGCCGTATGAGTGGGTGCAAATCAACGCGTCTGGCGTCGGATGAAAACTACTGTTCAGCGGCAGGGTGGGACTTTGCTTTGCGCGCCAAACGTCTTGCGTTTGGTGCCAGGCCCAGAGTCAGAGCCGGTGCGATTTGATCGCCGTCAAACTTTTGGGGTCCTGCGGACACCATCCTTGCGGGCGAGGCTGGAGGGGGCGATGGTGGGACAGGTTCGTGCAGAGGCGTTGACGGGTGACGTCGACGTGGCGGGACAGTTGGTGCTGGAGACAGGGCCGATCCTGCGGGCGGCAGGCGTCTCGCGCGCCTTGCTGTATCAGAGGGACTGTGATGAGCGTTAAGTTGCGGCTTGTGCGCAGTGTCGACCTTGTGGCCGTGCTGCTGGCACTGGACGGAATCATCTACGCGGTGGCAATCCTGTTGACGCCGTTTCAGCGCGCCGACTTGCTTGCGGGCGCGCCGGTTGCATATCTGGCCGCTGCCCTGGCAGTCGCGGCGTTGCTGTTGGTCTCGGGGTTGTTCACGCTCCTCATCGCACTGGTGAGGCGGCATCCGTATCGCAGACGTTTGGCTGTGTCATACATCGGCGGCATCATGCTATTTGCGCTTGGTCTCGCACTTGGGCACGGATGGATTGGGTTCAGGTTGTCGTGATCAGCAAAGCGCGTGATTGAGGACCGACCCTACAAGAGGGGCTATGCATGTGGCGTGTCGGGAAACTGATAAGGGCGAGTCCTACGTGTGTAGAAACTAAGCGCAAGGACGAAGCCCGGACGAACCCCCGACCAAGGCACCGAAGGACGCCGCTCGCCTCAAGTCACGGCGCTCACATAGGCCTCGAACGCGCTGGCCTCCACCGGCGGACAGAAGAGGTGGCCTTGCCCGTAGTCGCAGCCGGCAGCCAGCAGGATGTCGCGCTGCGACTCGGTCTCGACGCCCTCGGCAATCACGCGGATGCGCAGCGCATGCGCCATGCTGATGATGGCGCGGCACAAGGCCACGTCGTCCGGGCCCCGCGTCAGCGAGCGGACGAAGGACTGGTCGATCTTGATGTAGTCAATGTCCAGGCGCCGCAGGTACGACAAGGACGAGTAGCCGGTGCCGAAGTCGTCGAGCGCGATCTCGATGCCGGCCGCCTGGAAGCGGGAGAGCTGGTCCATGACATCGGCGTTCTGCTCCATCAGCGAGCCTTCGGTGATCTCGATGACGAGGCTGCCCACCGGCACGTTCCTGCGCTCGATCATGCTGGACCAGGACTCGGGCCCGCTCGCAGGCGCGCAGAACTCCACTGGTGATTTGTTGACCGAGATCTGGAAGCCCTTGCCCAGCAGCACCTGCCAGCGCGCAAGCTGGTCCAGCGCTTCGGTCAGCACCCAGCGGCCGATGTCGATGATGAGGCCGGTTTCCTCCGCAACGGCAATGAAATCGGCCGGGCGGATCGGCCCGCGCACCGGATGGTCCCAGCGGATCAGGGCCTCGGCCTTGCAGACCTTGCCCGTGTTCAGATCGACAATGGGCTGGTAGTGCAGCGCGAACTGCCCGGACGCCAGCGCCGTGCGCAGGTCCTGCGTGATGCGCAGGCGCTCCCTCTCCGCCTGCAGCAGCGCCTGGGTGAAGACCTTCCAGCGATTGCGGCCCTCCTCCTTGGCGGCAAACATCGCCTGGTCGGCGCACACCAGCAGGGCCTCGGCGTTGTCGGCATCCTTGGGCCAGGTCGCCACGCCGATGCTGGCCGACACCACCACCAGCTCGCCGGCCAGGCGGTAGGGCGCGGCAATCCGCTCCAGGATGGCCTCGGCAATGTCCCCGGCAACGCCGGCATCGCCCACCGCGGGCAGGATCACGGTGAACTCGTCGCCGGCCAGCCGCGCCACGGTATCCGACGCGCGCACCGATGCCGCAATGCGCCGCGCCGCCTCCAGCAGCAACAGGTCGCCCTGGTCGTGGCCGAGGGTATCGTTCACTTCCTTGAAGCGATCCAGGTCGATGAACAGCAGCGCCAGCACATCCTGCGTGCCGCGCGAACGCTCGATCTCCTGCCTCAGCCGGTCGAAGAACAGGCGGCGGTTGGGCAGATCCGTGAGCGCATCGAAATTCGCCTGGTGCCGGATGACTTCCTCCGCCTGGCGTTTCTCGGTTATGTCATGGATCAGCGCAACGCGGCGGCGCTCGCCATACGCGTGGGCCAGGTAGGTATCCACGGTCAGGTAGGCGGGAAACTCGCTGCCGTCCTTGCGGCGGATCGAGAATTCGCCGCTCCATCTGCCCTTGGCTGCCACGGTGGTCCGCAGGCGCTCGACCAGCCCTGCCGCATTGCCTGCCCCGCTGACGATATAGCCCGGGCGGCCCTTGACCTCCTTGGCGGTATAGCCAGTAGCGGCGGCAAAGGCCGGATTTACGTCGATGATGGTGCCATCGAGCGACGTCACCACCATGGCCTCGCTGCTGGATGAATAGACCAGCGAAGCCAGCTTCATCTCCTCCATATGGCGCCGTCGCTCCCCCATGGAGCGGCGCAGGCTGTAGTACAACAGGCCAAGCAGCAGCGTGGAAGCCATGGCACCGGCCAGGGCAACGCGGCGATAGACCTCGTAGGGCGCCAGCACCAGGCCGACCGACTCGCCCACCACGAAATTGAGCCCGAACTCCGGCAAACGGTAATAGCCGAAGACCCGCTCCACGCCTTCGGAGCCCGACACCGCCCGATAACTACCAGACTGGGGCGACCCGCTGGCGAGGTACGGCCTGTTGCTGACCGCCCTGGCCAGCGTGCCCTCCATGGCCGGCACGCGCGCAATGACCTGGCCGGAAGTCTTGATGACCGACGCCACTTCGCCATCGCGGTTTGTGAACGACTGCGCAAAGCTGGCGAACTGCTCCGGACTGACCGAGACCACGATGACCCCGTCGAAGCTGCCCGCGCGCAGGATGGGGCGCGTGAACTGGATCGACCATTTGCGCGAGACCTTGCCCTTCACCGGGTCGCTGATGAACAGCATGTCGCGCCCGCCCGCGTTCTGATGGACCCGGAAATGCTCGCGCCCGCTCAGGTCGACCTTCTGGCCGGGCACGGGCGGGGCGATGGACGAGTAGATGAGCAGGCCATGCTTGTCGATCACCGACACCTGGAACGACAGGTCCACCACCAGGTTTTCCCGCTCACGCACCATGTCGATGAATCCCGGCTGGCCGACCAGCCAACTGGCCCGCAGGTCGAGGAGGAACTCGGACAGCCGCAGGATGCTGGATTTCGAGTACGCGCCGAACGCCTGGGCCTGCGCCTGCGTACGCTCCGCCGCGTCGTGCAGCAAGCGGTCCCGCTCGCTCACAAGCTGAAACGCCGCGAACGCCCATGTTGCAATCAGCCACGCCGCCGCCGCCAGGTTCAACGGGGAGAAGAGCTGGTGCAGGCGCTGCAGCGCCTTGCCATATCGGGTGGTCGAGCGTTCTGGCATCAAATGGGTATCGCAACGCAGCGAAGAGTCGACATCGATAGCAGGCTAGTCGAGGTCAGCGAACCCGACAAGCTGCACGCACACTAGTCCCGTGCTCACCGCGCGGAGCCGGGCCGGCGTGTGCCGAAAGCGGCACGTCGTGATCATGCCCCGCTCGACTCGTGGGCACGTGGGCGACAATGTGCCATTCCGGCCTGATTGACGCCCCCCAAAAAGGGGGCTAAGGCATTTTCGCCACAGACATTTCGGCGCCGCTGTCGGGGCCAGGGCGCATACGGCGATAGCCTGATGTCGCTGCGGCGGGCTGCGCAGGAGTCAATACTCCCTCAACACCCATCCACTGATCGCGGCGAAGTATTCACGGAGCCAGGCGTTATACCGAAGGTAGAGCGGCGTTCCAGCCCCGACTCCGGCGACCTCCCCGAATCCTGCCTTCCGGGCAATCCGCACCGCCCGCTGTACATGGAAATCGCTGGTCACCACCACAATGGGATCGGTGGCGGCGACGCCCTGCTCTTCAAGCAAGCGCCGGCTGAACGCCAGGTTCTCCCCCGTGCTGGTACTACGCCCTTCCCGGATGACCCTGTCTGCTGCGACCCCACGGGCGATCAGATACTCAGCCATGATGTCGGCCTCCCGGCACCGCAGCCCGAAATCCTGCCCACCACTGACCGCAACCTTCGCCTGCGGCCATTGCTGAGCCTGTTTCAAGCCCTGATCAAGCCGCGCAACCAACGTTGGCGAAGCGACGCAGTTTGGTGTGCCGGAGCCGAGGATGATGATTGCGCTTGCCGGGAAGCTTCCTGGGATGGCGGCTTCGGTGTTGCGGTGAATCTTGTAGAAGAAAACGGCCACTGTCGCCAGCCAGACTGCGAACGCGATCCATCCTGCTTGCCATAGTTGCTGGCGGCTTCGGCTGGTTGCTCGCCAGTGCGCGACGCGGGGCCATTGCCATGCCAGGAGCAGGAATGATGCGCCGATGCAGCCTGGCAGGACGATGCCGAAGTTGAAGAGGCCCAGGGTCGTCAATGCGATGGCATCGGCAAGAAGGACGGTGCCGGATAGCGCGAGGCCGATGCGGCGCCAGCGCGCGCTTGTGTTCATTTCCTGCATTGCGGTCATTGAGTATTTGGGAGAGCGCCGTGACGCGAAGCGATGCATGTGCTGACCTCGCGCGGCGGCCAGCAACATGCGGCGCAAATTGTACCGGCGTCCGCGTGCGGAAGAAGGGCAACTTTAAGGATTGCCTTAGGGACGCGCGCACAAGAGTTCGATACATCTTGGTATTTGCCAGAGCTGTGCGTGGCGCCGGACTGGAGACCATGATGAGGCACTTCATCGCGCTCGGAGTACTGTTGTTCACGACTACGTCGGCCAATGCATGCCGACCGCCCTACCTGGAGTACAGCGCTGTATTCGAGCCCGGCTCAGCCACGCTATCCGGTGCGGAGGTGAAGCGCCTTGCCGATTGGCGCATCAATTCCCGTCGCACTTTTCCAGCCGGGTACACCGTCTACATGTACCTGCGTCAGAACGAAATCCTCGGTATTCCACGCCAGCTTGCCGAAGCGCGGGCGCGTTCAATGACAGGCCTACTTGAACACCTCGGAATCAACAAGAAGGACATCGAGAGGCCAGAAGTACGTTCCACCGCGAGTGGGCATGTCGCTTCTGAAGAGGAGGGAAGATTCTTCAATGAAGCAGGCATCTCAATCAACCCCCGTTGCCCGCACGTCTGCTGTGAGGGCTAAGACTGTGCAAAGGACTCTGACCTCGCGTTCGCGCATCAAGTGGGTGGCGTCCGGCGTGCTTCTGGCGGTAATGGCAATGGTCGCGATTGACGCCTGGCAGGCATGGCATTCACCCGAGCACTATCCGTTTGACGCAGAGGGGCCGGTGGCAAATCTCTGGGCGTACCAGTCGCAGCGACGCTACCTGATTGCAGCAGGGCTTGCGCTCGCCGCTTGTTGCCTCGCGATGATGGGGATCTGGTTGCGCCGCGTGCCGAGACGGCTTCGCTGGCTAAGTGTTGCACCACTTGTCGTCATGGTGGTGATTACGGTCTATGAGCGGCTCATTGAGTTCGAATGAAAACCCAGCTTATGGCATGCAGATGTCTGGCGGAACGATCTTTTGGCGCTATGGCCAAGACCGGCGTATTGTCACTCGCGCCAAGGAATACAAATGATACGAACTACTCTAGTGCCTCTCATCCTCGCGCTTTCGGTTTCCGCTCACGCGGAACAGGTGCCTGAGGCCATCATCGACAGTTGCCTACTATTCGATAGATCGTCTGACACTTCGATCTCGATCAGCCCAATTGAAGGGGATGCGAATCTGATAGACGAGGTTACGGAGTCTGGCTACCAGCTGTTTACCCCTGGAGGTGATGACAGCAACAAGCTTCGGATTGGCTATGCAACCAGCAAGCGCGGAAGCAACGACTACATCTTCGTCGGGCCGCGTCGCGGATTCATCAAGCGAGCGGTTGCTGTGCAAAAGCTTCAGCCCACGAGAGTTGAGGAACCGAGCCTTGCCGCTTATGCAGTGCTACGTGAGCACGGGCGCCGGTATGTGTGTGTGATGGAAAGCAACGGAAACGGCAGCGCCGCTTTCGTGAGGTCAGCCTTCGTGGGCCGAATCCCACCGTCGAAGAACGCTACCTTGAGGCTGTTCTACAAGGTGGCAGACGTGAAGAAGTTCAAGGCATACAGTGAGGGGCCGAAACAGATGCCTTGATGAAACGAGGCATCACTTTCGCGATGCTGCTGTTCATGGCGGCGCCGGCCGTTGCCTGCAGGCCGCCGTACATGGGGTACAGCGCTGCTTTATGGGTGGTTATGGATAGTTATGGATGCAATGGGAGGCTGCATTCGCACTATCCCAGGCCCGCCATTCACGGCGGCGCATCAGGGATTGCCCGCTCCGGCGGTCTTCCAAATGCCGGTATCTATCAAGGTTTTGGCCTCCGCAACCAATTCCGTGATAACGGCGCGGACCGCCGGATCTGCCATGCGTGCGCGCCGCTGTCCCAAGCATACGGCGCGCGTAATAGGTGGGTCGATCATGCAGGCCGCCAGCGTCCCTTGCTGAATCTCCCGTGTCACAGCACTCCTGGCGAGAACGCTGAACATGCGACCGGTTTCCACCAGTCGTATCAGCCGTTGGCCGGCGTCTATTTCAACGCGAACGTCGAGCGACACGTTCGCCCGCGCGGCATAGGCTTCCAGGGTTGACCGAATGGCGTGCAGACGCGACGGCATCACGAGCGGATATCTGTCCAATGTCCTTGCCTGCACCGTGCTTGTGTCTGGTAGCGACCCTGGCCGGCCTACCAGTTGCATGTCCTCGCTGGCGATGGGCTCGCATTGCACTTCCGGCGTCGCGGTCCGGTCAAACACCACCGCCAGATCAAGCTGTCCTTCTGATAGCCAATTCCACAGGTAGCCAGAGAACGTTTCTACCAGGCGCAGGCGAATTTTCGGGTAGCGCATGGAGATGCGTTCGACCAGAGGCAGGGCGAGTACGGCGGCGGATGAGGAAGGCAGACCCAGGGAAACGTCGCCGCCAGGGTCGGCGGTGCACTGCTGCAGCTCCTGGAACGTGGACTCGACGAGATTCACGATCTCGTACGCGCGCCTCAGCAGGCGTTGTCCCGCTTCGGTCGGCGTGACCCCGCGAATGCCTCGCGTCAGCAACACCGTCCCCAGCACATCCTCCAGCCTGCTCACGGTGACGGTCAATGCCGGCTGGGCGATCCCGAGCCTGCGCGCGGCGGCCGTGATGCTGCCCTCTTCGCAAATTGCGATAAAGGCGATCAGGCGAGGGATGTCCAGTTTGCGGGCGTTCTGCATAGGTTGCCATAGTACGAACTTATGCCCTCCAACAAAACAGATATTGGACGGCACTGATGATGCGCCACAGACTACGGACCCAGAAGCCGCTACGTCATGCGGCCGAGTTCATGAACAGATGGAGGAGGACATCGTGCTACCAGATCATCTTTCCCAGTCAGCCGCAGAGATCTCACCGGTCTCTGCGGCCGAGCCGCGCGTGGCACCCACGTCTGCGCTGCGTGCGCAATGGTGGCGCCTGCTGGATCGCCGAATTGGCGTTGTACCGTTGCCGGTATATCTCGCGCTGCTGCCGATCGTGGTGTGGTTCGCCACCATTGGCAAGGTGCCATCGGATCTCACGATGGCGATCGCCGTATTGTCGTTGGGTGGGTTCTTCTTCATGGAACTCGGTCGCCGTGTGCCGATGCTCAGCCTGATGGGCGGCGCCGCGATTCTTGCGTTTGTGGTGCCATCGGCGATGACCCATTACGGCCTGATTCCGCCTTCGCTTGCGCTATCGATCAAGGCGTTCGTCAAGGCATCCAACTTCCTTTACCTCTATGTCGCGGCCATCGTTGTCGGCAGCATTGTGAGCATGGACCGGGAGGTGCTTCTCGGTGGCTTCCTGAAGATCTTTGTGCCGCTGACAGTCAGCTCGGTCGTCGCGGGTGCGGTCGGGACACTGACCGGCATGGCGATGGGGCTGGATGCCTACCGGGCATTCTTTTTTGTCGTCGTTCCCATCATGGCCGGCGGACTTGGCGAAGGTGCGATCCCGCTTTCCATGGGTTACGCGATGATTACCGGACAGCCACAATCGGAGTTGTTTGCGCAGATCATTCCGGTGGTCATGCTCGGCAGCTTTACGGCAGTGTTGCTGTGCGGACTGCTCAATGTACTGGGCAAACGCTTTCCGCATCTCACAGGAGAAGGTGTGCTGCAGCGGGGCCCGCAAACTAAGGCGAGCGAGAAGGCGACGTCCGCAACGGCTCCGGCGTTCGATCCGGTCAGCCTTGCCGGAGCCATGGTGACCATCGTCGTGTTCTATCTGATCGGCGTGTTGGTCCAGGGGGTTCTGGCGTTTCCGGCGCCGATCACCATGCTGTTCCTGATCGTCGCGGCCAAGCTTGGTCGTGCCATCTCGCCCGCGCTGGAGCAAGGCGGAAAGGGCGTGTATCAGTTTTTCTCCGGCATCGTTACCTGGCCGCTGCTCTTTGCCCTGGGCGTCGCGCTGACGCCGTGGCAGGAGTTTGTGAGCGCGTTCACGGTGCCGACCGTCGTCACGGTGTTTGCCACGGTCGCGTCGATGATTGCCAGCGGGTTCTTTGTGGCGCGCTTCGTGGCTATGTATCCCATCGATGTGGTGGTCGTGACCGGTTGCCACAGCGGCCAGGGAGGCGCCGGAGACATCGCCATTCTCACCGCGGCGAACCGGATGCAGCTGATGCCGTTTGCGCAGATTGCGACCCGCATCGGCGGCGCCATTACCGTAACGTTGGCTCTGATTGCGATTCGCCATGTCTACTGATTTCCCGATCGATGCAACAAGGCCCATCGCGCTCAGGGCAGTGCGCGGCTTTCATGTCGGCGGACGGCCAGTCGACGTGGCCGACCTGCCGCATCGGCAGCTTGCCACGGTACCGGGCGTCCAGCCGCGCGTCTCCAACCCGAACGGGCGTTATCAGGTGGGACAGCTCTATGTCCAGCAATTCGCCCTGGCAGCGCCCACGGCCAGGTATCCGCTGCTGATGTGGCATGGCGGCGGCATGACCGGTGCCACCTGGGAATGCACACCGGATGGTCGTCCGGGTTGGCATGACTATTTCATGCGCAAGGGATACGACACCTTTGTGAGCGACGCGGTGGAGCGTGGCAGGGCTTCCTGGGCGCCCGCCTGCCTGGTTTCGGAAATGCCGGAGCACCGAACGCTGGAGCAGGCGTGGGACATCTTTCGCTTTGGTCCGGTGGACGGATATGACGCTGCTAATGGGAAGCGCCAGGCCTTCCAGGGACAGCGGTTTCCGGTACACGCGCTGGACGAGCTGGGCAAGCAGTTCGTGGCGCGATGGACCAGCACAGGCGACATGGCGTTGGAGGCCTATGTGGAACTGATACGACGGGTTGGCCCGTGCACGATCCTCGCGCACAGCGAAGGCGCACGCCTGGCTCAGCATGCCGCGCTGTCGGTGCCTGAACTGGTAAAGGGACTGATCCTCGTTAAACCCGCCGGTGCGCCATCGACAGCAGTGGAGGATGCAAGCCGACTGCGCGGCATTCCTCACTGTGTGTTGTGGGGAGACTATATTCCGCAGAACTCGTTATGGACGATATATCGCCGGCAGGTAGACGAGTGGTTGTCGGCCGTGCAGCAAGCGGGGGCGGGAGTTACTGAATTTGACTTGCCCGCCATGGGTATCCGCGGGAATTCGCATCTGCCGATGATGGACGACAACAACTTGCTTATTGCCGGGCTCGTCCACGAATGGATCGGCGGTGCGGTGGAAGGCGGCATGTCCGGCTGAGTGCGCAAGCGATGCGCGAAGCCCATGCTCGATGTCGCGTGTTCGGACCTGACTCTTAGTGTGCTCTTTGGCCATCAGCCGGTGTCCATCGGAGCTTCAATACTCCTTCAACACCCACCCGCTAATCGCCGCGAAATACTCACGGAGCCAGGCGTTATATCGAAGGTGGAGCGATGGCATGCGTGATGAAGAGGCGGCCACGATCTTGTGCGCCATGCTTGCCAGTGACCGGTTAGAGGTCGAGTCGAGTGCCGTCGAATGCCATCAATGCCCAGGTGATGAGCACCGGCAGCCCACACAGCCAACGTAGCAAAGTGCTGCGCGTCTGCGCAAGCAACGCCCAAATTGCAAGTGAGCACCCGAGCAAGAAGGCGATGCACGATAGCAGATAGTTCGTCTGTGATTGATACGCCCACATTGCCGCAGCGGGTCCTTGGCTGCGGAATGGATACTCTTCAGGGGCTGTCCAGGCGCCCCATATCTCTACCAGCATCAGCACGGCAAAGAGTCCGAGGATGCTGGCTGCGGCAGCTCTAATAGCGAACTTCCGGTTCCATGTCTTTGGCATAGTACAAAAACTCTTTGGCAAAGGAATTCATCGAACCGGTGAGGTCAATGCAACCTGCTGAGCCATGGTAGCTTCTGCCGTGGATCGTGAAGTTGCTTCGGCCAAACACGTTGGTCCCTGCGTGTAGCCGCAAACCGATGCGCCGTGTGCCCCAGGCTGTTGTACAGCCAGGCCATCGGCCGGCCTTGATGTTGATGAGCCGGAGAAGGCAAGCGGCTCGGTTGAAGACACTTGTATCTTCCCAGCGCTGGAAGTCATCCTGACGTGCGGTGTACAGGCCTTCAGGAAGGGGGCCGACGTCCCTGGTGCCCTGATGCTCTTTGGTCTGGTAGCCAGGGCGCCCAGACACTGCTGGCCAACGCATCTGTACTTCGCCGCTCTCAATCCATTGAAGGGATCTGCCATCGAAGAACAGCTTGGCCCTGCGCCAGTGAATTTCGCGCTCGTGACAGGCAGCGGGTCTGCCCAGACCGCTTTACAGCCCGTCAGCGTTCCTGCCCCTGGCGCAGAAACGGAGCCACCGCGCAGGCAACCAGCAACAAGCCCGCCATGATCACCAGACCATTGCGCGTACTGCCAGTCGCCTGTTCGATGATGCCCATCACCGACGGTCCGATGAACCCGCCCACCAGCCCGCAGGTATTGATAAGGGCCAGTCCGCCCGCCAGCGCCACCCCCTTCAGGCGAGACGACGGGAACAGGAAGACGATCGACTGCACCACGAAAAACATCAGCGCGGTCAGCGAGAAGCCGACTAGCGCCATCACCGGGCCTGCGAAGGCGGCAATCAGCAGGCCGCCTGCCATCACGACCAGCCCCAGGCAGAGCAGGCGGCGGCCGCGCCGTGGGGTGTTGGCATGTCGGGGCAGCCATGCGGCCCCGATGGCGGCGGCTATCCAGGGCAGGGAATTGAGCAGCCCGATTTCCACGGGCGTGAGCTTGCCGTAGGTGCCGATGATGCCCGGCAGGAAGAAGATCACCGTGTAGATCGAGATCTGATGGCAGAAGTAGATGAAGATCGCCAGCCAGACCTGCGGATCACGCATGGCGCCCAGGAATGAGTGGCCGCCTTTGCCGGCGCTGGCATCGGCGGCTTCCGCGGCCAGCCGGCTGCGGACTTCCTGCGCCTGGGCTGGCGTCAGCCATGGCGCGCTGTCCGGACCGTCGGGCAGCTTCTTCCAGACCACCGCGGCCAGGAACACCGCGGGCAGGCCTTCCAGCACGAACATCCATTGCCAGCCCTTGAAGCCCCACATGCCATCCATGCCCAGCAGGGCGCCGCCCAGCGGGCCGCTGACGATGTTGGCGATGCAGACGCCGAGCAGGAAGTAGCCCACTGCCCGCGCGCGATCCTCGCGGCCGAACCAGTACGTGAGATAGAGCATCACGCCGGGAAACAGCCCCGCCTCGGCCGCGCCCAGCAGCACGCGCATGATGTAGAAGGAGGTCTCGCCCTGGACAAAGGCCATCGCCGCGGACAGCAGGCCCCACGTCACCATGATGCGTGTGATCCAGAAGCGCGCCCCGACCCGATGCATGATCAGGTTGCTCGGGATTTCCAGCAAGGCATAGCTGAGGAAGAACAGACCCGCGCCCAGGCCGTAGGCCGCGGCCGAGATGTTCAGGTCGACCGCGATATGGGTCTTGGCGAGTGCAATGTTCGTGCGATCGAGAAAGCTGATCACATAGGACAGCACCAGCAAGGGCATGAGCTTGCGGAACAGTAGTGCGGTCAGCGGGCGGTCTGTCGGCGCGGCCAGCGGCGGCGCGCCCGAGGCGGGTACGGTCTGCATGTGCGTAGTCTCCATCGGCGGATATGGCGCTGCGCCCGTGGCGCGGGCCTGCCATTCGGCCTGGTTGATGTCTTCGGTGATCGATGCCTGCCCAGGGCCGCCCATGGCGGCCCGGCAGTTCAGAACGCGGTGCCTGCCGCGCCCTTGAGGTCGAGGATGTCTCGGGCTTCGTCGGGGGTGGCGACGTCGATGTTCAGGGCTTCCAGCACGGTCCGGATGCGCGTGACCTGCTCGGCGCTCGATGCCGCCAGCTGGCCCGGACCGATCCAGAGTGAGTCCTCAAGGCCCACGCGCACGTTGGCGCCCATGGCCGCGCCGATGGTCGCCAGCGGCATCTGGCTGCGGCCGGCGCCAAGGATCGACCAGCGGAACTGATCGCCGAACAGATGGCGGGCGGTGCGGTGCATGTGCATCAGGTCCTCGGGATCAGGGCCAATGCCGCCCAGGATGCCGAAGACGGATTGGATGAACACCGGGCCACTGACCAGGCCACGGTCAAGGAAGTGCCGCAGGTTGTACAGATGGCTGATGTCATAGCACTCGAACTCGAATCGCGTGCCGTTGGCATTGCCGATGCGCAGGATGTTCTCGATGTCCTGGTAAGTGTTCTTGAAGATCAGGTTGCGGCTGTTCTCCAGGTGTTCGCGCTCCCAGTCGTGTTGGAATTCCTTGAAGCGGTCGAGCATCGGGAACAGGCCGAAGTTCATCGAACCCATGTTCAGCGAGGCCAGCTCCGGCTTGAAGGTGGTGGCTGGCAACATGCGCTCTTCCACCGTCATGTGCGGGCTGCCGCCGGTGGTGATATTGATCACGGCGTTGGTCTCGGCGCTGATCCTGGCAAGGAACGGCCGGAACAGCTCCGGGTCCTGCGACGGGCGTCCGTCCTTCGGGTCGCGGGCGTGCAGGTGCAGGATGGCGGCCCCTGCGCGCGCCGCGTCGATGGCGGCTTGCGCGATCTCGTCGGCGGTCACCGGCAGGTGGGGCGACATGCTGGGCGTGTGGATGGCGCCGGTCGGGGCGCAGGTGATGATGGCTTTGGCTCGCTTGGCCATGGTGATTCCTTAGTAGGTTTTGTCGGACGGCGGGCCGCGGATATCCAGCGGCCCCGGGGAATGCGCCGGGCGGGCTAGCTGAGCGCCTGGGTCAGGCCGTCCACGACCATCTCCTGGCCGTGCACATTGGCCGCCTGGTCGCTGCAGAGAAAGCGCACCATGTTGGCGATGTCGCGCATCGTCACCATGCGGCCCAGTGCCGCCTGCGACGTGTAGCTGCGCGTGACTTCCTCAAGCGGCTTGCCGAGCGACTCGGCCTTCGCGGCAATGACGGCGCGGATACGCGGGCCGTCGACCGCACCGGGCAGCACCGTGTTGACACGGATGCCATCCGGTCCCAGTTCAAGCGCCAGCGATTTGGTAAAGCCCACCACGGCCCATTTCGACGCGGAATAGGCGGAACGGCCCGGCATGCCGAGATGCCCGGCAGCGGAAGACAGGTTGACGATCGACGGCGAGCGCCCCTGCCGCAGGCGCGGCACCGCGGCGCGGGCGCACAGGAACTGGCCGGTGAGGTTGACGGCAAGCGTGCGCTCCCAGTCGGCCAGCGAGAGGGTTTCGACACCGCCAGTCGGGCCGGCAACCCCGGCATTGTTGACCAGCACATCCAGGCCGCCAAAGGCGCCATCCACTGCCTGGAACAGCGCCTCGACGTCGCTTTCCTTCGACACATCGGCCCTGACTGCCACCACGCCGGGCAACTCCGCACAGACACGTTCGAGGCTGTCGCCAGCCACGTCGCAAACCGCAACGCGGGCGCCCGCCTCCACCAAGGCCCGCGTGATCTCCAGGCCAATTCCGTCCGCGCCAGCGGTCACCAGCACGCGTTTGCCGGCGAGCGATTCATCCTTCCACATGATTCCAATCCTCCTGGGAACAGGCCGATGCCTGCCTTCCGGACGAAGATTAAAACTGTGATCACAGATCAAATATAGAGAATAACCCTATGTGCTATGCTTCGCGGCATGACCCTGAATGACCTTGTGACGCCCCTTGTCCGCCAGACCCTCAGCCGCGACGTCTACACGCAGCTGCGAGACCTGCTGATCAGCGGCCAGATGATGCCGGGCGAGCAGATTTCCCTGCGCAACATTGCTGCCGCACTGGGCGTCAGCGTCATGCCGGTGCGGGAAGCGGTGCATCGCCTGGTTGCCGAGCAGGCACTTGAGCTCACGCCAAACCGTGCACTGCGGGTACCGAGGATGAGCGTCAGCCAGTTCGAGGAAATCACCAAGATCCGGATCGAACTGGAAGGGCTCGCCACCGCGACCGCGGCAGAGCGCATCAGTGATGAGGAACTGAAGCAGGTACAGGCACTGCACCGCCGGTTTGCCGACGAGATGTCGAAGCGCAATCCCGACGGCGCGGATGTCATCGCCGCGAACCAGGCCTTTCACTTTGCCGTGTACGCGGCGGCGCGCATGCCGATCCTGCTGCAGATGATCGAGTCGCAGTGGTTGCGCATCGGCCCGATCCTTAACCACGACCTTCGCTCCGGATCGCGCCGCGTGGAAGAGCGCGTCGCGGTCAAGCATCACGACAATCTGATCGAAGCGCTGCGCAGGCATGACAGCGCGGCGGCATGTGCGGCGCTGCGCGGGGATATCGAGAGCGCGGCGGCCTATATTGTCTCGGCGGGGGTGTTGGTCAACACGGAGAGGGCCGAGGATGCGGCGGCCACGCTGGTGCCCGTGAAGCGGGCTGTGAAGGCGGGGCGTGCGGGGGTGAAGGGCTGATCAGCGCGGAAGACTTGAAGAAGGTCAAGGCATTGAATGGGGGCTGAAATCGATGCCGCTAGGAAGCGAGCCATCCCCCCTCGATGCTGCTGTTCGCGGTGGCGTCGGCCGGGAAGCGCCGACCGTGGTAGTACAGAGGTAGCCGTTAGCTGTCATGCATTCAGGCCATCGTGATCGATGCCTGCATTCCCGCCCCTCAAGCCGGCGCCAACCCAATCATCCGGCTAACATTCCCCGCAGCGCGCTGCAGCGCCGGCACCATCTCCTCCCTGATCCGCGCAGGCGTAGCCTCGCCCATTGACGTAGAGATCCCAAGCGACAGCTGCCTGGACCCCACCGCAGGCAGCGGCACGGCAATCGACATCTGATTGCTTTCCGGATATTCCAGCTCGCTCCATTCGCCGACCGGCAGGGCAAGGGCCATCGCCAGCGCGCTGCCTGGCGGCAGCACGCTGCCTACCCGCAAGTTCATGACCACCAGCCGGCGCCGCTCGGCCGGGGCCATTGCGCGTCCGACGATGATGACGCCTTCGGGGTTTATCTCCCCCAGGTTCGCCGTGCCGGAATAGGCGTCGGCCAGCTGCTGCAGATGCTCCTGCACCGCCTCGGTCACGCCCAGGCTTTCCATCGCGGCAAATCCGATCTCGAACACGCGCGTGGTGAGCCGCCACTGGTTTGCCTCGCGCGCCACGTAGCCCTCTTCCTCCAGCGTCAGCAGGAATCGCAGCACCGTGGGGTGGGGCAAGTCCACCGCGCGTGACAGCTCGGCCAGGGTCGGACGGCCGTTCTGGCGGAACGCTTGCAGGATGGCTAGACACCTGAGGATTGATCTATTACTCTTCATCCGTTCACTACGTGTAATGTACGTTCACTAGATGAACAATATAAACCAAGAAAGCGTGGGCGGCAAGCATTCTCGCTGCTCCACCACAGGAGACAACATGAAGCGCCCCATTCTCAGTGCCGCGCTGGCCTGCGCGGCTGCAATCATGCCCGGGTCTGCCGCCTGGGCCAGCGATGCCTGGCCGAGCAAGCCGATCAAATGGGTTGTCCCTTACCCGCCCGGTGGATCCACCGACATGCTGGCGCGCATCGTCGGCCAGAAGCTGGGGGAACGGCTCGCGCAACCCGTGGTGGTGGAGAACAAGCCAGGCGCCGGCGGCAATGTCGGCACTGACTACGTGACCAAGCAGCCGGCCGATGGCTACACCATCGTGATGGGCAATATCGGCCCCATCGCCATCAATCCCTCGCTCTATCCCGACCTGCCGTACAAGCCGGGCAAGGATCTTGCGCCGGTGACCATGCTGATGGCGGTGCCCAACCTGCTGGTCGTGAATACGGCACTGCCGGTGCAATCCGTGAAGGACCTGATCCAGTACGGCAAGCGCCAGGCTACGCCGCTGACCTATGCAACGCCGGGCGCCGGCACCTCGCTGCACCTGGCGGGCGAGCTGTTTGCCAGCACCGCCGGCGTGCGCATGACCCACGTTCCCTACAAAGGCAGCGCGCCGGGGCTGAACGACACCGTGGCGGGCCATGTTCCGGTGATGTTCGACAACATGCCGTCGGCGCTGCAGCTGGTGAAGTCCGGCAAGCTGCGCGCGCTGGCCATCACCGGGGCCCAGCGTTCGCCGCTGCTGCCTGATGTGCCCACCATGGCGGAAGCCGGCCTGCGTGGCTATGAGATTGCTGGCTGGTTTGGCGTGCTGGTGCCCGCAGCAACGCCCAAGCCCATCGTTGCCCGGCTGGATTCAGAGCTGGAAGCGGTGCTGAAGATGCCCGACGTCCGCAAGAAGATCGATGAGATGGGCGGCGTCATCTCCGGCGCCGGGCCGGAGGCGTTCGGTGTCTTTATCGACGCGGAAACGCAGAAGTGGCGCGCGCTGGTGCGTAGCGCCCACATCACCGTCCAGTAACCCACGCAGTCGCTAACACGCTTTAAGCAAGGAGAACGCAAGCCATGTCGCAATACCGTTTCATCGATGTCCAGCCCATCGCGGGCGCCCTCGGTGCGGAGATCAGTGGGGTAGACCTGTCCCAGCCGGTGCCGGACGAGACGTTCGCAGAGATCCGCTCGGCGCTGCACAACCATCAGGTCATCTTCTTTCGCGACCAGCAGTTGACGCCGGACCAGCACAAGGCGTTCAGCGCCCGCTTCGGCGATTTGCTGGAAGTGCCGTTCGTCCGCGCGCTGGAAGGCCACGCTGAAATCCTGCCGGTGATGAAGGGCAAGGCAGAGCAAACCAAACGCAACTTCGGCGGTGCCTGGCACACGGACATGAGCTATGCAGAAATCCCGCCGCTGGGGTCTGCCTTGTATGCGCGCGTGATTCCGCCCTACGGTGGCGACACCATGTGGGCCAGCATGTATCACGCGTACGACGCGCTTTCCGATGGGCTAAAGCTGGTGATCGACAAGTTGCGCGCGGTGCATAGCCCCGTGCGTTCCTATGGCGCCAGGGGCGCCGTGGTCAACAACGGCGACCCCGCCCACAAGATGGACGTGCGTACCGACGACCGCGCCAACAGCGAGGTCCTCCATCCGGTGGTGCGCGTGCATCCCGCCACGGGCAGGAAGGCGCTGTACGTCAACAGCACCTACACCATGCGCTTCGAGGGCATGACCGAAGAAGAAAGCGCGCCGCTGCTGCAATACCTCTACGCCCACGCCGCCCGCCCCGAATTCACCTGCCGCTTCCGCTGGACCCGCGGCGCGCTGGCCGTGTGGGACAACCGCTGCACGCAGCATCTGGCGATGAACGACTATGACGGCTTTGACCGCGAGCTGCATCGCACAACCATCGCCGGCGACCGCCCGGTCGGCGTGGCAGCCTGAGCGCGCCGCTGTTCGCCTGGTGCGCCCCACTCGCTCCCTTACGCACATCAAGGAGACGCAATGGCAATGCAAGTTTTGCCGCAGGAGGCCCCCTGCGGTGCGCTGGTCAGGGGCCTGGACCTGAAGCAGGCACTGACCGATGCGCAAGTCGCAGAAATTCGCCGGCACTGGCTTGAGCACAAGGTCCTTGCCTTCACCGACCAGGACCTGGCCATCGAGGACATCGAACGCTTCGCGTCAACGATCGGCCCGCTCGGCAGCGATCCCTATTTCACCGCCATCCCTGGCCATCCCCATGTCGCGCAAGTTCGGCGCGATGCCAACGAGCGCACGCCGATCTTTGCCGAGTCCTGGCACTCGGACTGGAGCTTCCTGGCGCAGCCACCGGCGGCTACGGTGCTATACGGCAATGTCATTCCGCCAGTGGGTGGTGACACGCTGTTCGCCGACCAGTACGCCGCCTGGGACGCGCTGCCGGAGGAACTGAAATCACTGGTGGCCGGAAGGCAAGGGGTCCATTCCGCGCGGCGCGGCTATTCGCGGCAGGGCGCGTATGGTGAGAAGGACAAGGGGCGCTCGATGGTTATCCGCTATTCGGATAGTGCGCTGGCAACGCAGCTACATCCCATTGCGCGCAAGCATCCCGAAACCGGGCGCACTGCGTTGTTCGTCAGCATGGGTTATACGATCGGCATCGATGGCATGAGCGATGAGGAGGCGGCGCCGATCCTGCGTGCGCTGTTTGAACACCAGGCCAGGCCGGAGTTTGTGTATCGCCATCGGTGGTCGCAGGGGATGCTTGTCGTTTGGGATAACCGCTGCGTGAACCATGCGGCGACTGGTGGCTATGATGGGTACGATCGCCTGTTGCATCGGATTACTGTGGAGGAGAGCGGCGATCGCGCCGGCTGACGCTCCGGGCGGACGTTGGGGGCCGACGGGATGACGGCGACTGTATGACTTGCCTCAGTCCGGGTGCGGCGAAGCCAGCTGGTATCCCGGCTCCCAGCCGGGCGCCAGGCGCCCGGCGGCAAGGGGCGCCGCGCCGTGGCGGCGGCGCACAAGCCCGTGTATGCGGCCCCCAGTGCGGAGGCTGCGCTGGCCGAGCTGGAGGCCTTCGACCAAGACAAAGGGGTAAGGACTACTCCCCGATCGCTGCGTCCTGACGTCGCGTCTGGGATCAGGTGATCCCGCTCTTTGCCTTTCCGCCGGCGATCCGCAAGATCATTTACACAACAAATGCCACTTGAGCGCTGCGAGCCGCTTCATGCCAATGAGGTCCCAGTGATATTCCACTTCAGTCAGTACCACTGAGCCCCGGGTCGAGACGCGCCGGTCTAGCAGTCGTCCGCCGGCACGTTCGTAGAACTTGCGCGCCCGTGCATTTTCCTCGAGTGACCACAGGCGCATCGAACTGGAACCTCGCCTCAACAAGGCTGACGCGCAGCACGACAGAAGCCTCAGTCCGACACGCTTGTCATGAAACGCCTGCAGTACGTAGAGGGCGTAGACCTCTCCCCGACATTCCTGCTCTGCTTCGCGACATGGTCCGCAATCGGAAAAGCCGACGACTTCAGCCTCACTGGTCGCGACGAAACAGGCTACCGATGGGTCCGCGAGAATGCGATACCTGGCTGGCAGCCGGCTTTCCGCCGTCACATTCGCAAGCATATCTTTGGGAAGCAGCTCGCCATATGCTTGATGCCAGCAAAGCGCATGAACCGCCGAAATCGCAGCCGCATCGGCTTGGGTGGCAAGTCGGATGGTCAGGTCTTCCTGATGCGGGCGATCGGGCATTGGTCTGGTCATGTGGTTGCTAATGGAACCTCGCGATCCTCGGCCCAAGATCACCTCAAGTCAAACAAGCCGCATTAACCACCCCCACCGCCAGCGAAATCACCCCCATCACCGCCCCAACCCCCCGGTTATCACTGGAAATTGCCTCACCAACACCCCCCAAGGCCCGCGCCACCGCCAGATAAGCCAACACCTGCACCGCAAACGCCCCAAACGCCCACAACAAAAACATCCCAAACGTAGCGTTGTGCTGAATGCTCGACGACAACGTCAGCGAGAACCCCAGCACCGCACCGCCCAGCGACAACGCCGCAGCAACATTGCCCTCGCGGATCAGCTGGAATTCCCGATGCGGCGTCACCCGCGTATAAACCAGCAGGAACAGCCCCAGCATGGCAAAGCTGGTGACGATATAGATCAGGTAGGCAAGCGCCGGGTGCATGGCATTGACCATAGGTTGGACTCGTTGTCAGTTGTCAGGGATGTAAATACGACATGGCGATCGGCAGGCGGCACTCAGCCGCCGCCGGAGCGTCCGGAGCTGCCGAAGCGGCTGGTGAAGCCGCCGCGCGATACCACCGGCGCGCGCGATACCGCCGCGGCGCGCATGGACAGGCCCATGGAGCGTCCGCCGCTGAGGGAGCTGCGGCGTACGGTGGCTTCTTCCACCATCGCGGCGTGCGGGGTGGCGTTGGTGAAGGATTGCGTGCGCGTGCCGGTGCTGTCGTAGACGTTCATCGGGCGCAGCGGGCCGGCGGACATGTCGCGCTGGGTCTGGGTACCGTTGGGGTGGTAGACGGTCCCGCTGGAGGTGTAGTACGGGCCGTACCAGCGCGCGTAGTACAGGCTGCTGCCGTGGCTGGTGCCGGAGCCGCCGGTGGCGGCGTCGCTGGCGGATGCGTTCAGGCTGGAGCTGTAGATCGTGCTGGGGTCGTCGACCGGCACGCTTTCGCAGTCGTTGGGGGTGTTCCAGTCGGCTTCGCAGTCTTCCAGCGTGGCGTAGCTGGCGCGGCGCACGGTCACGCCGGGATCGTCGTCGGCGTCGTCGCTGCAGGAGCCGAGTGCCGCCACGCCGGCCACCACGGCGCAGGCGCCGATGATCCACAGCGTGGGCGAACTGCGTTTCTGCTCGCCCGCATAGGGCTGCGGCTGCCACGCGGACCTGGGCGATCCCTTTGGCTTGGGCTGGTACGGGCTGCCGTACTTCGACGGCTTGCGACCGTTGTTGTTCTTCTTTGCCATCGGTCCTTACTCGTTCATGAAGTAGTGTGGAACGAAGAAACTGGTGTTCTTGGCGATGGGCCCGGATTCCTCGCGCACGCACAGGCCGCTGGGCACGTCGTCGACAATCCATACGCCCAGCGTGGTGTAGCGGCCGTCAAAGCGCCGCGCCGGGGAATAGGCCTGGTAGATGAAGCCTTCGGCGCCGTATTCGCCGGGGTTGTGGACGTGGCCGCCTTCCGGGGTGGCCAGGGTCACGCTCTCGCCTTCGCGTGACAGGAAGGGCTTTTTGGCGTGCGGCTGACCGGCGAAGTGGCTGGGGTCGAAGCTGGCTTCCAGCAGGTTGGGATGGCCGGGAAAGAGCTCCCACAGGATCGGCAGGATGGCCTTGTTGGACAGCACGGCCTTCCACGGCGGCTCGACCCAGCGCACGGGGCTGTGTGGCAGCTGGTCGCGGTAGTCGGAGGTGGCCATCCATTCCCACGGATAGAGCTTGAAGACGACTTCCATCGGCACGTTGTCGGCGTCATAGAAGTTGCCGCGGCCGTCGGTGCCGATGTCTTGCAGGTCGACCAGCTTGACGGACCAGCCGGCCTGCAGCGCGGTGTCCATCAGGTACTCGGTGTTGCAGATGTCTTCCTGGCTGTCGAACATGCACGCAAGGTGCAGCAGGCTGGCGTTGCGGTAGTGCTTGCGCAGCCATTGCCAGCGCGCCACCAGCGCGTCGTGCAGGCTGTTGAACTGGTCGGCCTGGGGCTGCACGGTGTCTTTCCAGTACCACTGCGCGACGGCGGATTCGATCAGCGAGGTCGGGGTGTCGGCGTTGAACTCATACAGCTTGGGCGCGCCGTGCTGGTCCAGCGTCATGTCGAAGCGGCCGAACAGCGTGGGCTCGTCGCGGTCCCAGGAGGTGCGGATCAGTTGCGCGAAGTCCTTGTCGATTGCCAGGCGTGCGAACAGGTCGTGGTCGATCACGTGCTGCACGGCTTCCAGGCAGCGCTGGTTCAGGTCGTACGCGGCGGCATAAAGCGTTTCGATCTCCTGCTTGCTGAAGGCGTAGGCCGCATCTTCGCGCCAGTAGAAGAAGGTGTTGTCATCGACTTCACGCGGGACGTTGAACTCATCCAGCGAATGGAAGTGGAAGCCGACCTTCTCAAGTTCGCGCGGCCAGTTGCGGCGCGGGGTCTGGGGGATGCGTTGCATCAGCAGGCGAGTGTCAGAAGAGAGGGATCGGGCTGGGCCATGGCGTCGTCCAGCAGGAAGTCGGTAAAGGCGAGCGCGCTGGCGCCGGGCCGCGGCAGCCAGTCGGTGAACTGTACGCTGAGCGGTGCCCACCAGTGCGCGGCATCGGCCAGCACGGGGCGGAAGTCGAGCGCATCGGATTCCACCACGCCGCGCGCCGGGTTGGCCAGCATCCACTGCATGGCGGCGATCAGGCTCGATGCTACCTGCAGGCTGGTGGCGGTGTTGTACGGCGCCAGCGAGCGCGCGCGTTGGGTGGAGAGGCGCGACCCGTACCAGACCGCGCCATGGCGGCTGCTCATTAGCAGCACGCCGAGTTCGTCCTCGCCGCACTGGATCTCGTCGCGCAGGATGCGTTCGCCGCGCATGCGCGGGGCGGCGCGGTCGTCGAGCCATTGCATCGAGGTCTGCGTGGCGGATGTCGGGCGGTAGGCGTAGTAGACGGTGGGGCGGTACAGCGGCTGGCCGGCAGGCTGGTCGGTCAGGTATTCGGCGATCGAGATCGATTCGTTGTGCGTGATCAGGTACGCATCGAACGGGCCGTGCACCGGCGACCATGACCGCACGCGCGTGCGGTGCCCTGGCCGATCCAGTGCGATGGCCGCGCCGCTGCCGTAGCCGTGGCGATAGCCATTGGGCGGCAGCGCGGGCTCATGGCTGCCCCAGCCGAGTTCGGCGTCCTGCAGGCATTCGGTGATAAAGCCTTCGGCCGACCAGGTGTTGGCGAACTCGCCGTCGCGCGGATAGCCGGGGGCTTGCTGGCTGTCGTACTCGGCGACCTGGATCACGCGCACGTCCAGTGCCCGCGCTAGGGCAGCCCAGCCGGCGCGGTCGTGGGGCTCGGGCTGATTCAAGCCGATATTGCCGGCCAGTTCCATCAGCGCGGCCTTGACCAGCACCGAGACCAGGCCAGGGTTGGCGCCGTGCGCCACCAGCGCGGTCGGCTGCGTCTCACGGCCGCGGGCGAAGGCCAGCATCTCGTGGCGCAGCGCGTAGTTGCTCAGGTGCGAGGCCTGCGGGTCGGCCTCATAGTCCCACGGCTCGATGCCGGCATCGACATAGAACGTGCCGCGTGCCTGCGCCAGCGCGATCAGGTCGCGGCTGCAGACGGACGGCGCCAGGTTCAGCAGGAAAGTGCCAGGCCGCAGCAGCGGGCCCAGCATCGCTTCAAAGTTGCCGGCCGTGATGGTGGCTTCGATGGCATCCAGCCCGTGGCGGGCGGCCAGCTGCTGGCGCGCGGCGTCGAGCACGCGGTCCACCACGGTAATCGCTGCCCGCGGCCAGGTTCGTTCCAGCAGCGGCAGCACGGCCTGGCCGATGCAGCCAAAGCCGACGATGACGATTTGTTCGATCACGCAGACCCTTCCGCCCGTAACCGGCGATGGGCGGCCTGGGGCGCGGCAAGACGGCCACGCCGGCGCAGGACTGCCCTCGCCTCGCTTTATCAATTCTGATCGGAATCGCTAAATGTAGCGAAGGGCAATACTATAGCCGGGCGCGGCTGGTGCCAACCGCCGCGCGGCTTGGGGGGCGTGACCTGCCTGTCAGCCGAACAGGCGCCAGGCCAGCCGCGCCGCCACGCGCGCGCCCTGGTGGTCGCGGTCGTACTGCGGGTTGTACTCGGCCAGGTCGGCCACGCGCAGCTTGCCGCTGCGGCGCGCAAGCATGGCCACTTCCTCCACCACCGGCAATGGCACGCCATAGGCGGCGGGTGCCGACACGCCCGGCATCACGGCCGCGGGCAGTGCGTCGAGGTCGATGGTCAGGTACACGTGGTCCGTGGCATCGATGCGCGCCGCCAGTTCCGCGAGGCGCGATGCCAGGTGGCGCTCCTGCATGTCCACGTCTTCGACGTAGCAGACGCCCAGCGCATCGGCGCGGCTGAACAGCGCCGGCGTGTTGCTGAGGCGGCTGACGCCGAGGCAGACATAGTCGAACGGCTGCCCGCGCTCGGCGCAGGCGTTGGCGATCTGGTCGAACGGCGTGCCGGAGCTTGCGGGCCGGCTGGTGCGCAGGTCGAAGTGGGCGTCGATATTGATGATGAGCACGCGCCCGCCATCGTCCTGCGCATCCAGGTGCGCGCGCAGGCCTTGCCACGTGCCCCAGGCCACTTCATGGCCGCCGCCGAGCACCAGCGGCAGCCCGCCGCGCGCCAGCACGTCGCGCACGGTGCCCGCCAGCGCCAGCTGGGCTGATTCCAGGTCGCCGTCGTCACAGCTGACATTGCCGGCGTCGTATAGCGCGGGCAGCCCGTGCGCCGGCACGTTGGCCAGCGCCTGGCGGATGGCGTCGGGGCCGTGCGCGGCGCCGGGACGGCCCTGGTTGCGCAGCACGCCGGCGTCGCAATTGAAACCGAGCAGCACCGGCGCGCCGTCGAGCGGCGTCACGTCCGCTGCTTCCAGCGCATGCACGATGCGGAACAGGCGCGTGGTGTCGCCACGCTCGCCGTCGTCGACACGGCCCTGCCAGAGGTTCTGGGTCACAGCCATCGTCACGCCCGCGTCAGCACGGCCTGCAGGAACCCGCGCGTGCGTTCCTGCGTCGGCGCCGAGAAGATGACCGACGGCGGCCCGGCCTCGATGATGCCGCCGCCATCCATGACCACCACCACATCGGCCACTTCGCGGGCGAAGCCCATTTCATGGGTGACCACGACCATGGTCATGCCTTCGGCGGCCAGCACCTTCATCACCTGCAGCACTTCGCCCACCAGCTCGGGGTCCAGCGCGGAGGTCGGCTCGTCGAACAGCATTACGCGCGGCTCCATGGCCAGTGCGCGGGCAATGGCCACGCGCTGCTTCTGGCCGCCGGACAGGCTGGCGGGCATGGCGTGGGCCTTGTGCGCAAGGCCAACCTTCTCAAGCAGGCCCGTCGCCTTGCGCTCGGCTTCCTCGCGCGAGGCGCCGCGCAGCATGCGGGGACCCACCGTGACGTTGTGCAGCACCGACAGGTGCGGGAACAGGTTGAACGACTGGAACACCATGCCCACTTCGGTGCGCAGCTGGTTCAGCTCGTGCTCGCCGATCAGCTGGCCGTCGGTCACCAGGCGCTTGCCGACGATGTCGATGGTGCCGGCCTCGGGTTGTTCCAGGCCGTTGCAGCAGCGCAGGAAGGTGCTCTTGCCCGAGCCGCTGGGGCCGATCACGACCACGACCTGCGACGGCTCCACATCGAAGTCGATGCCGCGCAAGACGGTATGGCCGCCGAACGATTTGCCCAGGTTCCGGATCCGGATGATTGCGGAATCGCTCATTGCACCATGCCTCCCATGCGCAGCCGTTGTTCGGCGCGCCGCAGGATCAGCCCGGCCGCGCTCGTCAGGATCAGATAAACCAGCGCGATCGCCAGATAGACTTCCAGCGACCGGTACGACACGCTGATGATCTTCTGGCCCTCATGCATCAGGTCGGCAATGGTCAGCAGCGACACCAGCGCCGAGTTCTTGATGAGGGCGATGAATTCGTTGCCCAGCGGCGGAATCATGCGCACGATGGCCTGCGGCAGGATCACCGCGCGCATGGCCTGGCCGGACGACATGCCGATCGAGCGCGCGGCTTCCATCTGGCCCTTGTCCACGGACTGGATCGCGCCGCGGACGATCTCCGACACATAGGCGCCGGAATAGATGCCCAGCCCGATCACGCCGCACACAAAGGCCGGCAGCAGGATGTTGAACTGCGGCAGCCCGAAGAACAGCAGGAACAGCTGCACCAGCAGCGGCGTGCCGCGGATGAAGGTCACGTAGGCGGTGCAGATGCCGAAGATGAAGCGGCGCTTCGGGTCCAGCCGGCCGATGCCGACCAGCAGGCCCATGACGCAGCCCAGCACCAGCGCGCAGGCCGTCACCTCCACGGTGATGACGGCGCCGTGGACGATGTCATGCCAGCCGGCAAAGACAGGAGAAAAATCCAATTCCATGATGATGATCCGCGCGGCTTACTTGGCGGCCGTGCCGAACCATTTCTGGGTCAGCTTGGCGTAGGTGCCATCGGCCTTCACCTTGGCGAGTGCCGCATTGAGGGCGCGGGTCAGCTCGGGCGTGTCCTTGCGCACGGCCATGCCGTATTCCTCGGTGGTCAGTTGCTGCTCCACCATGCGCAGGCCGCCGCGGGTCTTGACGTACTGCATCGCGGCCGGCTTGCCGGTCACGGCGGCATCGGCGCGGCCGATCTCGACCAGGTTGAACATTTCCTGGTTCTTCTCGACTTCCACGCGCTGCACCTGCGGATACGTGTCACGCAGGAAGCTGACTGACTTGGTGCCCACCTGCACGCTGACCTTCTTGCCGTTCAGGTCGGTCGGGGCGTGGACGGTGGTGTTGCCGCTCTTGACCAGCGCCACCAGGCCGCCGACGTAGTACGGCTCGGTGAAGTCCACCACCTTGCGGCGCTCGGGGGTGATGTAGATGCCGGACACTGCCATGTCGAAGCGGCGCGAGACCAGCCCCGGGATCAGGCCCTTGAAGTCGATGTCGGTCCATTCGACCCGCTTGCCCATGGTCTTGGCCATGGCCTCCACCAGCTCCACGTCAAAGCCGGTGCGCTTGCCGTTCTCGATAAATTCCATCGGCGGGAAGGTGGCGTCGGTGGCCACGCGCAGCACGGCATTGTCCTGCGCGTGCGCGGCGGTGCCGAGGGTCAGGGCGGTCAGAGTTGCCAGGCCGGCCATCAGGCATTTGCGACGAAGGTTCATGGAAGTCTCCTATTCTCGGGAACGAGGGATCTGCCGTCGCATGGATTTGCCGACGGCGGCGGTAACGAATTGCTTGGTATTCAGTAAGACTGCAGCCGCGCGGAAATCCGCATCGCCGCTGCCACGGTCATGTCGATCAGCGCGGTCTCGCGCCCTTGCCGCCGCGTGGCCGGCACCATCAGCGTGATGGAGCCCAGCGCATCGGCCTTGCTGCGCCGCGAGAACAGCGGCGCGCTCACGCCCCACACGCCCGGATCCACCTCGCCCTCGCTGACGGCGTAGCCGGTCTCGCGAATGGCGCCCAGCTCGGCCAGCAGCCGTTCGGCTTCGCCTGGCTCGCACTGGGCCCGGACCAGGCGCTCGCGCGCTTCGTCGCGCATGAAGGCCAGCAGCGATTTGGCCGATGCACCGGCGCGCAGCGGCACGCCGCGGCCCTTCTCGAACGAGCAGCGCAGCGACTGGCGGCTCTCCACCATCTCCAGGCACACCACGTGATCCTTGACGGCGACGACCAGGCCCACGCTTTCATCGGACTGCTGCGCCAGCAGCTGCATGTCGGGCAGGGCTTCGCGCGCCAGATGCGAGGCCATGTCAAAGCCAAGCGCCAGTTGCAGGCTGATCGGGCCCGGCGCGTATTCGCCGTCGGACTCCAGCACGAAGCCCCAGCGCTTGAGCAGCATCAGCTGCCGGTAGAGCGTGCTCTTGGGCAGGCCCGTCTTGGCAACCAGCTCGCGCACCGTGATCGGCGCGCCGTGTTGCGCCAGCGCCGCCAGCACGAACAGCACGCGATCGGCACCGCCCGCGGGCTGGGCGGGTTCGGCAGGCGCGGAGGTCGCGGGCTTCACGGCGGTGGGGTTGTCGACGGCATTCAACATAGGGCCCAAGAATAGGACCTGATTCCCAGAAATCAAAACAGAGAGTCCCGGAAAATGGGAATGAATGACTAGGGATAACCCTTGGTGACTGGCGATTTGATCCGCCAAGTGCGCGGGGCGCCGCTGCGCCGCGCTCAGTAGATGCCCGGCAGCATGCGCCAGGTCCGGTCGCAGTACGACGCATACTCGTCGCCAAACTGATCGCGCAGCAGCGCTTCTTCCGCCCGGATGCGCGCCAGCAGCACCGGCACCATCAGCAGCGTCAGCACCACGCCCACGCCGGAGCGGAACGCCAGTACCCATCCCAGCGAACTGACCAGGAAGCCGAGGTAGCTCGGATGCCGGATCACGCCATAGATCCCGGTGGTCACCAGCGTATGCCCTGGCTGGATCGCCACCAGCCCGCTGAAGCGCCGCCCCAGCACGAACACCGGCCACAGCCGCAGCACGCCGCCGCCGGCAAACAGCGCCACGCCGGTCCAGCGCATGGTGTCGCCATCGAGCGTCCAGAAGCCGATGCGGTCGGTAAAGGGCGGCAGGTACGCCGCCAGCAGCCCCAGCACGCCAAACACTGCCAGCACCCAGCGGTTGCCGCGGTCCTCGCGCATGCCGCTGCTGATATTGCCGCCGGAGAACAGTGCGGCGATGGACAGGGCGAACAGGACCAGGGTCAGGGCCACGCGCGCCGGGTGCGCGAAGAAGGGGGCGATGCCACCCCAGCCTGCAATGGCGATGGCCAGGTAGGCGAACGTGCCGGCGAGAGTGGCAATTGCCAGACCGGGAGTCGGGCGCATGGGGAACCTCCGTTGCGGCGGTGGATGCACAAGCGAAGGGTAAGCCTCAGGCGGCCCGGGTGTCGAGGGCGGCCGGGTCGTGATTAAATCTGCGTCTTGCGCCGGCGCATTGCCGGCGCGCTGTGAACCGCTTTTGTCACACCATCATGCCCCTGATCGACATCAAGAACCTCCAGCAAGCCGCCCAAGACTTCGGCAAGGCCCGTAACTGGGGCAAGTACCACAGCCCCAAGAACCTCGCGATGGCGCTGAGCGTGGAGGTGTCCGAGCTGGTCGAGATCTTCCAGTGGCAGACCGACGCGGAATCGCGCGCCATCATGTCCACCGACGAGCGCGAGCATGTGGAGCAGGAGCTTGCCGATATCACCATCTACCTGGCGCAGCTGGTGACGGCGCTGGGCGTGGACCTGGACGCGGCGATCCGCGCCAAGATGGAGATGAACGCCAGGAAGTACCCGCTGCCGGAATGAGCCGCCCGGCGCAGGGTGTGTCGCCGCCATAGCGATGCCTTGCCGGCGGCTTGATGCTTTGATCAATGGATCGTGGCGGTGCTCGGAATTTGATCATTTGATCAAACCGGCCGAGCCCTGTTTCTGCGATGCGCGGCCGCTCGGCATCGGGCCGTATCTCGCATCCCTCGCTTCGCCCCCCTTCATGCAACGCCCACACCACTAGGTGCCCACCTCACCCGTCACTGGCACGCCCCATGCAGTCATAGGGCATGGCCCGACAGAGGCCTGCAACGGAGACGGTGATGGCATCCCTCGGTGAAACGACGAAGACAACGGCGCAGGCCACCCACAGCCCGCACGTCCTGGCATCGCGCCTCGCCGCCGATGCAGAGCCGCCCCTCGGCGCACACCTGGTCACGCCGCGTCATGGCTATGCACACCACGGCATCTACGTCGGGCGTGGCATGGTGGTGCACTACGCTGGCTATTGCCACCGGCAGCAGCGCGGCCCGGTGGAAGAACTGAGCCTGGCCGCCTTTGCTGCCGGCCATGGCATCACGGTGTTGGGCACGCCGATGGCGCGGTACAGTGCCGCTGAATCCGTCGGCCGCGCCCGCTCACGGTTGGGCGAGGACTGCTACCGCCTGCTGACCAACAACTGCGAGCACTTCTGCATGTGGTGCCTGTACGGCGAAAGCCGCAGCGGGCAGGTGCGGCATTGCCTGATGCATCCACTCAGCGGCCTGCGCCTGGCAGCGAGCATGCTGCTTTGCTGGTGCAAGACTGCGGCCGCGCCTGCGTGGGACGGCGCGACGGCGTGAGCTCACGACAATGGCCGGCTCCCCGTCAGGACGCACAACAGCAGCACCCCGTTCAAAGCGAGCAGTCCGCTCACCAACAGCACGATGGGCGGCGCATCCCGAGTCCGCTCGCGCAGGCGGGTGACCCCCGGCAGCCACTCGCCTCGCGTACGCCGGGACCAGCAGGCGATGCCCGCGCCGCACATGCCCAGCCACGCCAGCGTTCCCAGCGATGCCCAGCCGCGTGGTTGCGGCGCCGGGATCGGACGAATGGAGGCTTGCTGGAGCGTCGGGCCGGAGGCTCTTTGGATCACCACAGGGGGCGCCTGAATCCCCGCTTCTGCCAATGGCTCTGACGGTGGTGGAGCGGGGAGCGGCTCCGCTGCCGGTTGAGTCGCTGGCGTCGCTAGCGTCGCTGGAGGTGGCGCGACCGCTGGCCGCGAGGCCTCGACCCTGACCGCAGCCTGCTTGTTCCTCGACGCCTCCCGCGCCCGCGCCGCCGGCGGCGTTGGTTGCGGCGCGGCAGCCCGCGGCGGTTTCCTGGCTGGATGCCGGCGCCAGCTGGCAAAGACCCGGTCCAGGCATGCCACCGACGTGCAGGCATCCCGGCGCTCCCGCCAGGCGGCGATGTCGCTCCCTTGGATCGCGCCGGCGCGCAGCCGGCGCTGCTGGTCTGCATGGATGCGCTCGTGTTCGTGCTGGAGCATGGCGTGATCGCAGATCAGGTCGCCGGCGTGTGGCACTGAATGCAGGCAGGACGTGCCGGCGGCGAGCGGATCGTCGCAGCGCGAAGGACGCAGCGTCGTCTTGCAGGCGATATCCGACGCCTGCGCACTGGCAGCCAGCAGAAGACCGAACGCGATGCACGCGGCCAGACGGCCCGAAAGCCTTGTCATCCTGTCGCCCGTGGATGGTGGGGATCGTCCGGCGCTGAAGCGGGCGCCGATGGACTTCTATTCTGGAGCGGCGCCAGCAATCTACGGTTCGATAGCCCACAGAAGCGGGCGGCAAACTTTTGGGCGCGGTCTCGGATGCCTGGCTGAGGCCATATATCCGGAGAGCCGCGGAAATTTCTCCTCTACCTTGGATCTGACAACGGCAGCCTGCCGCTGTGCCCGCTTTTCAGATCACTACCAGACTCACGACCCAACCTGCCACATAGAGCCCCAGCCCGAACACCGCATGCGTCACCAGGCTATGCACCCGTGCCACGTTTGGCCGCGGCGTGCGGCTCGCGGCGATGCCGGCACCCATCGCCGGCTGCATCAGCAGGAACGGTGCGGCCACACTAACGATGCCGACGAGCAACGCGGGCGCCAGCGTCGGATGACGCGCCCAGTCGAGTCCCCATAGTCCCAGCAGGATGGCCGCGAACACGATGCCGGTCAGGTAATGCGCGATCCAGCCGATCCCGCGCTCGCCGCGCACCGGCGGCGATGCGGCGATGGGATGGTGGCAAAGGCGTCCTCGCGGCAGCCATGCGAGCCAACGGCCAACTAATCCATAGTCCAGTGCAGGCACGCCCAGCAGCCGCTTGCGCAGGATGGCCCAGGCGTCCATCACCAGCGTTGCGCCGGTGCCGATCACGATTGCATTGAACATGAGCGCCACCGATGTATCAGGCATGGGCAGTCTCGCCGGCGGTCAGTGATGAAGCCGCAGCGCGGGCGGTGATCATCCAGCAGGCAGCGGTGTAGCGCACAGTTGCGCGATGAACGTAAGGCTCGAATGCTGCGCGAACGGTTGCGACGACGCTGGCGCGTGTGCTTGCATCGGCCTCGCGCAGGGCCAGTCCGACGGGACCCAGGCGGGACAGGTAGTCCACCAGCGCAGGCTCCGGCAGCGTGCAGGCGAAGTCGATCGGCTCGACATCGATCCCGGTCCAGCCGCCCTCTTCCAGGATGGCATGCACGTGCTGGCGGTCGCCGAAGGCGAACTGCCCCGGCGCCCCCGGCTGCCGCCGCGGCAGGTTGGACAGCAGCGGTGCGGCCGCTCGCTCGGCGGTGGTCATGAACGGATTCTCTGCGGCGCTGCGCCAGGCGATGCAGTGGAGCGTGGCATCCGGTGTTGCAGCCCGGCGCAGGTTGGCAAAGGCCCGCACCGGCTCGCTGAAGAACATCACGCCCAGGCGCGACACGATGCTGTCGAAGCTTGCTGGCGCGAAGGCATAGTCCTGCGCGTCGGCGCGAATAAAGCTGGCGGTCGAGCCGCCGTGCTGCGCGCGTGCCCGTGCAGCGGCGAGCATCGGCTCGGAAATATCGATGCCGGTGCATCTGCCCTGCGCGCCGAGCTTGCGCGCCAGCGCGATCGTAGTGCTGCCGGTGCCGCAGCCGACATCGAGCACATGCTGCGCGGAAGTCTTGCCGACCGTATCGACAAGCAGGCCTTCCAGCGGCCGGAACATGTCGTCGAGCACCGCCTGCTCCGCGACCCAGGCATGGCCGGACGGGCCGTTCCACAGTGCGGCCTGGTCGCCGCCGTTGCTGCTGGTCTGCTGTTGCTCACCCATGGTTGTATCCCCTTGCACGCCGTCCTGGCATGGAAGCTACACTGTGCCAGTTCAAGTCAACTTGAGGTCAAGCGGTGACAAGCCTGGATATTGCGGAAGTGGCCCGGCAGGCTGGCGTGCCGGCCTCGACGCTGCGGTACTACGAGGAAAAGGGGCTGATCGCGTCCATCGGCCGGCGCGGGATGCGGCGCATGTTCGATGCCGGCGTGCTGGAGCGGCTGGCGCTGATCGCGCTGGGGCGTGCCGCCGGTTTCTCGCTGGATGACATCGCGCAGATGTTCTCGCCACAGGGCCAGCCGAACATCGACCGGCAGGTGCTGGCGGCCAAGGCGGATGAGCTGGACCGGACCATCCGCAAGCTGACTGCGATGCGCGACGGACTGCGGCATGCGGCGGTTTGTCCGGCGCCAAGCCATATGGAGTGCCCGACGTTCCAGCGGATCCTGCGGGCGGCGGCGTCGGGGGCGATTGGCGGGAGGAAGCATGCCCACGGGCTCCCAACGCACTGACGCTCCGCGCTGAACAAGCGTTTCGAATGGCCCTTTTTCGGGCTCTGCGGAGTTTGGCGGGACCATTCTCCGCGGAATTTGCGGAGATTAGCTTTAAGGATGGGGCCGGCCTCACCCTAACCTGAACTGTCCCACCGCCCGCGCCAGGCTTCCGGCCTGCGTCTGCAGCGCCGCCGCAGCAGCCGTGGATTGCTCAACCAGCGCCGCATTCTGCTGCACCATCTGATCCAGCTGGCTCACCGCCATATTCACCTCTTGAATGCCGCGGGTCTGTTCCATGGCTGCGTGAGTGATCTCGGAAATAATGCAGGTCACCCTGGAGACGTTGCTGACGATCTCGCTCATGGTGTGGCCGGCGCGGCGGACCTGGCCGGAGCCGGAACTGACGCTGCCCACGGTGGATTCGATCAGGGTCTTGATTTCCTTGGCTGCCTGCGCGCTGCGTTGCGCCAGGGCGCGCACTTCGCCCGCCACGACCGCGAAGCCGCGGCCCTGGTCGCCGGCGCGGGCGGCTTCCACCGCGGCATTGAGCGCCAGGATGTTGGTCTGGAAGGCGATGCCTTCGATCACGCCGATGATGTCGGCGACCCTGACCGAGGCGTTCTCGATCTGGCCCATGGTGGTGATGACTTCGCCGATCACGACGCCGCCGTCGGCGGCTACGCGCGAGGCAGCGGTGACGGATTCACAGTACCAGTGCGATTACCGATGCGATCAGCACTGAGCGCATGCCGGCGGTGGCCTCGGCCTTGTCCAGCGCGACAGGCAGGCGAAAGCCGGTCGAATGCGATCAGGTTGACGACACAACGCGCCAAGTTGGTGCAGGATAGTGCGCTTGCGCGTCCCGGGAATGCGCGCTGGCGGATCTGCATTCGTAACGCGAACACACGCAGGAGCGAGTGGAGCGGATTTTGGCGGGATCAAACGCCAGATCGAATGCATTGCAATACAAGCGGCGTTGCACTGCAGCAGTGATGTCGATGGGGGCGTTCATGACTATGACAGCTGCCGCAGCAGAACGCTTGCCGCAGCGCATCCGACGGCGGCTTGGGCAAGTTACGCCTGTCGTCAAGCGTTGCTGATCCGTCATGCAGACAAGCTAACGACTTTTTCACAACGTATTACAAAGATTTACAGCCGTTATGCGATCGGCAACATATCCTCCGATCAACTCACAAATAACCCAAACGGAGAGCCTACCGTGTCATTCCTTTCTTTGACTTCCGCGCCGCTGCGCGTGCTTGCCCTGAGCGGTGCCCTGGCGCTGGCCGCCTGCGGTGGTGGTGGCGGCGATGATGGCGGCGGGCAGGGCACGCTCAAGGTCTCGATGACCGATGCGCCGGCCTGTGGCTTCAACAATGTCTTCGTGACCGTCAACAAGGTGCGCGTGCATAGCAGCGCCAGCGCCGAGACGAGCGCCGGGGGCTGGGTCGATATCGACGTCGTGCCCGCGCGCAAGATCGATCTGCTGTCGCTGACCAACGGCGTGATGACGGTGCTGGGCCAGACCGCGCTGCCTGCCGGCAACTACCAGCAGGTGCGCCTGGTGCTCGATGCCAACCGTGGCAGCGGTGCCGGTGCGCTGGCCAATTCGGTAGTGCCCATCGGCGGCACTGAGCAGGCGCTGGATACGCCCAGCGCGGTGCAGTCGGGCATCAAGATCAACCGGCCGTTCACCGTGGCAAAGGATACGCTGACCGACCTGGTGCTGGACTTTGACGCGTGCAAGTCGGTGGTCACGCGCGGCAATGGCACTTTCGGCCTGAAGCCGGTGGTGACGGCGATCCCGATGACCGTCAGCGGTGAAGTGAACGGCGTGGTCAGCGGGGCACCGGGCGCGCGCGTCTATGCCGAGCGCAACGGCGTGGTGGTGAAGTCGACGGTGGCGGACGCCAACGGCAACTTCAAGCTGGTGCCGATCGAGCAGAGCAGCACGGCCGGCCCGGTTGACGTGGTGGTGGTGCCGGGTTCTGCCAATGCCAAGGCGGCGGGCATCGTGCGCGCCGTGCCGGTGGTGGTGGGCACGCCCACGGCGATCTCGACCGCGGCGGCACCGATGTCGCTGCCGGCGTCGACCTATCGCCGGGTTTCGGGTTCGGTCACGCCGGTTTCGGCGGAAGCCACCCTGCGCGCGCTGCAACTGGTCAATGGCGGCAATTTCGAGATTGCGGCCACGGCTGCCGCCAGCGATACCGGCGCCTACAGCATGTTTGCCACCGAACCGGCGCTGCCGGTGGCCGCTCCGGTGATCGGCACCTACCAGGCCGCGCTGCCGATTCCGCTGCAGCCGGATGGCGCTGCCGCGGGCAAGTACAGCGTGCAGGCCACCAGCGCCACGGGTGCGGTGCAGACCCAGCCGGCGGACGTGAGCGCTGCCGACGCCCTGGTGAACTTCTCGTTCTGATTCCGGGGGACCGGGAACGGAGCCGGAAGGGGGCCTGGCCCTCTTCCGGCTTTTTTTGTTGGCCAGGGGCGTGGTTGCGCCGCCACCGCCTGGCGCAGTTTCCCGCTAGACTGCCAGTCTCGCGTTTCGGGAGATCGCGCCATGGCAGCACGCACCGCGGCGAAGGCCGCATCCAGGACTGCAGCAACGTCAGAGGCCACACCCAAGGCCAGGTCACGCAAAGACACCACGTCCGCCGAGCCGGTGCGGGTTGGCATCGGCGGCTGGAATTTCGCCCCGTGGCGCGACAACTTCTATCCCGCCGGCCTGGCACAGGCACGTGAGCTGGCCTACGCCAGCCGCCACCTCAGCGCGATCGAAATCAACAGCACCTACCACGGCACGCAGAAGCGCACCTCGTTCGCCAAATGGCGCGACGAGACGCCGGATGATTTCGTGTTCGCGGTGAAGGCCTCGCGCTTTGCCACCAACCGGCGCGTGCTGGCCGAGTCCGGCGAATCGATCGAACGCTTCATCGACAGCGGCATTGCCGAGCTTGGCCGCAAGCTGGGTCCGGTGGTGTGGCAGTTCGCGCCCACCAAGCAGTTCGATGCCGAGGACTTCGAGGCCTTCCTGCAGCTGCTGCCGGATTCGGTGGAAGGCGTGAAGCTGCGCCACGTGCTGGAGGTGCGGCACGACAGCTTCCAGTCGCCGGACTACCTCAAGCTCGCGCGCAAGTACAAGGCCGCCACGGTCTTTACCGATTCGCCCAAGTTTCCGTCGATGGCGGATCTCACGGCAGACTTTGTCTATGCACGGCTGATGGCCAGCAGTGCGAAGCTGAAGGCCGGCTACGCGCCCAGGGACCTGGATGCGTGGGCTGCACGGGTGCGCACGTGGGCGCAGGGCCACCAGCCGGACGACCTGCCGACGGTGGAAGACCGCAAGCCCGCCGCGCGCAAGCGCGAAGTCTTTGTCTTCTTTATCAACGGCGCCAAGGAACGCGCGCCGGCCGCGGCGCAGGCGCTGCTGGAGCGGCTGGACTGGGCGCCGCCGGCCGATGACTGACGGATCGACATCCCTGGATCGCTATAATCGCGCATGAACTCGACCCCCGCCCAGCCGCAAGCCGGCACCGCTTTTTCCAACCTGCCGCTGTCGCCCACCATGCTCGCCACGCTGGCGCAGCTTGGCTATGACGAAATGACGCCGATCCAGGCGGCCAGCCTGCCGATCACATTGGCGGGCCAGGACCTGGTGGCGCAGGCCAAGACCGGCAGCGGCAAGACCGCCGCCTTCGGGCTGGCGCTGCTGCACCGGCTCGATCCGCGCCGCTTCGACGTGCAGGCGATGGTGCTGTGCCCCACGCGCGAGCTGGCCGACCAGGTCACGCAGGAAATCCGCCGCCTGGCGCGCGCCGAAGAGAACATCAAGGTGCTGACGCTGTGCGGCGGCTCGCCGATGCGGCCGCAGGTCGACAGCCTGATCCATGGCGCACATATCGTGGTGGGCACGCCCGGCCGCATCCTGGATCACATCGACCGCGGCAGCCTGGACCTGTCCGGCATCAACACGCTGGTGCTGGACGAGGCCGACCGCATGCTCGACATGGGCTTCTTCGACGACATCGCCTATGTGGCCAGCCGCTGCCCGAAGGACCGGCAGACGCTGCTGTTCTCGGCCACCTATCCGCCCGGCATCGACAAGCTCAGCCACCGTTTCCTGCGCAACCCGCAGTCGGTCAAGCTGGAGGCTACGCACGACAACACCACCATCCGCCAGCGCTTCTATGAGGTCGAGGAAGGCGAGCGCCTGAACACGGTGGGGCGCCTGCTGGACCACTTCCGCCCGGTCAGCACGCTGGCCTTCTGCAATACCAAGGCGCGCTGCCGCGAGCTGGTGGAGCTGCTGCGCGCGCAGGGCTACCAGGCGCTGGCGCTGCACGGCGAGCTGGAGCAGCGCGAGCGCGACCAGGTGCTGGTGCAGTTTGCCAACCGCAGCTGCTCGGTGCTGGTGGCCACCGACGTCGCCGCGCGCGGGCTGGATATCGCGCAGCTCGAGGCAGTGATCAATGTCGAGATCACGCCCGATCCTGAAGTCCACGTGCACCGCATCGGCCGCACCGGCCGCGCCGACCAGGAAGGCTGGGCCTTCAGCCTGGTCAGCATGGACGAGATGGGCCGCGTGGGCAACCTGGAACAGCACCACGGCGGCGAATTCGAATGGCAGCCGCTGGCCGACCTGAGGCCCGCCAGCAATGAACGCCTGCTGCCGCCGATGGTGACCTTGCAGATGCTGGGCGGCCGCAAGGAGAAGATCCGCCCCGGCGACATCCTGGGGGCGCTCACCGGCGAGGCGGGCTTCACCAAGGAGCAGATCGGCAAGATCAATGTGCTGGAGATGTCTACCTATATCGCGGTGGAGCGCAGCATCGGGCGCGAGGCGGTGAAGCGGCTCAATGCCGGCAAGGTCAAGGGCAAGAAGGTGAAGGTGCGGATGCTGACGGAGTGAGGTCAGGACTGCCTTGACCCACGCCTGCCATGAGCGCGTCACAACATTGCTTACAAAGATTCGCGTAAGTCACCCTGTAACGGCGCGCGTTACTTTGCTACTCTGATGCCATTGGCACCTAAGCAGGCACCGCCAGCCGCATTGCATTGTCGACGGAAAAGGAGTTGGTGATGAAAACCGCACGCCAGGTTCTGGAGTCCAAGCCGAGTCAGGCCATTTACAGCATCCCGCCCACGGCGACCGTCTACGCCGCGCTGCAACTGATGGCGGAGAAAGGCATCGGCGCGCTGCTGGTGATCGAGCATGGCGAGATCCTGGGGATCCTGAGCGAGCGCGACTATGCGCGCAAGGTGATCCTGATGTCGCGCACCTCGCGCGAGACGCTGGTTCGCGACATCATGACCAATGCAGTGATCTACGTCGGCGCCAGCCAGACCACCGACGAATGCATGGCATTGATGACCCGGCACCGGCTGCGCCACCTGCCAGTGATGGAAGGCGACGAGCTGATCGGCATGCTGTCGATCGGCGACCTGGTCAAGGACATCATCTCCGAGCAGCAGTTCATCATCGAGCAGCTGGAGCATTACATCACCGGGGGCGGGCGCTAGGCCTGTCGTGTTCGGGGGCTGGTCGCATTGCATGCGCCCGCCCCGTCCACTCTCCCGCGCGCGCCCGCCGGCTAGCCCAGCGTGCCGAACCTCACCCCATGCGCCGCCAGGTAGCGGCGGTACGCGCCTGCCAGCTTGTCCGCCGGCTGGGGCACCTCCACCCCGGTGCGCAACGGCAGGCGGCGCGGCTGCTGCGATTCCACGATCGGCTTGTCCTGCAGGAAGATGGTGTCCTGGAATTCGCGCAGGCTGGCGTCGTCATCGTCCGTCACCAGTGACATCACGAACCACACGCGGCTCGATTCCTCGTCCCGCGGGCCGATAAACAGCGCGATGGCGCCGCGATGGTTGTCGCCGAGGTCGGGCACCTTGGTCAGGATCGCGGCGTAGGGCGCAACCACGCGGTATTCATACTCGACCATGGCTCCGCCGGCGGCGCTGGCGTGCGCGCGCGGCTGCCAGGCGCGGCAGCCGATGGTGCGCAGCGCGTCGGGCTTGCGCGCATCGCCGATGGCTTTCACTTCATAGGGCGGCACTTCGGTGTGCGCCGGGTCACCCAGGTAGCCGTCATGGACATAGCCGAAGTGCGCCATGTCGAGGAAGTTCTCCACCAACCGTGGCGCCGAGGTGGCAACGTCGTAGGGGCCGCAGACCACGTGGCGGCATTCGGCGTCGTGGTACTCGGGGAAGGACGGCAGTTCGGGCACGGCCTCGGTGCCGTCGCCGCCAAGGCGTACCCATAACAGCCCGTAGCCCTCGCGCACCGCGTGCGTGGTGGCGCAGGCGCGCGGCGCGGGCACCAGTTCCGGGTGGGCGGGATAGCGCGTGCAGCGGCCGCCCGAGGCAAAGCGCCAGCCGTGATAGCCGCAATGCAGCAGGCCATCGCGCACGGCGCCCAGCGTGAAAGCGGCGCCGCGGTGCGGGCAGCGATCGTTCCAGGCGTGCCAGCCGTCGACATTGCGCCACAGCACCAGCGCGCGGCCAAAGAGCCGGGCGGCAAAAGGGCCGTCGCCATCGGCCTGTTCGATGGCCAGCACGGGGTGCCACTGGCCCAGTTCGGGCCCGGCCGCATCGGCGGCCTGACCTGCTTCGTGTCGTGGGGTCTCGGTCATGACGAAATCTTACCTTCGTAGTGGCGATGTGATCTTGCATCGACCATCGTGCCTGATCCTTGCCACGCAAGTGACGTGCCAGATATCTGGGTCACGAGCGCGATATTTGCTGGCCGCATATAATTATGCGTTCGCTGAATTAGGTCACCCGCGACGGCGTCACGCCCCCTATTGCGCGGTTCCCGGCCGATATTCCCTGCATTTGACGTAGCTTTCACCGCACATCGCTGCGGTTTCGTGCCTGCCCATGTCTTCACCCACTTCTGCCGCATCCGCCCGGGACACCACGCCGGCCCTGCCCGCCCACGACCATCGCGCCGTGATGCGGGTGATCGGCGGCATCGTGCTGTGCATCCTGCTGGCCGCGCTCGACCAGACCGTGGTGATCCCGGCGGTGCCGGCGATCGCCAATGACCTGAACGGCTTCAGCCACCTGTCATGGATCGTGACGGCGTACCTGATCGTGTCGACGGTGACCACGCCGCTGTACGGCAAGCTGTCGGACAGCTTTGGCCGGCGGCGCCTGCTGATGGTGGCGATCACGCTGTTTATCGGCGCCTCGGTGGCATGCGCGCTGGCGCAGACGCTGGGTCAGCTGATCCTGTTCCGCGCGCTGCAGGGCGTGGGCGGCGGCGGGCTGATGTCGCTGGCGCAGGCAGCCATTGCCGATGTGGTGGCGCCGCGCCAGCGCGGGCGCTACCAGGGCTACCTGGCCACGGTGTGGGCGGTGGCGTCGATCGCCGGGCCGCTGGTGGGCGGCTGGGTCTCTGACCATATGTCGTGGCGCTGGCTGTTCTGGGTCAACGTGCCGCTGGGCCTGCTGGCGATGTTCATGTGCTACCGCGGTCTGGCCATGCTGCCGCCGCGTGGCGGGCGTGCGCGGGTGGACTGGCTGGGGGCGCTGCTGCTGGCGGTGGCCATCGTCGCCTTCCTGCTGGCGATGAGCTGGGGCGGCGACGTCTACGACTGGCTCTCGCCAGAGCTGGGTGCCCTGCTCCTGGCCGCGGTGGCCGCCGTGGTCCTGCTGACCTGGCAGGAGCGCCGCGCCGCGGATCCGATGCTGCCGCCGCGCCTGTTTGCCAACCGTGCCTATGTGATGGGCGTGGCCGCCTCGGCGCTGGCCGCGCTCGACATCTTCCTGTGCATCTTCGCCCTGCCCCTGCACTTCCAGCTGGTGCGCGGCGCCGATGCATCGACCTCCGGCCTGCTGGTGATGCCGTTCCTGCTGGCCACCGTGGCGGGCAACTTTATCGTGGCGTGGCTGGCGCCGCGCGTGGGCCGCATGCGCGGCATCCTGACCGCCGGCTATATCGCCGGCGCGCTGGGGCTGATCGCACTGGCGCTGGTGACGCCGGCGGTGCCGCTGGCGGTGGTGCTGGCGGCGATGACGCTGGCCGGCGTGGGCCTGGGCATGACCATGGTGGCCACGCTGATGAGCGTGCAGAACGCGCTGGAGCGCCGCGACACCGGCGCCGGCACGGGCGCGCTGCTGGTGCTGCGCTCGCTCGGCAGCGCGCTCGGCGGGGCGCTCGCCGGCACGCTGCTGACGCTGGAATTCCGCCATGCGCTGGCGGCCTCGGGGGTCACGCAGGCGCTGGACCTCGGTGCGCTGCGCCACGGCAGCGAGGCCTTTGCGCAGCTGTCGCCGTCCGTGCGCGCGGTGCTGGCAGGCGGCGTGGAGTCGGGCTTCCACCTGATCTTTGCCGCGGGCGCGGCGGCGGCGGTGCTGGCGCTGCTGATCGTGCGCCGCATGCCGGACCTGGAGCTGCGCGGCAGCGTCACCGAACACGCGGCCACGCTGGCGATGGACTGACCGGCGCGGCATCCGTCAGGCCGCCATCGGCGTAAACTACGCGTACCCGATACAGCAAGCCGACCACCGGAGCCCCGTCGCCATGATCCGTCGTCCCCTGCTTTCCAGCCTGGCTGCCGCCCTGACCCTGGCGGCGGCCAGCACCGCCCTGCTGCCGGCGCCCGTGCGCGCCGCCGACAAGCCCGCCGCGGCGCCTGCCGCGGGCGCCTGCCCCGCCTCGCTCAACTTCACCTTCCCGCGGCTGCAGGACGATGTGCCGCAGAACCTGTGCCAGTACGCCGGCAAGGTGGTGCTGGTGGTCAATACCGCCAGCTATTGCGGCTTCACGCCGCAGTACGAGGGGCTGGAGGCGCTGTACGCCAAGTACGGCGCGCGCGGGCTGGTGGTGCTGGGCTTCCCGTCCAATGACTTTTCACAGGAGCCCGGCTCGCAGAAAGAGATCGCGGACTTCTGCTACAACACCTACGGCGTCAAGTTCCCGATGCTCGGCAAGTCGCATGTGCGCGGCAGCGATGCCAACCCGATGTACGCGCTGCTGGCAAAGCAAACCGGCACCACGCCCAAGTGGAATTTCTACAAGTACCTGATCGGCCGCGACGGCCAGGTGGTGGCCAGCTACGGCAGCCGCACCAGGCCGGACGACAAGGAACTGGTGGCGAAGATCGAATCGCTGCTCGGCGCGCAGCGCTGAGCGAGCGATTCCGCGCACGGCCGGGTTCAGTCGCGCACCAGCCCTTCGGCCCGCATCGCTTCCTGCACCGCCGGCCGCGCCGCAACGCGCGACAGGTACTGCTGCAGCGCCGGGTAGTCGTTGAGCGGCAGCTTCAGGATGCGGGCCCAGCCGACGATGGTGAAGCAGTAAGCATCCGCCACCGTGAACGTGTCGCCCATCAGGTAATGGCGGGTTTGCAGGTGCTGGTCGAGTTCGGCAAAGCGCCGGTGCAGCCTGGCCTTGCACTCGTCCTGCGTGCTCTGCGCGGTTTCCTTGTGCCACAGCCACGGGCTGAAGACCTTGTGCAGTTCCGTAGAGACCAGCGTGATCCAGCCGGTGGCTTCCAGCCGCTCGCGCGTGCCGGCGGCGGGCAGCAGCGCGCGTTCGGGCACCAGGTCTGCGATGTATTGCAGCAGCGATGCCGCCTCGGTATGGCGCGAGCCGTCGTCGAGCTGCAGCAGCGGCACGTAGCCGCGCGGGTTGATGGTGTAGTAGTCGTCGGTGCCGTTTTCAGGCACGGCCAGCTTGTGGCGGAGCAGGTCGACCTTGGCCAGCGTGACCGGCAGGCCGGCTTCGCGCAGGGCGATATGGACGGCCATCGAGCAGACGCCCGGAGTGTAGTAGAGCTTCATTGCGATCCTGTGGTGGTTGCCTGGCCGCCACGCCATGCGGCGGCCGTGCAGGCAGTCTAGGATCGCCCCCCCTTATGCAGCAATGCGCGTCCTTGCGGACGCGCATTGCAGATTTGCACAGGACTAAGTTTGCGCTCAGTCGAGCAGCTTCGCCAGCGCCGGCGGCAGGCCGGCATTGGGCTTGCGCGGCGGCCGCGCGAAGCTGCCCTGCGTGGCGCTGCCGGCGCGCAGGGCCACCAGCGATTCGCAATGCCGCACCGCGCTCGACACGCCATCCACCACCGGCACCGGAATGCGCCCTTCCAGCGAGCGCGCCAGTCCCGCCAGCGGCGCGCCGGCGACGATGATCACGTCGGCGCCGTCCTGCTCGATGGCTTGCAGGGCAAGTTGTTCCAGCCGCGCGGCATGGTCTTCCTGCACGCTGCCGATATCGCGCAGGGGTTCCTGCAGCGAGCGCACGCTGGCCAGCCGCGACGACAGGCCGTTGGCCGCCACGCATTCGCGGTACCACGCCTGGATGCGGTGCGAGATCGCGATGATGGAGAAGCGCTGCCCCAGCAGGCACGCGCTGGCCAGCGCGGCTTCGGTCATGCCGACGACGGGGACGTCGAACAGCTCTTTCAGCCCGGCCAGGCCGGGGTCGCCGAAAGCGGCGACCACCAGGCCGTCGAACTGGCCGGCGTGTTCCGCGGCGGCGCAGGCCGTGGCATAGCCGCCGACCAGCGCCTCGAAGCGGGTTTCGATATAGGCCACGCCGAAGGCCGCGGTGGCCATCTGCAGCGTGGTGGTGGCGGCGGCGGTGCGCCGCGCTTCCGCCTCGATCAGCGCCGTGACGGATTCGCTGATATTGGGATTGACGATCAGGAGTTTCATGGTCGGGATGGGTTGGCTGCGGGCGTGGCGATCAGCCCAGCATCGGCGCGCCCGCCGGCAGGAACTGCCCGCGTCCGGCCTGGGGTTCCTGGTACTGGCCATCGCGCACCAGCATCTCGCCGCGCGAGAAGCAATGCACCGGCCAGCCGGTCACTTCGATGCCTTCGTACGGCGTGTAGTCCACCGCGTGGTGCAGCGCGCTGTTGCGGATCTGCACGCGCTTGTTCGGGTCCCACAGCACGATGTCCGCATCCGCGCCGATGGCGATGGTGCCCTTGCGCGGATACAGGCCATACAGCCGTGCCGGCCGCCACGAGGTCAGTTCGACAAACTGGTGCAGCGACAGCTTGCCGCGCGCCACGCCGTCGAACAGCAGCGGCAGGCGCGTCTCGATGCCCGGCACGCCGTTGGGGATGTGCTCGAACGAAGGCCGCTCGCCGCCCGGCTGCTTGCCTTGCGGGTCGTCATAGCGGAACGGCGCATGGTCTGACGAGAACACGCTGAACACGCCATTGGTCAGCGCGCGCCATACCGCGGCCTGGTTCTCGGGGTCGCGCGGCGGCGGGCTGCACACGCACTTGGCGCCTTCGTAGCCGTCGTCGCCGGGCAAGGCCATGTCGTCGGCGGTCAGGTACAGGTACTGCGGGCAGGTCTCGGCCAGGATCTGCAGCCCCCTGCCCTGTGCCCAGCGGATCTGCTCGATCGCTTCCTTGCCCGAGACATGCACGATCAGGATCGGCACGTCGACCAGTTCGGCAAAGGTGATGGCGCGGTGGGTGGCCTCGCGCTCCACCGCGGCGGGACGTGCCAGGCCGTGGAAGCGCGGTGCGATGCGCCCTTCCCCGACCAGCTTGTCGGTCAGCCACGAGATGCAGTCGGCGTTCTCGGCATGCACCATCACCAGCGCGCCGTTCTGCTTGGCGACATCCAGCACCGACAGCATTTCGCGGTCGGACAGCTTCAGGTCGTCATAGGTCATGTAGACCTTGAACGAGCTGTAGCCCTTGCGGATCAGCGCCGGCAGTTCATCGGCCAGCACCGCCGGCGTGGGATCGGCCACGATCAGGTGGAAGGCGTAGTCGATCACCGCGCGGCCTTCCGCGCGGCGATGGTAGTCCGCCACGGCAGCCTTGAGCGAAGCGCCCTTCTCCTGCGCGGCAAACGGGATCACGGTGGTGGTGCCGCCGCACACCGCGGCGCGCGTGCCGGTGAAGAAGTCGTCGGCCATGCGCAGGCCGTCGGGCATGGGCTGGTCGAGGTGGCAATGGCCATCGACGCCGCCGGGCAGCGCCAGCAGGCCATCGGCATCGATCTCGCGCGCGCCTTGCGGCAGCGCGTGGCCGAGCGCGACGATCTGCCCGTTGCGCACGCCGATATCGCAGCGGAAGCGGTCGGAGGCAGTGACCACGTCCGCGCGCCGGATCACCAGGTCAAGGCTGTCGTGAGCGGACATCGGCTTACTCCACTTCGCGGAACAGGCGGCCCCAGCCGCGCAGCTCACGCGTGTCCACGCCGCACAGGCGCAGCGACTTCCACACCACGGTGGAGATGGTGTCGTACAGCGGAATGCCGGTTTCGGCTTCAAGTTCTTCGGCCAGGTGCGCGGCGCGCAGGTTGGTGCAGAAGGTGGTGATGGCCTGCGGCTGGTGCTGGGCCAGGCCGCGCACCATCTCGCGGATGGTGTCTTCCTCGACCTCGGCGAAGCTGTAGTTCACATGCAGGTCCAGGTGGCTTTCGGCCACGCAGTGAAAGCCGCTGCGCTCGTAGTTGGCGATGATGCGCTGCTGCACGTCGTCCAGGTACGGCGTGGCCAGGCCGAAGTTGCGCGCGCCGGTCTTTTCCAGGATCTCGTTGAGCGCCAGCACCGAGGTGGTGGCCGGGATGCCGGTGGCTTCGGTGATCTGCTGGCACAGCGCTTCATCCTTGTCGAAGCCGAGCCAGCCGGAAGACGTGCCGTTCCAGGCGATGACATCGACGCGGGCATCGGCCAGCAGGCTGGCGGCGGCCAGGATCTTGTCCAGGTTGAACTGGCCCAGGGCCTGGTCGCGCAGCGAGATCTCGGTCACGGTGAAGCGCGAGAAATGCGCGCTGACGTTGGGCAGGCCGGCAACCATCGCGCTGGTGATGGGTTCGAGCGCAGTATTGGAAGACGGCGTCAGCATGCCGAGGCGGATTTGCTTGGTCATTTTGCTTTTTGTCTCAGGAGTGGTTGCGAGGGCCGGGACATTGCCGGCCCTTTCGCGGGTTTTTCGGAGCTCGGTGATCCGACGGGTCTTCAGACCGGGATCTTAGTCTCGTAGTCGATGGCGGTGGAAGCCAGCAGCAGGCCGACGCCAGCCGCGGCGAAGAACATCAGCGCCAGGAAGTACGAGCCGGTGAACTGCACGATCATGCCGACGATGATGGGCACCGTGATGCCGCCGATATTGCCGCCCAGGTTCATCACGCCGCCCAGGAAACCGATCTTGTTGCGGGTGCCGAGCATCGACGGAACGCACCAGAACAGGCCGCACCAGCGCAGGAAGAACAGCGTCGACGACAGCAGCACGACCACCACGATCGGGTCGGTGACGTAGGCCACCGAGAAGATCGAGACCGTGGCCACCACCGCGGCGATGCCGAACAGCGTGCGCATCACCACATTGGGCCGGCCGCCGGCTTCCTTCCACTTGTCGGCGATCCAGCCGCCGATCAGTTCGCCGACGAAGCCGCTGAAGAAGATGATGAAGCTGGCGCCGCCCATCTGCTTGATGTCGAAGCCGTGCACCTTGTTCAGGTAGTTGGGCATCCAGGTCAGCAGGCCATAGAACACAGTGTTGAAGCACATCCAGCCGATCGCCATGCACCACACCGAGCGGTACTTGAAGAAGTCCAGCGAACGGCCCGACAGGTTGGCCGGCTCGGCGCGGTGTTCATTGGCCTGGGCTTCCTCGATGTAGCGGGCTTCCAGTTCGTTCACGCCGCGGTGCTCGCGCGGGGAGTTGCGCACGTAGTACCAGGCCAGCACGCCGGCCAGCACGGTGCCGACGCCGGCAACGATAAAGGCCAGGCGCCACGAACCCAGCGTGGCGATCAGCCACGTGATGATGATGGCGCCGAGCGCGGCGCCCAGCGGCGCGCCGCCGTCAAGCAGGGTGGCGCCGCGGCCGCGTTCGTTCTGGGTCATCCAGATCGCGTTGAGCTTGCCGCCGGCCGGGTAGATCGGCGCTTCGGCCGCGCCCAGGCCGAGCCGGGTCAGCAGCAGCGAGGTGGCGTTGGTGGTGAAGGCTGCCACGGCCTGGGCAATGCCCCAGAACACGGTGGCGCAGGCGATCACGATGCGCGGCTTGTACTTGTCGGCCAGCATGCCGCCCGGCACCTGCATCAGCGCATAGGTCCAGAAGAACGAGCTGAGGATCAGGCCCTGCATGGTGGGGCTGAGGTCGAACTCCTTGGCGATCAGCGGCATCGCCACTGACAGTGAGGCGCGATCGATGTAGTTGATCGCGATGAGGAACAGCATCATCAAAAAAATCTTCCAGCGAACGGAGGTCTTGGCCTCCGTGACCACTGTCGCCCGGCTTGTCGTCTGCATGACGGCGTCTCCTGTTTTAGTCCTTGGGTGAGGCAGTTCTGTTGGCGTTTTGCTCAACAGGCCGGAGTATAGGATACGTAATCTGTAATTACAACGCGTGTAAGTCATTGATTTTGCTATGTTGCGCATGCACAATTTTGGTATGTGGTAGCCTTGTCGTGGTGCATTTCCCCATTCTGGTGACGTCTGTGACACAAACGCTTTCCCAAACCACGCGCCTGCGCACGCTCGGCATGTCGGCCGAAATCGCCGCCCGGCTGCGCACCATGATCGAAGAGGGCGAACTGCCGCCCGGCGCGCGGATCGATGAACGGGCCTTCTGCGAGACCTTCGATGTCTCCAAGACGCCGCTGCGCGAGGCGCTGAAGGTGCTGGTGTCCGAGGGGCTGGTGCTGCACCGGCAATACATCGGCTACCGCGTGGCGCCGCTGGACCTGGAGGAGCTGCGCGCCACCTTCGAGACCCTGCACGGGCTCGAGGCGCTGGCGGGCGAACTGGCCGCGCAGCGCCTGGGCGCGGCCGCCATGGCCAAGCTGGAGCGGCGCCACCAGGCCATGATCGATGCGCATGCGGCGGGCCGGCGCACCGACTATTTCCGCATCAACCAGGAAATCCACCAGCTGATCATCGACGGCGCCGCCAATCCGGTGCTGGCCGGCGTCTATGCCACGCTGATGAGCAAGGTGCATCGCGCGCGCGGTGCAGCCAATGCCGATACCATCCGCTGGCAGGAGTCGCATGAGGAACACGAGGCCATCATGGCCGCGCTGCGCGAGCCCGGCCGGCCGCGCCTGGCGCAGGTGCTGCGCGCCCACTCCGAGAACACCGCCAGGGAAGTCCTGAGCGTGGTGGCGCAGACCCTGGCCGAGGCCGGCGCAACCGGCGCAATCGGCGCCACCCTCAAGAAGTCCGCCTGAACAACCCCTGAAAACAACGACGACGATGAAACTGGTTCGAGTAGGCAACCCCGGCGCCGAGCGCCCGGGCATGATCGATGCGCAAGGCCGCGTGCGCGACCTGTCCGGCGTGGTGGCCGATATCGGCGCGGCGCAGCTGGCGCCGGCGGCGCTGGCGCGGCTGGCGCAGGTGGACCCCGCGTCGCTCCCGGTGATCGACGGCGCGCGCTTTGGCGTGCCCTGGAGCGGCGTCGGCAAGATCGTGGCGATCGGCCTGAACTATGCCGACCACGCCGCCGAGGCCGGCATGCCGCTGCCGGCCGAGCCAATCGTGTTCCTGAAGGCCAACAGCTCGCTGAATGGTCCCAACGACGCGGTGATGCTGCCGCTCGGCTCGGAAAAGACCGACTGGGAAGTGGAGCTGGGCGTGGTCATCGGCAGCACCGCGCGCAATGTCTCGCGCGAAGCGGCGCTGAACCATGTGGCCGGCTACTGCGTGGTCAATGACGTGTCCGAGCGCGAGTTCCAGATCGAGCGCGGCGGCACCTGGGACAAGGGCAAGGGCTGCGACACCTTCTGCCCGGCCGGCCCCTGGCTGGTGACGCGCGACGAAGTGCAGGACCCGCAGGCGCTGGGCCTGTGGCTGGAGGTCAACGGCGAGCGCGTGCAGATGGGCAGCACCGCCACCATGGTCTTCGACGTGGCCACCGTGGTCAGCTACGTCAGCCGCTTCATGACGCTGCTGCCGGGCGACCTGATCGCGACCGGCACGCCGCCGGGCGTGGGCATGGGCTTCAAGCCGCCGCGCTTCCTGAAGGCCGGCGACACCATGCGCCTGGGCGTGGACGGGCTGGGCGAGCAGACGCAGCGGGTAGTGCCCTACGGCCAACACTGAGGGCAGGGCAGTGACATCGCGTCACCCTTCGGGGTGACGCATGCCGGCAGCGCTGCCGCGGGCAAATACGTGGTCCACAATGGTTCCCCATCGATACGCTTTTACACAAAGCGTTTGGTTTCCATACAAAGCGTACGATTAGGGCAACAGTTCCGGTGCTGAAACGGGCCGGATTACATGGTTTTACAGGAAATCGCACGCTTGGCGTTTCGCTCGCGTTTTCTGCGTGAAATACTGCTTATACAGGTTTCGCCAGAGAGCAAAACACCATGTCTGAGCACGCCCCCGAAATCGAGTCCTATCTCGGCACCACCCTCACGGCGTCCCCCACGTCACCACTCAAGCACCGGTACTGCGCGCTGGCCGACACCCTGGACAGCCGCGCCGAACTCGAAGTCATCCGGCGCAATATCCACCAGCATCCCGAACTCGCCTTCGACGAGGTCCGCACTTCGGGCCTGGTCGCCAGCCTGCTGGAGACGTGGGGCTATACGGTCACGCGCGGCGTCGGCGGCACCGGGGTGGTCGGCACCCTGCGCTGCGGCGACAGCGGGCACAGCGTGGGCATCCGCGCCGACATGGACGCCTTGCCGATCCACGAACGCACCGCACTGCCGTACGCCAGCGTCAATGCCGGCCGCATGCACGCCTGCGGCCACGACGGCCATACCGCGATCCTGCTCGGCGCGGCAAAGCAGCTGGCGCGCACGCGCAACTTTGACGGCACCGTGCACCTGATCTTCCAGCCGGCCGAGGAAATCGGCGCGGGCGGCGGCGCCGAGCGCATGCTGGCCGACGGGCTGTTCGAGCGCTTTCCCTGCGATGCGATCTTCGGGCTGCACAACCATCCGGGCGTGGAGCAGGGCACCTTCCTGTTCCGCTCGGGCCCCTTCATGGCGGCATGCGACACGGTCACCATCACCATCCGCGGCAAGGGCGGCCACGCCGCGCGTCCGCACCAGTCGGTCGACCCGATCCTGGTCGCCGGCAGCCTGGTGATGGCGCTGCAGTCGGTGGTGGCGCGCTATGTCGACCCGAACGAGACCGCGGTGGTGACGATCGGCACGCTGCACGCCGGCCACGCGCCCAATGTGATCCCGGACAACGCGCGCATGGAGATCAGCGTGCGCTCGTTCAACCCCGAGGTGCGCGCATCGGTGGAGAACCGCATCCGCCAGCTGGCCACGTCGCACGCCGAGGGCTACGGCGCGGTGGCCGAGGTCGACTATGTGCGCGGCTACCCGGTGCTGGTCAACAGCGAGCGCGAGACCGAGTTCGCGCGCCAGGTGGCCGAGGAGCTGGTCGGCGCCGGCAAGGTGGTGGACCAGGCCGCGCGCATCGCCGGCAGCGAGGACTTTGCCTACTTCCTGCAGCAGCGCCCGGGCTGCTTCGTGCGGCTGGGCAACGGCGCCAACCAGCCGCTGCTGCACAACGCCGGCTACGACTTCAACGACGACAACCTGACCGTCGGCGCGGCCTACTGGACGCGGCTGGTGGAGCGCTACCTGGGGTGCTGACCAGCCTGGCGCCCCCGCTCAGCGGAAGAACGCGCTTGGCGGCACGCCGAACTGCCGCCTGAACATGGTCGCAAACGCGCTCGGGCTGTCATAGCCCAGGTCCAGCGCCACATCCACCACCTTGCTGCCGGCGGCCAGCTTCTCCAGCGCCGCCAGCAGGCGCGCCTGCTGGCGCCATTGCCCGAAGGTCATCCCGGTTTCGCGCGCAAAGCGGCGCTGGATGGTCTTGGGGTCCAGCCCCAGCCGTGAGCCCCAGTCCGCCAGCGTCAGCGCCGTGTCGGGCGCACCGGTGATGACATCGCAGATCTGCCGCAGGCTGTCATCGGCCGGGCGCGGCAGGTGCAGCGGCAGCGACGGCACCAGCATCACTTCATCGAGCAGCAGCCGCATCAGCCGCGCGTCGCGCGTGTCGGGAGCGTAGGGCAGGGGGATGTCGATCGCCGCCAGGATCAGCTCGCGCAGCAGCGCGGAGATGCCCAGCACGGTGCAGCGCTGCGGCAGGTCGGGCGCGGCATCGGGGCGGATATAGGCGGTGCGCATCTGCACCCGGCCGACCATGCGGATCCAGTGCGTGGTGCCGCCCGGCATCCACATGCCGCGCGTGGGCGGCACGATCCACTGGCCTTCGGCGGTGGCCACCACCATCACGCCGTGCACGGCGTGGATCAGCTGCGCGTGCGGATGCTGGTGCGGGTTGGTCACGTGGCCGGGCAGGTAGTCGGCGGCCATGGCGGTGACGGGCAGGGGGCTGCGGTCGAAGCGGACGTAGGGCGGGGGATCGGCGTAGGTGTCGCCCAGCGCCAGCGTCTCGGGCGTGGGGGCAGGGGGCGCATGCTGATCACGGGGGCGGCGGCGGGCCGCGCCTGAAGCAGAAAGGGGGCGAGGGGCGCGCGGCATGTCCTTTTCTCCAAGGTCGGGGACCTATTCTCGCAGGACAGGCGCAGGGGCGCCAGCTAGCATCGGTGCTCAGTTCCTTCCAGGCCGGCGCCCCCGCTGGCCGCTTTCCGTCTGTCGAGAGCCGCCAATGAGCACAACCATCGACTCCGCGCCTGCTGGCGCGACACCGTCCGCGACATCTCCCCAGGCCGAACGCACCGGTTTCCGCGTGCTGTCGGCGATCAGCTTCGCCCACTTCCTCAACGACATGATCCAGTCGTTGATCCTGGCGATCTATCCGATGCTCAAGGGGGGCTTCAACCTGAGCTTCACCCAGATCGGCCTGCTGACCATGACCTACCAGGTCACGGCATCGCTGCTGCAGCCGGTGGTGGGCCTGTACACCGACAAGCATCCCAAGCCGCATTCGCTGGCCATCGCCATGGCGTTCACGCTGGCGGGCTTGCTGCTGCTGTCGGTGGCGCCGAGCTACGGCGTGCTGCTGGTGGCCGCGGCGCTGGTCGGTACCGGCTCATCGATCTTCCATCCGGAATCATCGCGCGTGGCGCGCATGGCCTCCGGCGGCCAGCACGGGCTGGCGCAGTCGATCTTCCAGGTGGGCGGCAACGGCGGCAGCGCCATGGGGCCGCTGCTGGCCGCGCTGATCGTGCACCAGCAGGCCAGCCTGGCGTGGTTCTCGCTGGCGGCGCTGGTGGGCATCGTGCTGCTGTGGCGCATCGGCGGCTGGTATGCGCGCCAGCTGGCGCAGGGCGCGCGCAAGCACAAGGCCGCCGGCGCGGTGGCCAGCCCGGTGCCCACGCGCCTGGTGGTGCGGGCCATGGTGGTGCTGATGGTGCTGGTGTTCTCCAAGTACTTCTACATGGCCAGCCTGACCTCCTACTACACCTTCTACCTGATGGAGCGCTTCGGGCTGGCGCGCCAGGACGCGCAGCTGCACCTGTTCATGTTCCTGGCCGCGGTGGCGGCGGGCACCATCCTGGGCGGCCCGATCGGCGACCGCATCGGCCGCAAGCGCGTGATCTGGGCGTCGATCCTGGGCGTGGCGCCGTTCACGCTGGCGCTGCCGCACGTGGGCCTGTTCTGGACCACGGTGCTGACCTTCATCATCGGCTTTATCCTGGCCTCGGCGTTCTCGGCGATCCTGGTGTTCGCGCAGGAGCTGATTCCCGGCAAGGTGGGCATGGTGTCGGGCCTGTTCTTCGGCTTTGCCTTCGGCATGGGCGGCATCGGCGCCGCGGTGCTGGGCGGCATGGCCGATACGCACGGCATCCGCGCGGTGTACGAATACTGCGCCTACCTGCCGCTGCTGGGCCTGCTGACGGTCTTCCTGCCCGACCTGCGCGAGCGTCCGCAACGGGCCTGACGCTCAGGCCGGTTCATTGCCTTCGCCGCCACCGCCCGGTGGCGGCTCGAACATGCGCAGCCAGCGGCGCAGCAGCGCAGCCAGCTGCGCGCGTTCCGTCGCGGTCAGGTCCGCCAGCAGGCGGTGCTCGTTGGCCACGTGCAGTTCCAGCGCGCGGTCGACGCGCTCGCGCCCGGCTTCGGTCAGTTCCACCAGCAGCCCGCGCCGGTCTTCCGGATTGGGCTGGCGCCGCACCAGCCCGGCCCGCTCCAGGTGGTCGAGCCGGTTGGTCATGGTGCCCGAAGTAATCATCAGCGACCCGATCAGCGCGCCCGGCGACAGCGCATACGGCGGCCCCGCGCGCCGCAGCGTCGCCAGCACATCGAATTCCCACGGCTGCAGGCCGGTTTCCCCAAGCGCGGCTTCAATGGCCCGGCTGGTATGGCGGTTGAGCCGACCCAGCCGGCCGATCACGCCCATCGGCGAGGCATCCAGGTCCGGGCGCTCTCGCGCCCATTGGGCGAGAATGCCGTCGACGTGGTCAGGTGTTTCTTCGGGTTTGCGGCGGGCAGTCATCGAGGAGCAGTGTGCGGATACGCGGGTGGCAGGAATACCGAAGTATCTTGACATCAAACAATCGGCTTCGTAAAGTCTATTTATCTTGACATCAAGAATATCGACATGAAGGCGAATGGATCTTCCTCCCTGGCCGCGTCCGGCGGCGTGACCCTTAGGGACATCCTGCTGACCGGGCTGGCCCCGGCGATCTGGGGCAGCACCTACCTGGTCACCAGCCAGTGGCTGCCGCCGGGGCAGCCGTTGCTCTCGGGCGTGATCCGGGCGCTGCCGGCCGGGCTGGCGATGCTTGCCTTCGGCCGGCAACTGCCGCGCGGCAGCTGGTGGTGGCGCGCGGCGGTGCTGGGCGTGCTCAATATCGGCTTCTTCCAGGCCATGCTGTTTATCGCCGCGTACCGGCTGCCGGGCGGCGTGGCGGCCACGGTCGGCGCGATCCAGCCGCTGATCGTGGTGGTGCTGGCGTGGGCCTGGCTGGGCGCGCGCCCGCGGCCAGCCGCCTGGATGGCGGGCGTGGGCGGGCTGCTGGGCGTGGCGCTGCTGGTGCTGGGCCCGGCCGCCCGGCTCGATGCCATCGGCGTGGCGGCGGCAGCGGCCGGGGCGGTATCGATGGCGGTGGGCACGGTGCTGACGCGGCACTGGCGCCCGCCGGTCTCGCCGCTGGTGCTGACGGCATGGCAGCTGTGCGCGGGCGGGCTGTTCCTGCTGCCGTTCGCACTGGTGCTGGAACCGCTGCCCGGGCATTTCACGCTGGCCAACTGGCTTGGCTATGCGTGGCTGAGCATTGTCGGGGCCGGCTTCAGCTATGCGCTGTGGTTCCGCGGTGTCGGGCGCATGCCGTCGTCCGCGGTGGCGGCGCTTGGGCTGCTCAGCCCGGTCAGCGCCACCGTGCTCGGCTTCCTGGTGCTGGGCCAGGCATTGACGGCAATGCAGGCTGCCGGCGCGCTGCTGGTGCTGGGCAGCGTGTGGCTGGGCCAGCGCGCGGCGACGCCGGCCGCGGTGACGCGCACGCAGCCGGCCTGATCCGATTGCGTCAGCGGCTGCTGCCGGGCGGCGTTTTGCGGCATCATGGCGGGCATGAAGTCTGCCGTGCCCCCGTCCCCGCCACCCATCCAACCCGCGTCGGCACCGTCTGCCACGCCCGCCTGCGAGCGCTGCCTGGCACTCGCCGCCGACCCGCGCCGGCGCGAGCCGCCGTCCTGCCTGGCGCTGCGCTGCACGGTGCCGCTGGTGAGCCAGAGCGCCGCCGGCGTGCCGTTCAGCATGCTTTCCTTTGCCTGCCGCGACTGCGGCACGGTATGGCGCCTGTATGACCGGGCCAACGAACTCTTTGTCTCGTGGGTGCCGGAACGCCCGCTGGTGCGCTGAGCGCGCACGTCCCGATCGGCTAAGATAGCGGCTGCTCCGCGCCAGGCCGGCAAACCGCTGCCGTGCCCGGCGCCCTCCTGTCGAAATCTCTCCCGCATTTCCATCATGGCCTTCCCCTTCCGCTCATCCCTGCTGGCCGCCCTGTGCGTGACCAGCGGTGCTGCCGCGCTGCCTGCCGCCGCTGCCGACGCCTATCCCAGCCGTCCGATCCGCCTGATCGTCGCCTACCCGACCGGCGGCATCAGCGACACCGTGGCGCGCGCGCTCGGCGAGCGGCTGTCGGCGCAGATGGGCACCTCGGTGGTGGTCGAGAACAAGGCCGGCGCGGGCGGCAGCATCGGCATCGATGCGGTCGCCAAGGCTGCGCCGGACGGCTATACGCTGGGCTTCGCCGCGACCAGCCCGCTGACGCTCAACCCGCATGTCGGCCGCGTCAACTACGACCCGCAGAAGGACGTGGCGCCGGTGATGAGCGTGATGTACTCGCCGGTGCTGGTGGTGGCCACCGCCGGCTTCAGCGGCAAGGGCTTTGCCGACGTGGTCGGCCAGGCCAGCGCCAAACCGGGCTCGGTGCGCTGGGCAACATCGGGCCTGGGCACGGTCGGCCACGTGATGCTGGAACAGATCAGGCAGAAGTCGAAGGCCGACATCACGCTGATCCCGTACAAGGGCGCGGGCCAGCAGATGAATGACGCGCTCGGCGGCCAGTTCGAGGTGATGAGCACCAACGCCAGCCCGGTGCTGACCCAGCATATGCAGTCCGGCCGCCTGCGCGCGCTGGCGGTGGGTGCGCCCAGGCGCCTGGAGAGCCTGCCCTCGGTGCCGACGCTGGCCGAGCTGGGCTACCCCAAGGCCAACCTGAGCTCGACCTTCGGCATCTTCGCGCCGGGCAAGACGCCCGCGGCCATCATCAACCGCCTGAACGCCGAACTGAACAAGGCGCTGGCCGAGCCGGAGGTCCATGAGCGCCTGCTCAAGGGCGGCGAGGTGCCGACCGGCGGCACGCCGGCGCAGTTTGCCAAGGCCATTCGCGAAGAGGCGGCGGAGAACGCCCGCATCGTCAAGGACGCGGGCATCAAGGCCGATTAAGCCGCATCGAGGCGGCTGCCCAGCCCGTACACCGACGACAGCCGCACACCGTTGTGCGGCCACAGCGCCAGCTTGGTGCGCACGCGCGACAGGTGGCTGTCCACCGTGCGCGAGGCCGGGTCCATGTGGTAGCGCCAGACCTGGTCGACCATGGCCTGGCGCAGCACCAGCGAGCCCAGGTTGCGGAACAGCAGCACCGCCAGGTCGAATTCCTTGGGGGCCAGCAGCACCGGCTTGCCCTGGACCCACACGCGCCGCTCCGCGGTGGCAAAGCGGAACACGCCGTGCTCCAGGTCGCATTCATCGACCGCCGGCCTGGCGCGGCGCAACAGCGCCAGCACGCGCGCGGCCAGCTCGGCCGTGCGCAGCGGCTTGGGCACGTAGCTGTCGGCGCCTTGCGCAAAGCAGGCCGCGACGAAGGCTTCTTCGTTGGAGGTGCCGGTCAGCATCACCGGCATCTCGTTGCCGAGCGTGCGGCGCACCCATGCCAGCACTTCCAGGGCCGGGATCCCCGGCGTATCGCAATCGAGCATCAGCAGATCGAACGACCTGCCGCGCAGCGCGCCGATCATGGTGCGCCCGCTGAGATAGCGCGTGCACTGATGCCCGTTCAGGCGCAGGGTCTGTTCGATGCTGACGGCGAGGGTCGGGTCCGCCTGCAGCGCGGCGATGTTCACGAGAGTGGCTCCTGCGCGGGCGCATCGGAATGCGCCGATGGATGGACAGAGCTTGGCACTGCGGGCCCGCTCGGCACGCAGCGAAGCCCATGGTAGGAGCGGCCTGCTGAGGCGAGAAGTAAAAGATTGTTGAAAATCGAGATTGAGGTCTTTCCTATTCGTGCCGAAGGCAATGCGGTCTTAAATGTCCCGCTAGTGTCCTGTTCCGTCGGAGACAACACATGGGAAAGAAGATGGCATCGCGCATTGCATCGCTTGAAGACGCGCCCGCGGATGCGGCGCTGATCCGGCAGGTCATTACCGGCGCGGGACATGACTGCGTGACCTTCGCTGAAAGCCGGCGCCTGCTGCTGGCGCTGCGCGACGCTGGCTTCGACCTGCTGCTGCTGGACTGGCAGATGCCGGACCTGTCCGGGCGCGAGGTACTGGCCTGGGTGCGTACCCACCTCGACCGCCGCATCCCGGTGATGTTCCTGACCTGCCGCGAGGCCGAGCTCGACATCGTCAATGCCCTGGCGGCGGGCGCTGACGACTACATGGTCAAGCCGGTGCGCCCGGCCGAGCTGGCCGCGCGCATCGACTGCCTGCTGCGGCGCGCGAATCCCGCGCAGCTGGCGCCGCTCGCGCCGTTGCGGCTGGGCGGGTACGCCTTTGACTGCGCCCTGCGCAAGGTCACCTGCAACGGCGATCCGGTCGGCCTGACGCCGAAAGAGTTCGACCTGGCGGTGCTGCTGTTCCGCAACGAGGGGCGCATCGTCACGCGCGACCACATCACCGCCGCGGTCTGGGGCCGCGAGATCTCGCCGCTGTCGCGCACCATCGATACCCATGTCTCGCGCGTGCGCAGCAAGCTTGGGCTGCAGGCAGGGCACGGCTTGCGCCTGACCCCGGTCTACACGCATGGCTACCGGCTGGAGCGTACCGATCGCCCGGAGCGCACCGAACGGGCTGCCGCATGAAAGCGTCCCGGCTGCACCAGGCGGGGCTCGCCGTGGCACTGTGGCTCGGCGGCCGCTGGCTGGCGCGGTGCCTGCGCGGCCGGCCGGTCGGGCAGCGGCGCGCTGATGTGCGCAACCCCGCCGCCGTGCACGACATGCTGCTGCACGTGCTTGGCCACGACCTGCGCGCCCCCAATGCCTCGCTGCTGGCCTGGCTGGAACTGCGCCGCACGCGGGACCAGGCCGACGCCGCGCTGCTGGCGCAGGTCGGCAGCCATGCGCGCCGTTCGCTGCGCCAGATCGATGACCTGAACCGGCTGCTGCGCGAAACCCGCCACGCCTATCGCATGCGCCGTATCGCCATGGAATCTCTGCTGGATGAAGCGCTGGACCGCGTCTGGACCCTGGCCAGCGAGGCCGGCGTCCGGCTTGAACGGCCGGCCGGCCGCCTGCCGCGCCTTGGCGGGGACCAGGCGATGCTGGCGCAAACGCTGGAATGGCTGCTGACCAGCGCCATTGAGGCCGCCGCGCGGGGGACTGCGCTGCGGGTCACGTGCCGTGGCCATGCCGGCGGCCTGGCGCTGTGGCTGGCGTTCGATCCCGCCGACGACGACCGCGCCGCGCGGCTGGCGCAGCCCGGGGCGGCGCTCCTGTGCGCACAGCGCGTGGTGGCGCGCCATGGCGGCGTGCTGGTGCCGCTGCAGCCAATGGGCGAAGCCGCCTCGCAGGCGGGCTGGTACCTGTGGCTGCGGCGCCGGCCGCGCCCATGAAAAAAGCACCCGAAGGTGTAATGCCGTTCAGTTAAGGTCCTTCTTCAGGTACCGAACGGTGTAGCGAGAAGGTCGCGACTTAACGATCCGT